>CANBSW010000018.1 GCA_947372235.1 Chitinophagaceae bacterium | reverse complement strand
AAAGTTAGTACCCCCAATGCCTGCATATTCTTGATCAGTTTTAAACGATAACGCAGGTTCTTGATCTGCCCATGAATGATATGGCTCTGCTCCTGATTCTGGTATTTATCATGCAAGGTTCTCACACGATTGGACAATGCCAGAAAACGATTGGTATACGCCAGCATGATCAAACTGATCGCCGGAAACAATAAGGCCGGGGTATTGATTGAAATATCCATAACGGCAATTTACAAAAATATCAGGCGTTTGATCCAAACAATCAGGAAATGCTTTTCTGTTTTCTTATTCAGCTCAGACTATATATTTATGTTTTGTGCTATTACAAAGGTCAAAATATTAGCTATTGGAGAAATAAAATTTGTGATAACAGTGTGATCGATGAATAATTTTAAATCAGTCCCTGTGGAATGTCTTTGGGTTCGGTGTCCAGCGAAGCGTAGACAGATCAGATCATGCGAAGCAGATCTGATCAGAGGCCAAAGCAGTCCGGTAACAGGGACGGGGCCCAGCGGCCCTAGAGCGACATAAAATTTTGAATAGTAGAGTGATCGTTTTAAAAATATCACAACACGTTTTCATTTCCATAAACTATTGAAATACAATACGTTTAAATTTTATTTTATGTATATCGAAATATAAATTTAGGTTTGTCTAAATTTAGGATACATACAACATGAAAATATTGGGTATTATTTTATGGGTAATGCTGTGCAACGGCTTACTAGCGCAAAGCAACAGTTCTTCACCAAAGAAAAATTTTGAAGGACGGATTCTTGATTTCATAAACGGGAAACCGCTGGCAAAAACTACGGTATTGGATCTCACCGATCATAAAACATATCTGACAGACAGTACTGGTATTTTTAGGATCGAAAGCACGATCACAACAAAACATGATATCCGGATAAACAGTATCGGCTATAAAAATCTGGACATAGAGATCAGTATTCCGGGCACCGGTATTTTCAGGCTGATGGAGGATGAAAAAGAACTGGATCAGGTAATAGTTACCGCAGTAGCCGGTGCCACCAAAATGAAAAAAACGCCTTTATCAATTGCCATCGTACCACAAAAAGAACTGAACCGGAGTACCAGCACCAATGTGATTGATGCCTTGTTAAAATCAGTACCCGGCATCAGTGCCATTACTACCGGACCTAATATCAGCAAGCCTTTTATACGCGGACTTGGCTATAACAGGGTTCTCACTTTATATGATGGTATGCGGCAGGAAGGTCAGCAATGGGGGGATGAACATGGTATTGAAATTGACCCTTACAGTATTACACGCGCCGAAATTGTAAAAGGTCCTGCCAGTTTATTGTATGGGTCTGACGCCATTGCCGGTGTGGTAAACCTGATACCAGGAATACCTGTAGAAACCTTTGGGAAGCTGAAGGGTGATATCATCACAGAATACCATTCCAATAATGGCATGGCAGGAACTACGCTGGGAATGCATTACCACAAAAAAGAATTTTTATGGAGTATAAGAAGCTCAGTAAAAATGGCAAAAGATTATCAGAACCCTGTTGACCAAAGAGTTTACAATACCGGATTTTCTGAAAAGAATTTTTCTTTGATGACGGGTCTGGAGAAAAAGAACAGCAAACAATACCTTCAGCTTAATCTCTATGATAACTTACAGGAAATCCCTGATGGCAGCCGGGATTCTGTTACACGTGCATTTACTTTCCAAACAATGGAGGCAGAGAAAGATGATATCCGGAACAGGCCAATGGTAAGCAATAAAGCGTTAGGTGCCTATTCCATTTCTCTTTTACACCAGCATATTCAACACTATCGCATATACCACAAAGCGGTTTTTACCATAGGAAAAGGCGAATTGAATACATTATTCGGCTTTCAGCAAAACAACAGAAGAGAATACAATCATCCCACAAATCCTTCACAGGCCGGTTTATACATCAGATTGAATACACTTAATTATGAAGCAAAATATAATTTCCCTGAATGGGCCGGTATTCGTGTAACCTATGGTATCAACGGAATGTACCAGGAAAATAAAAATAAAGATGCTACCGATTTTCCTATTCCTGATTATAAGTTATTGGATGTGGGTACTTTTCTGATTGGAAAAAAAGAATTTCAAAAAACAGTGATCTCGGCCGGGATTCGTTTTGATCATAGAAATATTCACTGGAATAATTTTTATACCCGGAAACAAAATAACAGCGGATTTTATAAGCAGGTTAATGTACCGGATACATCCGGAGCTACGCTGAATTTCCTTTCTTACGAAAAAGTATTTAAAGGGGTATCGGCAAGTATTGGTGTTGCCTATGCTGTTAATAATGAAATTACAGTTAAAGCAAATCTGGCCAGTGGTTACAGAAGCCCTTCTATTCCTGAAATTGGTTCTGACGGATTAGACCCCGGCGCACATATCTATTATATCGGAAACAGAAATGCAAATGCTGAAACCAACTGGCAGGCAGATATTGGCGTACTGATCAACCATACCAACTGGAACCTGAGTTTCGAAATATTTAATAACCGTATTAACAACTATATATTCTTTCAAAAATTATTTGATATAAACGGTCAACCACTGGAAATTATTCCCGGCAATTTTACTTACCAATATAAACAGGGCAGTGCCAGATTATATGGAGCCGAAGCAAATTTTTCCTTTCACCCAAAAACATTGCAATGGCTCGATCTTCAGTGTAATCTGACTACTGTTACAGGTATCAATACAGATAATGAAACCTTGAAACTGCTTGGTAATGCTGCAAAATACTTACCCCTGATTCCACCTTTCCGTGCAGGCAGCAGGATCAGGATCAACCTGCCCGCTATCAATAGCCTGTTTTCCGACACTTATCTTCAAACAGAAGCCGAAAGCTTTGCAACACAAAATCAGTTTTATGCAGTAGATAATACTGAAACCCGAACACCAGGATATACTTTAGTGAATATGGGATTTGGTACGCAAATCCGTACCCATCAAAAACAATCAGTTTGTCAGCTGTTTGTAAACATCAATAATCTCTTTAACACTGCTTACCAATCGCACCAGAACCGATTAAAATATTTCGAGTACTATAACAGAACACGCAACGAAACTTCCGGTATTTATAATATGGGAAGAAACTTAGCGGTGAAAGCAATTTTTAGTTGGTAAGATTAATCGGAAATCCATTCCTTTAATCATTCAAACTGTGCCTCCGTGCCTTTGTGCGCAAATAATTTCTCACAAAGGCACGGAGGCACAGTTTTCTAATACCTTAATTTATTTTAAACTCCAACGGCACATTAATTTTCACACTCAGGTTACGCCCCATATTATAAACACCCATTCTGCCGGTAACATTATTGATATCCGTATACTTTAAACGGCTCAGATGGTTTTGATAAGCCACATCAGCAATATTATTTAGTGAAATATTAATGCCAAAAATAGTTTTGCCTTTATTGGTTATTTCCGCTCCAGTACCAAGATTGAAAAGGGTATACCCATCGGTAGGCGTTTCAGTATCATACGCAGTAAACACACGATTTTGTTTTGCCACATTATCCATTTCTATTTTGAAATAAAGATTCTTTACATCTTTACCTGCTTTCTTAAAATCGCCACGCAGCTCTGTTTGTAAACGTGCCGACGGAATAAACGGCAAACGATTGGTTCCTTCAAAGCTCTGGTTAAAATGCCCGGCCACCATTGAAAAACTGTTCTCAAAATGCAACCAGTCTAACGGATGCGGGTGCAGATCAAACTTTATTTCAAATCCTACCAATGTAGCAGCAGCCTGTCTGAATTTGAATGCGGTAATATTGGTGCCGCCAACATTCACTAATGAATCCTGTCCGTTTCTTCCTTCCAGTTTACTATAAAAAATATAGTTCTGTATATTATTATAAAACGCGTTCAGTATCAATCCAAAATGTTGTGTATTCACTTCCAGTCCGGCATCTGCCTGAAAAGAAGTTTCAGTTTTTAAATTATTATCGCCGTATTCATAACGGTTGGTTCCTTCATGTGCCCCATTGCTTGCCAGCTCACTCACGCTTGGTGCACGAAAACCACGGGCTATATTGAATTTGATGGTCACATCTTCATTCACACTATATCCCATCCCGATACTGCCACTGAAATTTCCAAACGATTTATCAAACCCGGCAAATTTTACCACCCCATTTTGTATCAAATTTTTACCCGTCACATTTCTTGTATCGCCACGAAAGCCGCCACTGATGGTAACATTATTGAATGTTTTTTTAGTGAATACAAATGCGCCAATATCAAACTGATTATACTCGGGTATCAAAGCAATATTGGCAAGATTCCTGTTTTCCTGATACATACCGGTTACCCCCAATGATGTTTTCCATCCGGTTTTCTCCGCCATATTGTATTGAAGACTATAGTTGATGGTTTTCAAATCAAAATGAAGATCCGGCGTATTCCTTGCAGCAGGATTACCAAACTCTCGCCGTTGGTTTTCCTGGTAGCCAACATTCACGGCAAGCCGGTCTTTACCCAAAGAAATATTATTATCGCTGGCTATTTTAAAATGCGAAACATGCTGATAGGGCGTTAACAGGTTTCTGCTATCCAGCTCACTTGGTGTGGCAATATGTTGCAATGGAGTTTCTTCATACGCCAAAAACTTTCCGGTGGCCGAATCCCTTGCCCCTTCTACAATTCCGAGCTTTTGATTAAAACTGCTGATCAATAAATGACTATAGCCCCATGATTTATTGATGCCGATATATCCGCCAAAATTCTTTTCAAAAAAACGGCTGTTAAACACTTTACCGTCATATTTATTCTGATAATCCGCTGCTGATTTTGAAGTGGCATACATATTCCAGTTAAACCCATTTTTCAAATGTCCGGCAAGGTTTCCACTTCCTCCATACATGCCGTTATTATCTGTAAAAGTTGCCAGAACATTTCCTTTCATGGTTCCCTGTTCAACAGGCACATTCGTAATTAAATGCACCACACCGGCCATCGCATCACTTCCATAAAATAAGGATGCCGGACCTTTCAACACTTCCACTTTCTGAATACTGTATTCATCAATTTCAATTCCATGTTCATCACCCCATTGTTGTCCTTCCTGTCTTACACCATCATGCACCGTTACCACTCTGTTATATCCCAATCCCCGAATCACAGGTTTGGATACTGCCGGGCCGGTTGATAATCCTGAAACACCCGGTACCAATCTGCTCAATGCATCTATCACATTGGTAGAGCTGGTTTGTAACAGGTCACTTCTTTTTACAATAGAAACCGGTTGTGCCGATTGGCGCACTTTGGTAGCCGATGCAACACCGGTAACCGTTACAGCTTCATTCTCTACAAATCTTTCTTTTAATGCAAAATTCTTAACCGGGTTATTGGTAATATCCATCACTTCCAGAATAGAAGCATAACCGGTAAAAGATATTTCAACAAGGTATTTTCCTGCGGGAACATTAGGCGTTTTGTAATTACCATTCTCATCAGTAGTTGTACCCGTTTTCGCTTCATGCAAAATGATAGCAGCACCCGCCAATGGTTTACCTGTTTTGAGATCGGTTATTTTTCCACTAAGAAAAGAATTGCCGGCATCGCCTGCAAATACAGGCTGTACAAGGCATGCAGTAATACATAAAATAAATAAAGTACTATACGTAGTAAATGATTTCATAAACAATTGAATCAACTTTCATCATGAATGGTCATCAATGAAATAAATTAAGAATAGAAGTTACTCGTAACTCCGTTGTCTACATTTTACAATCATTAACAGGCAGGTGGGCCGCGTAGACTGGAACAATATTCCTGTGAGGAGTAAACATCTTCTGTATAAGTATTCTTGTATGCTTCAAATGCCGATGTGATAACGACTGATGCAGTTCCTGCTTCCTGCAAAAAGGGAGACTCAATAATGGTATTGTCGCACTGACAATTAAAACCTGCTTTACTTAATTGTTTTGAAAAAGGACCATCCGGAAGAGAGGAAAATTTGGATCTGCCATCTTTGTGATTTGCCACCAGATTGTGCAAGGCTAATCTTGGCGTAATACCAAATGCAAAAAGCACCAGAAGGATGCCTGCTATTACACTTCGTATTTGAGTAGATTTTGCCAGAATTGTTTTGTTACGTTGTTGCAAATGTAGGGGCTTTTCATGCACAACATAACCTACCTGAGAAATTTCAGGTTTTTTTATGATAACCGGGTGAACAGGGTTTTTATGGCATCAACGCACTTTCAACATAGGCCTCACCTGCTGTACCGCCATATTCTGCAACCTGGCATAATACACGCCAGCAGGCAAAGAAGAGCCGTCAAATACAACGGTATAGGTCCCTGCTGTATATTCTTTATCGGTAAGATTGGCCAGCACACGTCCAGAAGTATCCATAATTTGTATCAACGTGTGCCCACCAGCAGTTTGAAAAGTAATTACGGTAGAAGTAACAAAAGGATTGGGATAATTACTGATCAGCTGATCGCCCGAAAGGTTTACCGCTTTCTTACAACCGCCCGCATTTACCAATGGCAGGATCTGAAAATTCTTCAGCATGATCTGTTGCAGGTCAAGATCATTCACGCATAACCAGTTTGCCAAAATGGTTGAATAAATACTTCTGAAATCATATTGAAACGGAAGATTATCATTCACAGTTGCGGTAACAGGGATGGTTGGCGTATCTCCCAAAACTCCACCGATCACATTCTTTCCAAAAACAAACAACGGAGCTGCAGAACCATGATCGGTTCCATCACTTCCATTGCTTTTGATGCGTCTTCCAAACTCAGAAAAAGTCATTCCTACAACACGGTCTTCCACCCCCAAAAATTTCAGGTCATCCTGAAAAGCCTTAATCGCGTCACTCACATTACCCAATAAATTTGCATGATTGCCTTTGGTATTATCAACACTATCTACCTGGGCAGAGTGCGTATCAAATCCGCCATAATTAACCATATAGATTCTTGTCTTCAATCCACCTTTGATCAAACGTGCAACAATTTTCAACTGATCGCCCAAAGAATTTTTTGTAGGGTAACTTACCTGTTGTACCGTATTGTTTGCCGCCGCTTTAATTACCGTTGCATATTTCTGCGTTTGCTGCGATACCATTCTGATAAAACTCAGTTCCTTACCTGCAGGAGTATTCGGTGACGGATCCTGCACTCCGTTAATGAGGTTATAAAAATTACTGGTATTGCTGATACTCATTCCCATACTCACCGCCGGACCTTGTAATGTTAATGAGGTCGAAGATCCGATCTGTATAGCCAAAGGATCCGTCATAGTTGCATTTGGATAACCATTGGGGAAATTAGGATACTCATAATTCAAATAACGCCCGGCCCATCCACTATTTACTTCAGTATTACTGTCACTTGCACTCATCCAGATATCTGTAGCCCTGAAATGAGAGTAACTGGGTTGAGGATAGCCAACCGATTGAACCACTTTTAACTTTCCTTCATTATACAAGGAAGACAAACCCGTCATAGCCGGATGTAATCCCACTTTACCATTCAAAGCAAGTAAAGATTTTTCAGGGATATAGATATTGGACCTGGCGTTTACATAATTATTGAAATTCTCTATAGGTACTACCATATTCAAACCATCATTACCACCATTCAGTTGTATGATCACAAATACATGATCCGTTTCTGTTACAGGTAATAAAAGCGATTGCATAATGGGAGAATCTGCACTGAATGCCCTGAATGAAAAACCACTCACCAATGAAGGAAGCATCACGCCTGCAGGTATCGCTTTATGTAAAAAATCTCTTCTTTTCATGGTTTTATATTAAGCTAACTGGTATTCAGCCAGATCCATAAAATATTTTAACAGGTCGCGGATACGGTTCTTAACAGTTGTTGTATTCGAAACATTTGCCGGCGCAGATATAAAAAGATTCCAGGCATCTGTCCAGTAAAAATCGGTTGACTGTCCGCCCAATAAAATATCTGTTTTCAACTGTGTTTTCGATGCTGCAGAAATATCTATCCGGAAAATGATTTTACAGATATCATCGATCAGTTTATTAGGATCTCCGGGATTGGGTAATGTTTTCGCAAACTCAGCTCCATCTACTATCATTTTTTTACTGTTAAAAGTATAACCCGTCTGAACCATGGTATCAGTAAATTGGTTGCGCTTGGGCAATGTATCACTGTTGATCCATACTTCATAAAACTGTGGTGCCTGGTAATAGGCTTTCCATCCACTTACATCCGGTGGATCACCAATGCTTTGCTGCATATTTGTTGCAGAACTTACCAGGTAATTATACAATCCATAATTGCTCAGATAATCTGTTGAAGGTTGAAAAGCAACATTGAATTCTCTGCACATATTCACTACCAGGTCTACAGGACTTTTGATCTGGCAGCCTCTTGCCAAAACATCAAAAAAGTGTTCACTTTTTAAAAGAGTATTTAATACCGGTTTGATCTCATAATTATTCAACCGCAAAATATCAGCCAATGGACTGATGATATTGGTTTCTACCGCATCATCAATATCATAATATACAAACCAGCGATAAAGCCTGCGACAGATGTATTTGGCAACTTCTGTAGTTGCGAATATCATATTTAGAAAATCATCCAGTTCCTGATCACCCGCTGTTGCACCGGTTCTTCCTTTGATAACTGTATTATTATAAAAAGCAGAAAATGTTTTGTCGGTAGTTAAATGTCTCGTGCTGTCAAATGAAGAAGTAATGGTTGCAGAATTGTTTTTCCATCCGCTTAAAACCTGGGCTGCAGCTTTTACATCTGCTTCTGTGTACTTTGAATCCGGGCCTTTTCCGCAGCAGAATAATTCCTGCAATTCGCGTCCGTAATTTTCGTCGGGAGCAGTTTTGGTATTTCTCTCACCATTCAGGTAAACCAACATAGCCGGATCAATGGTAACAGCTCTTGTTAATGCCTTGAAATTCCCCAATGCATAGGTACGTAACAGCAAATGATGTTTGAAAATGTATTGTGCATTGCTGATAACAGTGGTTTCGGTTGAGAAATGATTATGCCAGAAAAGTGTCATCTTCTCACGGATACTTCTGTCCTGGTTTACCATTACCCCCATCCACCATTTTTTAAAAGATTGCTGGCGGTAAAAATTAACCGTACCATCCGTATTGGGATCCAATACCCAACTTGATCCCAAAGCAATATTTCCATCTGAATTGGTGGTATTGGTAGGGGTAGCATATTCTTTTACAGGAGGATCTGGCAATGGGGCAATCGGATTTAATAATTCATCAACCGACTGTTGCATGGTAAGCCCTTTGAAATAATTGATATCCGCACGGGCTGCACCAAACATGGTTCTTTTGAGAAGATGGATCACCTCATTTTCAGTCCACACACCTGTATACTGAGCCAATCCCCCATTTGGAGGCGGCGCAGTAAAAGGCGCTTTCTGAGAAGAAGATGGGATATTGGATGATAAATGTGATCTTCTTTCCATAAGAATCAGTTAACGGGGTGTTAATAGGATACGATGGCAACAATAATTGTTGCCCCAACCTAAAAAATGCGGCCACAATGTTACTCGAAAACTTATAAAATGAATAAATGCTGAATTTTTGATGGGATAATGCAGCATTCAAAACAGAATAATGTCCTATATTTAGGGTAAACATCCCCCTTCATGACGGAACAAGCCATTATTTCAGGCTGTTTACATAACGATGCAGCAGCGCAGCGTGAACTTTATAACCGCTATAGCCCTAAAATGCTTAGTGTTTGTTACAGGTTTGGGCAAAGCCGCGAAGATGCAGAAGATATGTTGCAAGAAGGATTTATCAAAGTATTTACCCAGATACATACATTTCAGAACAAAGGTGCTTTTGAAGGCTGGATCAGACGAATCATCGTTCATACCTGCATCAATTTTCTGAAAAAACACAAGAAGTTCAACGAAAGTGTGGATTTGGCCTATGCCAATACATTGCACGTAAAAGAGGAGACAGTTCCTTCCATCATGCAGGCCCGACAGATCGTTGAATGCATCAGGTTGTTACCCGTAGGATACAGAACCGTTTTAAACCTGTACGCTTTGGAGGGTTACAGCCACAAAGAAATTGGTGAAATGCTGGATATCGAAGAAAGTACCAGCCGTAGCCAATACACAAGGTCAAAAGCCATGTTGGAAATGATTCTGATCCGGAAAAAAATCATCGAAAAACCGAAAGAAGAATTCAACTGGGCCGCAGCTTTTAAGAATAAGTAGTATAAGAAAAGTGTTGATTGCTTTTGAATATGGATAACAAGATTTACCAAGACGACGAATTTGAGCAGTTTTTACAGGATGAGGTAAAACAGCACCGGATGTATCCTTCTGACCATATCTGGAAGAATATCCGTACAGAAATTCATGGGTATAAAGCCTGGCCGGCACTTACATTTATTTCCCTTTTTATCATTACAGCATTAACCATTTCTACCTTATTGAATAATCATCCGGTTCAGCATATTATGCCGGTAAATATTACTGCAACAGTTAAGAAACAACCTCCCGTTGTACAAAATATCCCTTCGGTTGTGAAAGCAACAGAACTGAGTGAAAAAGATTATTTCCAAAGTATGGCTGCTGAACAGATCACTGCCGAAACATTTGCTGATCTTAATCTGAATGAAACTATCATTCCACAGTATGTGCAACAAACCAACCGCAAAACAGATCCGGTTGATGCACCCGTTAAAACCCTTGCTAATAACGACCGTTCATCGATCGCAAATAAAATGGTTGACCACCTCGCTATCAATCTTTCTGACCGTACATTACAGGATTTGTCTAATAATTCATTACCCTCTTCCTCAATAGAAGAAAATAACGAACCACCTGTCATCACAGAAACCAAAACAGCCGCCCCTGCTAATAGTCAAATACAGTCTGAGAAGCATACCGGTGCAGATGATTTTCTGAAAGATTTTGGCTATGTACAATCAAAGCCTGTTCAACGTAATTCAAAATTTGGTTTTCAGTTCTATGTAACTCCCTCTACCAGTTACAGAAAATTATCTGACGAAAAAGTAAAAGAGATCATTCAGCCAGCCAATGCTTCCATGATCACGTCAGCACAAAATGTTCCGCTTAATTCCAACTTTTCAGCAGATGTAAATAATGTTGTAAGACATAAACCTGCAATGGGATTAGAACTTGGTTTTGCCGTTCTTTACAATATGAGCAGCAGGGTGAAATTTAAAACGGGTCTCCAGTTAAACGTAAGGCAGTATTATATAGAAACATTCCAGTCCACAAATGATCTTACCTCTTTACAACTGATCAATTATCGGGGGGTTGAAACCATCAGTTTTTATTCGCCTTATAATAACAATACCGGTTATAATAAAACACAGTTGGATAATAAAGTGTATCAATTATCTGTACCATTGGGCATTCAGTGGGATGTGATCAAAGGTAAACACCTCGGTATTAATACAGAGGCATCGGTTCAGCCAACTCTTACCCTTAACAACAATACTTACCTGCTGTCTACCGACTACAAGCACTATACCAGCGGTAATGACTTTATCCGTAAATGGAATATCAATACCAGTTTAGGGTTGAACCTGACCTATACCTCAGGCGCTTCGTCCTGGCAACTGGGGCCACAGATCAGGTACCAGCATCTGCCAACTTACACCAATTTGTATCCCATTAAGGAATACCTGATGGATTATGGTGTACGCTTAGGATTTACCCGGCAGATCAAATAAAAAAAGTAATAAGTTATACGTACTACGTTTTAGGTAAGCAGCCGTTTTACTTACAACTTAGTACGTATAACTTATTACTTTTTCTGCCAATGATTGAATAATTTTATCGCATGAAAATATGGATGGGTACTTTTGTTTTATTGATCATGGGATTGTTTGCATGCAATAATCATACTGCTGATCAGCATTCCTCAACGCCCCCGGCAGATACAGCTAAATTTTTTCCATTGAGAACTTTTTTCAAAGAACAGATCCAGTATGTAGACCTGCGAAATTTCAATATTTACAGAATCTCAGTAAAAGATGGTAAGAAAGATTCCGTATCACTTAGCAAAGAAGCATTCGCATCAATAGCGGCAACTTTTCTTACTCATGATATTTCTGCACCGCAGGTAAAGATATTGTATCAGGAATCTGTTTTTCACGACCTAAGTACCGGAAGTGTTACATTGAATTATAAGCCGGGTAATTCTGATGCTACAGTTCAGAACATTGATATTTTACTTGATGAAGAAACCAATTTGGTAAAGCGGGTTTTTATACGAACTTCTTATAATAAGGGCGATACCAGTTTTGCAGAACAATATAACTGGAAAGCCAACAAGAGTTTTCAGATCAACCGAACCATCTCAACTAAAAATGGTTACCATTCAACAGAACTGAATTATATCAACTGGAACGATAAGCCCTAGATACGGCACATATGACAGCAACCCAATTTCAACAGATCGCACATACCATTCCCTTACAACCCGGCATCTATAAATATTATGATGACGATGGGCAATTATTATATGTGGGTAAAGCAAAAGAATTACGTAAAAGAATCAGTTCCTATTTTTCAAAAACCTTTACTACTTATAAAACACATGAACTTGTTCAACGGATCCATCATATTGAATTTACCATTGTAGATTCTGAACAGGATGCTTTTTTACTGGAGAATTCTTTGATTAAAGAATACCAGCCAAAATATAATATCAATTTAAAAGATGATAAAACCTATCCCTATATTGTTATCAAAAAAGAGCCCTTCCCCCGTATCTTTTTAACCAGAAAAAAAATAAACGATGGCTCCGAATACCTTGGTCCGTTTACCTCTGCAGGCAAAGTGCGGGACCTGATCAGTTTTATCAAACAATATATTCCTCTTCGGACCTGTAAGTTAAATCTAACAGAAAACAACATTCAGAAAGGCAAATTTAAAGTGTGCCTTGAATATCATCTGGGTAACTGCAAAGGCCCATGTGAAGGCTTACAGAACGCTGCCGATTACCAGGAAGGATTGCAACAGGTAAGAAATATTTTGAAAGGAAATCTGGGCTCTGTGATCAGTCACTTTAAAGCAGAAATGCAGCAACAGGCTACTGAAATGTTATTCGAAAGAGCAGAAGAGACCAGAAAAAAAATTGAACATCTTGAAAACTATAGGTCAAAGTCAATTATAGTAAGCAGCCATTTATCCAATATAGATGTATTCTCTATTTTAAAAGAAGATAACTGGGCTTATGTAAATTACCTGATGGTGCAAAACGGCACCATTGTTCAAACACATACAGTACCATTAGAAACCAAACTCGAAGAAACAGAAGAAGAAGTATTGGGTTTTGCTATTGCTAATCTGCGGTCATCATTTAACAGTTTATCCAATGAAATAATTGTTCCTTTTGAAATAGAATATCCCGGTCAAACCATTACCATCACCATTCCAAAAGGTGGCGACAAGAAAAAACTGCTGGATCTATCGATAAAAAATGTGGTTTACTTTAAAGAGGAACTGAAAAAGAAAAAGATCCTGCATCTGGAAGGCAAATCAGATATGGAGAAAAAGAAAGTATTGTATGAATTGCAGGAATATCTTCATCTGCAGGAAGTACCTGATCATATTGAATGTTTTGATAACTCTAATTTTCAGGGAAGCTATCCTGTTTCAGCTATGGTTTGCTTTCGGGATGGAATGCCGAGTAAAAATGATTACCGTCATTTTAATGTGAAAACAGTGGAAGGCATCAATGATTTTGCAACGATGACAGAAGTGATTCACAGGCGTTATAAAAGGGTGCTGGCAGAAGAACTTCCATTACCTAAACTAATCATCATTGATGGCGGAAAAGGCCAGCTAAGCGCTGCTATGGAAAGTATCCGGGCGTTGGGAATAGCAGATCAAACAACGGTTGTGGGTTTGGCAAAGAATGAAGAAGAATTATTCTTTCCGGGCGATACTGAATCTTTCAAACTTCCCTGGGAAAGCGACAGCTTAAAACTGGTACGCCGCATACGCGATGAAGTACATCGATATGGCATTACCTTCCATCGCAATAAAAGATCAAAAGGAACGTTTAAGAACGAGTTGGAATCGATTAGTGGAATTGGTGAACACACCATCGATCAATTACTGAAAGAGTTCAAATCAGTAAAAAAGATCAAAGAAAGATCAGAAGAGGAGTTGGCTGCTGTAATTGGCAGATCAAAAGCAAAAATTTTAATTTCCGCCTTTATCCTGTCCCAGACCCCTGAAAAATAAAAAAGGGGCCAGGATAAAAATCCAGCCCCGTTTTAAAATCCAATATCCTATGAAAAACCGTAACGAAGTTAAGGATTGCTATCTATTTACCAAATTTTATGTAAACAAATATTTCAACCTTGTAGTATAATCACTAAAAAAGGGCTCAAATGAGCCCTTTTTCTATTTTCTTTAATTGAATTTTAATATTGCCAGAGATCCTGTTCGTAATTAAAGATCCTTGTTTTGATATTTTCACCCTCCAGTAAACGGAACAACGGGTCCTTGATCATCGCATTCAGGTATTTATCTCCGGGGTTATTGGCGCTGGATTTGATGATATAGCTGTTAAAATACCTGCTCTCAAATAATTCCTCCCATGTCATCCGGCTTGAGAAATTCTTTGGATTATATACATCGGTCTTGGCCAGGGTCTTTCTCAAATCAGGATAATAGATCCAGAATAAGATACGTGGCTGAGATTTACCTCCAATTACCTGTTTAGCAATGGGCGCAATACCGATGATCCTGGTAAATAAACGGCTGGCTTCTTTATCAAAAACAACCTGCTCCTTAATACGGAATGTATATACAGAATCAGGACTAAACCTTGGTTTTTTTGTAATAATAATTTCCGTAACATTCGTAATAGGATCTGTAACAGGAACCGAATCTAATTTTCCGGCTGTTTGGTTAAATACCTGATCCATTGTTAAGGGCGTAGTAAAACGGTCATCATCTGCAGAGAAAGCTGTAACAGAATCATTCTTGATCGCATTCAGCATAATGGAGAAAAAGCGCTGGTCGCCATTATCATCTTTTCCAGGATACATGAAAGACTGATTAACTTTTTCCCTTGCATCTATTTCTCTCCATAAAAATTCACTCCACATATTATCATCATCACGAAGAAACCTGTATTCAAGTGGTTTACGGTCTTTAACCATACTTCTGTCAACCGCATAGTTATTACGCAAAGCGATCTCCGGTTTGGCATCAAAACCACCGGGATTGGTTGTATCGTATTTATATGTTGTTGTTACAGGAGTCACTGCAGGCTGTGTAACAATTCCTTTCGAATTATTATTCAATGTACCGGCTGCACCAGCACCGGCTGCCTGCTTGGTTGTGTCCTTAGCAGGAGTGGCAGCAGGTTTATTAGCCGCAGCTCCTCGTCTGTAACCACCCTGGGCATTTACTGATACAGCAGAAGCCGTAACAATCAGTAATAAAATGCCTTTCAAAAAAACCTTTTTCATACACACATTTATTGAAGAGTAAATGAAATATTCTGTTCCAATGATCTGGTAATACCACCTGGTCCTTTAACTTTAATTTCGTCTATTACTACAGTAGTACCAGGCTGGCATCTTTTCATTAATGCGATAGCTTCCGGAGAAAAATAAGCACCGGTAACTTCTGCCAGTCCAATATTCTCAGTAAATCCTGTTCCGGTAAAATATACGATATAAGATAGTACCTCATATTTTACACCTTCGTATACAAAGTCTCTCAATTCAGCGGCTACCCCTTTCTGAACACGAAATACATTGGCAGCAATTTGTCCGCCCGCTTTACCCCCCACCGTAGCCAATGGATCAGGTACTTTCTTAATTGGTATGGTAATCTTTTGAGTATTCTTTCCATCAGAAGCCACCACTGTTGCAGAACCAGTGCTCTGGCAATTAACTTCATATTGGCCGGGTCCCACTTTTTTGCTGCTTACACCCGCACCTTCAATGGTAACATTTACTTTCTCATCACCACCACCACCACCGCCGGTAACACTTAACGGATTGGGAAGTCCCTGATAAAATACACGTGTTTTATCTGTAGATACAACTAAACCTGAAGGAATACCAACTGTATACTTAACTTCTTTCTCAACAGTAGAAGTAGTACCATCCGGTTTCAGGAAAGAGATCTTTACTTTCTTTGAATAATTTCCTGCACCACTTACTCTCATTTTATATTCTGCAGAACCATCATCTTTTAAAGGAACGTTTGCACCATCAATAGTAATAGAAGGTTTAGCTGCTTTACTAAATGCACCGATACCTGAAGTAATTACCAGTTCTTCGCCCGGCATAATATACTGGGTGTTTGATTGTGCAAAAGCCTGGAAAGCATCATAAATAATTTCTACTTCACCAATTTCTTTGTGGCAATATTCAACTACCTGTGCTTCGCTGTTCTTGATATCGTTCTGAAACTTACTAAGGATAGTGATACTGGCAACAGAAGGTGTCATATGAAAATATCCATAAGCCCATTCCTGGTTACTGGCAGTATTATTACTTTTTGGGATTGAAAGATCGAGTGGAAGATTGGGTCCTACATCAGCCTTAATTCCCGGATCAATATCTAATAATTGATCTTTAAAGGCTTTGAGCTTTGCATAAAGTTCTTTCCCCTTTCCCTTACCTTCCGGCGGATTAGAAATGAATAAACGGGTAGAAGCTTCCAGATCATCTTCTTTATACTGTTCTTTTCCATCTATCAATTTAAGATCTGATTCTTTTTTCAATTCCTGTTTCAGATCATCTACATATTTATAAATCTCATCTGCAAGCGTTTTTGCTTTTTGTGCCTTGGGCAGCCAGATCTCTGCTTTTTCCTTTGTTTTAGGATCTTCAATTTTTTTCTGGAAAGATTTGAATATGTCTACATTCTTTTGCTCAGCAATACCACTTGCAGTCATCAAACTGCGGTCTACTGTTTTAAATGCATTTAAAATTTCGGCAGATACATTCAGTGCCAGCAGTGCGGTAAGCACCAGGTACATAATGTTGATCATCTTTTGCCGCGGTTCCTTAGGTAATGACATTCTTTCTTATATTTTTAAAAACATCCGTTTTATAAAATTATTTTCTTCCGGTAACCTTACTCTTATCGACCCTGCATGGCAGTGAGCATATTGCCATAGAGTTGATTCAATTTACCTAAGTTGGTTGCCAATGCAGCTATTTGTTCTTTTGCTTTCTGTGCATCTTCTGCGCTTCCTGCCATAGCTGTTGAAGCCTGTGTTAATTTACCATAGAAAGAGTTCAATGCTTTCAGGTGGTTATTACCTTCCTGTAATTCGAGTTCATAAATAGTATTGAGTGATGCGAGGTTCTTGTTTAAGAACTGCATCTGCTCATGAAACTGTTTGCTGCTTTCAGAGGCACCATGAAAACCAGCCAATGAATGCGTGGCGTTGGTGGCTGCATCTTTAATACCTGCAATAGCAATGGTTGCTTCTTTTGTTTTGGCAGAGAAATCATTGGCTGCAACGGCAACATTAGAAACATCAGCCAGTTGGCCAACCGTAGTATTTAATCTCTGAAAACCTTCGCTTAGTTTGGTAAGTGCATCGGGGGTGATATTAGCTTCATCCAGCATTTTATCCAAACTGACCAATGCAGAATTTCCCTCTTTTGCAGCTTTACCACCGGGCAGGTGCACTTCATGATCATCGATAGCCGGATAAATAAGGTATAAGACTCCATATCCTAAAAAGATAACAGCCTCAACCGTTAAACCTACTTTCAGCATAAAATCTGCAATGGGCGAGTGCAATAATTTTTGCAGAGCACCATATATAACTACTGCTGCGGCAATAGATACAAATACATCAAACCATTTGGAAATCTTAGGAGGAATTGCAGCTGCCATTTTTCTGATTTTTAGATTTATGAATTTACAATTGTCAGCTGATCCACCGGGGGGTGCGATAAGCTAAATGATTTATCAATAAAATTGCTGATGAAATTATTTGTTATACTTCTTTATTTTTTCATTTTAGGTGCCAGATCTATCACACAACGGAATCCGATGTATGATTTAGCTGTGTCCTGGTATTCGTAGTTGCGTGTACTAACCTGTAAGAAGTATGAAACATCTTTCCAGCTTCCGCCACGCACCACTTTCCTTTTCTCGCGTGGGCGATCCGAATCTTTGGCCTCATACCTGATATCAGGGCTCATATCGGCCATAAAATTGTAAGCTCCTTCGTAGAAATAAGAACCTGTCCACTCTGCCACATTTCCTGCCATATTAAACAAACCATACTGGTTAGGCCAGTAGGCATTTACAGGTACGGTATAGAAACCGCCATCTTCAGCATAGTTTCCGCGGCCGGGTTTAAAGTTGGCCAGTAAACAACCTTTTTTGTTTCTCAGGTAAGGGCTACCCCATGGAAACATAGAATTGGTAAGACCTCCACGGGCTGCATATTCCCATTCTGCTTCGCTTGGCAAACGATAGTCACCATCAATGGCAAATTTTCGTTTTTCGAGGAATGCATTTTGGTAATGAGTTCTCCAATGACAAAAAGCTACTGCCTGTTTCCAGTTAATACCTACAACAGGATAGTTTCCGAAGGAAGGATGTCTGAAATAAGTTTTGGTCATTGGTTCGTTGTAAGAATAAGAGAAGTCTCTCATCCAAACCAATGTATCCGGATATATTTTCTGATCGCCACGTCTGATAAAATTACTTCTTGGTAAGCCGGCATTTTCTCTTTTTGCAGCAGCCGGAAGATCAAAATATTCAACCCGATACATGATCTTATCAGGATCGATCTCCGGTTTGCCATAGATACGGTTATCGGGTGCCAGGTTTAATTCATTTAACTTTTCAACCGTTGTTTTATCCCATTTAATGGTCGCTACTTTTTTCCAGTCAACCGCCATGGTATCATCCGCTTTATTAATTCCCTGTCCAAACAGAATTTTAAAAGCAAGTGAATCCCTTGTCCAGTTTACAAACTGACGATAATCATTATTGGTGATCTCTGTGGCATCCATCCAAAAACCCGGGATAGAAACCTGACGGTTACGGGTGGTATAGTTATAGGTGATATCCTCATCACTTGGTCCCATGTGAAAGGTACCCGGTGGGATATACACCATGTTTCTTGGAGTAGGCATGCTTTTGTTGGCAGTAGGTGCCACCCCATGCAATTGACCATCATCGGGCAACCCCTTGGATTTGGCATTCTTTTTCAAAAAGCAAGATCCAAGGCTTAGACAGAAGGCGACTAAAACAATATTACTTAAATACCCTTTCATCGTATGAGACTGATTTTATGACAGTGACAAATATAAGTTTTCCATCGGCAGTTGGGCCGATTTTGCAATTTTGTTACCAATAAAATTACTTCTTTAGGTAAAAATGCTTTCGATACTACAAAAGTTAAGATAGGTTACTACAAATATGGTTTCATACAACAATTAAGAATTGAAACCGCTGTCATAATAGGCAAATTAAAGCAAACTTTGTTACACATTTGCTAAAAGCGCTTCTATTGTAAAAAAAGGTGCCTTACAGGCATAATTCTTACATAGATAAAAGGCTGTTTTACCCTCTTTATCTCCTGTTTTTCCAGCTAATAACGGGAAAATCAATGATTTAGTTTCTTCCACCTGAATAATTTTATTGGGTATGAACCTTTCCAGTACAGGACACAAAAAATCTTTTGCATGTTGCCCGGTAATTGCAATTTCAAGAATTCCTTTGGTAATCAACTGAGCTGTTATAGCCCAAACACCAAACGAACCCGGATAACCTGTGATGGCTTTACCCAAAGAATTCAATTGTGAATGACCTCTTTCCGTCCATTCAGGTATTTCAAAAACTATGGACAGGTATAGCAAATTAAACGCCATTACTGCATTTCCACTGGGAACGGCGCCGTCGTACACTTCTTTTTTACGAACGATCACATCTGTTTGGCGGTTATGGGTATAGAAGAAAAAGCCGGTTTCTGCCTCTTCAAAATGAGTGATCACCCAATGGGTAAGGTTTTTTGCTTTTACCAGGTACTCTCCTTCACCGGTGATCTCCTGCAAATGGATATATGATTGAATGAGATACGCATAATCATCTAAAAAAGCCGGGATCCGGGCAATTCCGTTTTTGTAGGTATGATGCCAGGAACCATCCTCATTGATAAACTTTGATTCGAGGAATGCCATATTCTGAATAGCCATTTCACGATAAGCTGAATCGCCTAAAGCGGCATATGCTTTGGCAAAAGCCGTGATCATAAGAGCATTCCAGCCGAGGAGGATCTTATCATCTAATAATGGTCGGATCCGAAGGCTTCTTTGTTGCATGAGTTTTTCTCTCGCAACAGCCAGTTTAGCTTCCCAGGCTTCTGGTGTCAATCCATGTGCCGAAGCGAATTCTTGGATGGACTGTGTTACCCAAAGTATATTGGTATGTTCCCAATTACCATTACCGGTTACATCATAATAGTTATTAAACAGTTCGGCTTCTTCACCCAAAACAGCATCGATCTCCTGTTTACTCCATGTGTAAAATTTGCCTTCCACTCCCTCGCTGTCTGCATCCAGTGCGCTGTAAAATCCATTTTCATCACTCAGCATTTCTCTGGTGATAAAAGCCAGTGTATGTTGAATAGTATTTGCGTATTTAGGATTTTTAGTGATTTGAAAAGCTTCCGACATCACAATTACCAGCAATGCATTATCATACAACATTTTTTCAAAGTGAGGGGCCAGCCATTCATTATCGGTACTGTAACGGGCAAACCCGCCACCGAGTTGATCGTAGATACCGCCATCGATCATTTTATCCAGACTTAACAATGCCTGCCGCAATGATGCTTCATCTTTGGTAAAATGATAATGCCTTAACAAATATTGAATGGAAAAACTTTGTGGAAATTTTGGAGCCTGTCCAAAACCGCCCCATTCTGTATCTGCATTGGCCAGCAGTTTGGTGGCAATAACCTGTAATTGTTCATCAGAAAAAATAGATGATGCTTCTCCGGGTTTTTGAATGCCAAATGCATTGGAAGAAAGTAAATGCCCTGTAAGGCTTTCTGCCTGTGAAATGATCTCTTCTCTTTTTTCCTGAAAACCTTTGTAAACGCCTTCTAATATTTCTTTCCAGCTTGCGCGGTTATAAGCCCGTGCCGGAGGAAAATAAGTGCCTCCAAAAAAAGGTTTGGTATCAGGTGTAAGAAAAACATTGAGTGGCCAGCCGCCGCTTCCGGTCATGGCCTGAACGGCATCCATGTAAATATGATCCAGATCCGGGCGTTCTTCACGGTCTATTTTTATGTTGATGAAGTATTCATTCATCATTGCTGCCGTACTCTCATCTTCAAAACTTTCCCTTTCCATTACATGGCACCAGTGGCAGGCTGCATAACCTATACTTACAAGAATTGGTTTGTCTTCTGATTTTGCTTTTTGCAAAGCTTCTTCTCCCCAGGGATACCAGTTTACGGGATTGTGTGCGTGTTGTAAGAGGTAGGGACTTGTTTCCTGAATGAGGTGGTTGGTATATGTATGAGGCATAAGATGATTGGCTTTCAGAAAGCTATATTACGAAATATAAAAAGCCCCTCACGAAGAGGGGCTGAAATATAGTTTTGAAAAAGGGAATATTATTTTTTTACAGGAGTGGTACTCAGCAAAAACTGGTCTAATGCTGCCACCATACTCGGTTTTTGTGGAGAAGGTACTTTGATCTCTAAAACCATACCTGCATCTTCAACCGCTTTTGATGTATTGCTGCCAAAAGCACCGATAACAGTTCCGTTTTGTTTGAAGCCGGGAAAATTATCGTAAAGGCTTTTAACACCGCTTGGGGTGAAGAAACAAATCACATCAAAATCTTTTGAACAAACCACATCTTTAATATCATTGCTGATGGTTCTGTACATGAATCCGAGCTGGTATTCACATTTATTGTTCTTAAGCCAGTTTACGATCTCATTATCCTGCTGGTTCTCGCTGCATACATAAAGAAACTTCTCGTTTTCTTTGTGTTTGTTGATCACGTCAAACATGCTCTTATTGGTTCCATCGGCACCATAAAACACTTTGCGTTTGCGGTAAAGAATGAATTTCTGAAGATAGAGGGCCACGGCTTCGGTAATACAAAAGTATTTGGTATCCTGCCCGATAGTAACTTTCATTTCTTCGCACATCCTGAAAAAATGATCGATGGCATTACGGCTCGTAAACATTACGGCCGAATAATACATGATATCTATTTTTTGTTTGCGGAATTCTCTGGCCGGAATACCTTCGAGCTTAATAAACGGATGAAAGAACAACTCAACGTTGTATTTTCTTTCCAAATCGAAATATGGGGATTTATCACTCTCCGGACGGGGTTGAGAAATCAGAATTCGTTTGGTTGCTTTTGCTGTACCTGAATTTTTTGACCCGTTTTTTAGCATGCGCTTCTCGTATATTTTGCAAAATTATAAACTTCCTGTAAAATAATTGATCAATATCTTATATATTAACACAAGGGGAAGCAACTCTACGGCGCAAAGGTATAGGAAAAAATGCAACGCATTCACTTTCAGTTTATTCCTGATAGCGATAAAGGATACCCAATAACGGTAGCCAAACAGAAGTAAAATCATCCCAGCAGAAACCGTTACTGCCACCGATACCATTTGTGGACCGGAGAATGACAGGATAAGCAGGAATGGGATCAGCATTACGCCCATCACTTTATTTACCATAAAAACTACAAATACATAAGAACCTGCCGCTTCTCTGGAATTGAATACCCAACCGGTAAAAAGAATGAACAGGTATTTTATAAGATAGGTTGCCAGCAAAACCACTGCAGTTCCTCCTGCCAGCCACCAGAAAGAAATATTGCTCAGGTTTTTATAACGTATGATCAAAGTGATATATAAGCCGGCACTGATCACAAACAAAAAATTGGTAAGCAGAGATGCAAGATTATCCTGCAAAAGCTGATCGCGGGTTTGCTTCTGCCTGAGTGAGGTTTGAAAAAACAATAAAAAAATATTTCTGAAATATTTCGAGAACGTTACCCGGATAAAAGCCAGTATTAAAATAACTCCCGCCATCAAATAGAACAATTCATCTTTGGAATCAGCCTTTCGGTAATCAATCAGCATATAGATAGCCTGTTTGTGAAGGGGCAGGTAGGGATGTGTTTGGTATTTTTTGTAAGTAGAAGTATCGTACACAACTACCGGTTTTTGAGGGACCGCAGCTTTTCTGATCGAATCGGCTTTGAGGCTGTCAGCCATTTTTTTAGCTATGTGTAAGCTGTCGGCCTGTAAAACAGAATCGGCAAACTCGCGCTGTGCAGTATCTGCAATCACTTTTTTAACCGACAGATTTTTTATGGGGATAGTGACGGGGTGGTTTCGAGTGGTTTCAATCTTACTGGTAGTATCAGTTTGAGCCATGCCGGTAATTACACAACCTATTACACAGATCATCCCAAAAAGAAACTTCAAGCCGGCCATGTGGCAAAAATAGGAAATGGTTTGGGGATTTGGGTTTGGAGTTTGAGGTTCAAAGTTGAAAGGGTTTGGGTTTGACTGGAATGACAATTTTATTAGGAGTATTTTTGACAGCTAAACAGAATCACTTACAATGGCTGGCATTTATCTTCATATCCCATTTTGTAAAAAAGCCTGCCATTACTGCAATTTCCATTTCTCTACTACAAGGCAAAGAATGCCTGAGATGATAGAAGCAATTAATAAAGAAGCTGACATTAGAAAATCATACCTGACCGAAAAAATTGAAACCATTTATTTTGGAGGAGGAACCCCTTCGTTAATGACGGAGCTGGAAGTGCAGGGTACGATTGACCGATTGAAAGCGTTGTTTGTTGTGGATATTGATGCTGAGATCACTTTGGAAGCCAACCCGGATGATATCAATGAAGAAAATCTTTCTGTATGGAGAGATGCCGGTATTACCCGGTTAAGTATCGGGATTCAATCTTTTTTTGAAGATGACCTCCGCTGGATGAACAGGGCGCATACTGCAACACAGGCTATGGATTGTATCAAACTTGCACAACAAAACGGCTTTAGCAATATCACCATTGATCTTATTTATGGAACACCCGGTCTTACGGATGAAAAATGGGAGCAGAATATCAATATTGCATTGTTATTGAAAATCCCCCATCTCTCCTGTTATGCATTAACGGTAGAACCTAAAACAGCATTGGCGAAAATGATCGATGCGCATCAATCGAATGATGTGGATGCAGATAAACAGGCGAGGCATTTTTCCATTCTCACAGAACGATTAGCCGCAGCAGGTTTTGAGCATTATGAGATCTCCAATTTTGCATGGCCGGGTTTCAGGAGCAAACATAACAGTAGTTACTGGCAGGGGAAACCTTATCTGGGTCTGGGCCCTTCTGCTCATTCGTTCAATGGAAAAAGCAGGCAATGGAATGTGGCCAATAACAGCTTATATCTTTCTGCATTAGAAAAAGGAGCAGTTCCTTTTGAAGAAGAAGTATTAACAGAACCGCAGCAACTGAATGAATACATCATGACAAGTTTGCGAACCATGGAAGGCATATCTCTCAAAAAAATAAAAAAAGAATGGGGCGATGAAAAACATTCATTATTGATGGATACTGCTCAAAAACATATCCAGCTTGGCCATATTATTTTGGCGGATAATACAATTACTTTAACCAATGCGGGCAAATTTTTAGCGGATGGAATTGCTTCAGATCTTTTCCAGTTGTAACAGTTTGTTAGTGACTGTTATGATGCCCGAATATCCTTTTACACAGGTTAACCAATAGCACCCCTGCAATCAGAAGGAGTAAGGTTCCCGGGCTTAATAAGGTGAATGAGAATGGCATGACTTAAAGTTACCACTTTATTTACAGCAGAAATGTTTCTATTTTCTTAAATCCCTCTGAAGCCGGCAGATGCTCCCAAAGTATTTCGAAGATGGCGGTTGCAATAGGCATGGATGCTTTTACTGTTTCATTCATTACATGGATGCATTTACTGGCGTTATAGCCTTCTGCCACCATATTCAGTTCCAGCTGTGCAGACTTTACTGAATATCCTTTTCCGATCATATTACCAAAAGTACGGTTACGGCTATAAAGGGAATAACAGGTTACCAGCAGATCGCCCAGGTAAACGGATGCGGCATAATTATTTGTGTCGGAAGCCTGTTGATAGGTATTGTTCAGCCTTCTTAAAAACCCAACCATTTCGTTTGCGCTGTTGGCAATGTATACGCTTAGAAAATTATCGCCGTAATCAAGTCCATGGGCAATACCAGCGCCCAGGGCATAAATATTTTTCAGCACCGCTGCATACTGCACACCGGTTACATCGGTATTCACAACTGTATTCAGGTATTCTGTATTGAAATAAGAAGCAATGTTTGTACAGGTTGTTTCATCAATACCGGAAAATGTAAGGTAAGAGAGTTTTTCAGCTGCCACTTCTTCTGCATGGCAGGGGCCAAGAACGGTAAAATAATCTGTCAACGGAAAATCAAAATGAGCAGCCAGGTAATTATTCAGCAGTTGATTTTCGGATGGCAAAATTCCTTTTACGGCCGAAATGATCTTTTTGCCTTTCAGCATATCCGGTGAAAGTTGGGTAAGTGCATCTTCTACAAATGCAGAGGGTACAGCTATCACCAAAACATCGGATTGAGCAACTACCTTTTTCAGATCGGCGCTTAACTGTAATTGTTGAAGATTAAAATAAGCACCCCGCAGGTAATGTGGATTATGCCTTCTTTTCTCCATATATCCGATGGTATCTGCATTTCGTACCCACCAGTTAATTGAATTACCATTATCGGTAAGAATCTTAGCCAGTGCCGTGGCCCAACTTCCGCTTCCAATGATTCCAAACTGCATTTCCAAATCGTTTAATGATTTTACAAACATACGAAACCGGTATGCTATAAAAACAAACGGCGGACAATGTCCGCCGCTATTGTAATCTTATTTATTATTAATTAGATTTCTTTTCTTCAAATAATTTCTCCTTGGGAACCACTTTTACCAGGGTTCCTTCTTTCAATGTTTTACTAACTACTGAATAAGGGCCGGTGATCACTTCATCTCCTTCTTTCAAGCCTTCTGTTATCTCAATATTATTCAGATCCTGTATGGCTGTTTTAACAACCACTCTTTTCACTTTATTGTCTTTCTGTAACAGATACACTACGGTTTGAATATCATCATCCGCGCTTGTTGATTTTGCTTTGTTTTCGTCTGGTTTTTTATCTTTTTCATCTGTTTTATCATTTGGATTTTTATCGCCTTTTTTATCACGGGTTGTTACCGCATTCAATGCAACAGACAATACATTGTGTTTGGTCTGGGTTTGAATATCTGCACTTGCACTCATACCCGGGCGGAAAGGAAACCCTTTGCCATGACCAACCAGATCCTGGTAACTGGCAGGCAGCAAGCGGATATGTACTTTATAGTTGGTTACTTCTGCACTGGAATTGGCTGTAAGTCCGGTATTAGGATTGGCAATTTTGTAAACCAGTCCCTTGAATTTTCTATTGGTGTATGCATCTACTTCAACAATAGCTGTATCGCCCAGTTTTACTTTAGGGATATCGTTTTCACCAACATCTACTCTTACTTCAATGCTGCGCATATCGGCAACACGCATCATTTCTGTTCCTACATTAAAACTGTTACCGGCAACACGTTCTCCTTTTTTTACATTCATCAAACTTACCATTCCATCCATTGGAGAAATGATCACTGTTCTGGAAAGGTCTTTATCGGCTTTGGATAATTGTGCTTCTGCACTTTGTATCGATGCCTCACCACTTTTTAATCCTTCTCTGGCTCCATTATAATTTGCCTGGGCAGTAAGGTAAGCCTGCTCTGAACCCTCAAACTCTGAGCGGGAGATCACTTTATCATTCAATAATTTTAACTGGCGGTCATAGGTCTTTTTTAAATTATCCAATGTGGCTTTTAAACCTGCAAGATTGGCTGTTGAGTTGGATAACTGTGCCTTGGTTTGATTAACTCCGGCAACTACCTGATCACGCTGGGTAAGATAAATATCTGCATAGATCCTTGCAAGGATCTGCCCTTTTTTAACACTGTCGCCTTCATTTACATTTAACTCCACAATTTCCCCGCTGATATCGGGACTTACTTTTACTTCAATTTCAGGATATACTTTACCACTGGCATTCACTGTTTCAATAATGGTTCTTACCGTAACTTTTTCAGAAGTTACTTTAATACCTTCTTCTTTTCCAATTACTCCGGCTTTTTTAAGCCCGATAAGTGTTCCAATGATCACTACCAGCAAAACAATTATCCAGATCAATTTCTTATTCATAAAACGAATTTTCGTATAACATCAACAATGGTTAATTAACTACCTGCATTAATCAGTTATTATAATTTCAATCCTTTCCCTTTATAGAATTCCAGCAATTTCATTTTAAAAACATAATCATACTGGCTGGTGAGTTGTTGCACTTTAGCCCGTAAAACATTGTTTTGGTTAGTGATCAGGTCTAATGAACTCAGCAGTCCGACATCATATCTTTTCAATGCAAATTCATATGCTTTTTGTGTGCTTTCTACCGTTTTCTTACCGGCATTAAATTTTTGTAAGGCAGTTACGGCATTGGTGTAGGCTGTGTAAATATCCTGACGAAGTGTAAGATCACTCTGTGCTTTTCTGAGTTCTGCTGTTTTAAGGTTCAGCTTTGCTGTTTCAATATTGATCCTGGCAGAACGGTTATTATAAATAGGAATACTTAACGTGAACCCTGCATTTTGTCCGAAATTATTATCCAGCTGTTTACCCCATCCTTCCCAGATATCTCCCAAACCACGATTTGTTTGTGATATTTTATAAAGTGGGTTTTGTACATAGTAGTTAACATTACTCAGATTGACAACTGGTTCTGCACCGGTAATCGGACTATAGCCCAAAAAAGTTGCTCCGGTGGTTTTTTTGAATGAGTTTGAGAAATTGGTACTCAGGTTAGCCCCAAAGTTCAGTGTAGGCGATAAAAAAGATTTTTCCAACTGGATGGTTTTCTGTGCCGATTTGATACGAAGATCATTGGCCTTTTGCAGGGGTTGAAATTTCAAAGCTGTTTCATAAACGTTCTCTGGCTGAAGATCAGCAAATGATTCGATCGGAATCTGGTCTACCGGGGGCGTTTCTATACCAAATAACACATCGGTATCCAGGTTCAATAATGCACGTAAACTTAAGAGGGCCTGTTCATAATTACCCTTAGAAGTATAATAATTACTGCTGTCTGTTGCCAGCTGGGCTTCTACTTCGGCCAGGTTTAATTCAGGTAAAACGCCGGCATCCACTCTTTTTTTAGTGATATCAAACTGGTTTTGGGTTTGCGCTATCTGTACTTCGCTGATATTGATCTGTTCCTTAGACGCCAGTACCTGTAAATAATAAGTTGCTACATTAAAAGCAATGTCATTGGACGCTTTTGCCACATCGGCCAGCGCTGCCTGTGCATTAAACTGGGCAACTTCCTGAGAAGTTTTCAATCGTCCGCCTGCATATACGGTAACCTGAGAATTCAGTCCAAAATTTTGGTAAAGGAATTGTGAGGTTGCGAAAGTATTGGTGGTAGGATCGATGGACCGGCCAAAACGAACACCCGTAGAAGCTGATCCATTCAATGTTGGATAAACATTATACTTGGCCTGCTTAACCTGTAAAGCGGCGATTCTGGCCTGAATATCGGCCTGTTTAATCGATACATTAAACTGAATGGCATGTTCAATACAATGCCTGAGATCCCAATTGTCGGACGATCTTTGTGCATGGCCCTGAATAAAGGCTGTGCAACATATAAGTATCAAAATCTTTCTCATATATAACAAAATTAACGGTTTCCCGTCCATGTGCCTAAATTTTAGACAGACGGAAAGGAATCGCAGTAAAGGGTTGAATATTTGTTATGAAAGGTGTTTAATCGCTTCAAAACCAGTATTGAGATCTGAAATAATGTAATCTGCCTCTTCCAAACCCACATATAACCTGAGTGAGCGGTGTTCGGAGTTATTGGGGTTGAATGTTTCGGGTTTCATACCTGCGCATTTGGGCAGGATGAGTGATTCGTAGCCACCCCAGCTAACTGCCATAAGGATATGTTTGAGTGAATCGCAGAAGGTTTCGATGGTTTTACAGTTCTCGGCTTTTATTAAGAAAGTGAGAAGTCCGCAGGCACCGGTCATTTGTTTTTTGGCCAGTTCATATTGAGGAAAGGAAGGATCCAGTGGGAATATGACCTGGTCAACCCTTGGATGGTTCTTCAAAAAATCAACAATTTGTAAAGTTGTTCGGGTAATTCTTTCCAAACGGGCCGGTAAAGTTCTTAATCCGCGGATGAGTAACCAGGCATTGAATGGCTGGATACCAGATCCGATATTCATGTATTCGCTGTTGAAGATGCGTTCGATCATTGAGCGGCTGCCGCTAAGAACACCGGCAACCGTATCGCTGTGGCCGCCAATATATTTGGTAGCTGATTGCAGAACCAGATCGATACCCATGGTGATGGGTTTTTGATAGAGGGGTGTTGAATGACTGTTATCGCAAATAGTAATGATAGAATGTTTCTTAGCCAGTTTTGCAACGGCTTCCAGATCCTGCAATTGATAGAACCAGCTGTTAGGTGATTCTAAATAGATAATCGCAGTATTGGGTTGAATACCGTTCTCGAAATTTTCAATCTCGGTTCCATCAATATAAGTAACACTCACATGGAAGCGTGGAAGGATCACTTCAAACATTCTTTGTGCCCATGTATAGGGTTTTTGAACGCTGAGGATATGATCGCCGCTTTTTACGTTGGCCAATACTGCCGCAAAAATGGCTGCAGCACCACTGTTGAAAACGAGACAGTCTTCGGCTTCATCTAAAGCAGCTAATTTTTTTCGAAGGATCTCAACTGTTGGGTTTAAGCCGCGGCTATACAACCAGGTAGAATATTCATCTTCAAAAGCCTTACGCAGATCTTCCACTTTGGCAAAAACAAAATTACTGGTTTGCATAATGGGCGGGGCAACGGCACGGAAATAATCATCACGTTCTTCGCCAAGCTCATTCAGGATAAAAGAGAGATCGTCCATTGTTATTCCTCCATACCTGTCGCTGCAGGTGTATTTGGTTGAGTGAATTTTTTAGCTACAAAATAGATCACCATAAATGCCGCTAATACTGAAACACCAATGATAGCAGCATCTGGTGTTTGAATGGCAATACTAACTCCAACAAATAAATAGGCACTCATGAACACCAATGTTTGTATGGGAAAGAATTTCATTTTATAAATGCCGGTACCGTCTAAATTTTTTGTACGCTTACGCAGTACGAAAATAGTAGCGCTTGATGCCACCATACCAAAACAATCTAAAAAGATGGTGAAGTTTAAAATCTTTTCAAAAGTTTGTGCAAAGAATAAGATGATGATACACATGGCAGCAAATACGGTTAGTGAAACCGTGAGCACTTCGTTCTTTGGATTTTGTCTGGAGAATATTTTTGGCAAAACCCCTTCCCCGCTCATGGCATACATTACCCTTGGGTTACTCATCAATAATGCATTTACATAAGCCAGTACTCCAAAAAATAAAAAGAAGGAAAATATATCGGCACCAATCTTGCCAAAGGTTTTGTTGATGACCACATAGGCAATTTCTTTTTCGCCTTTCATATTATCAAAACCAACAATGGTATAATAACTCAGGTTAGCGAGAAGGTATAATCCGATAATGATAGCGATACCGATAAAAATACCACGCGGAATATTTTTAGCCGGTTTCTCTACTTCGTTTCCAAAATTGATGGTTTGCTGATAACCGCCATAGGTAAATGATACGGCAATCAGGCTAAATCCAAAACTCTGAATCCAGCTCATTGATGGAGCGGCTGCCGGAGTTGTAACCGCAGCAACGGTTGATGCCACATCGTGATGTGGAAAAAACAATGCCATGATCAAAACAACGATCATTCCGATCTTGATCATCATTAAAATATTCTGAGCCTTTGAACTCATGCGTAAACCCATGAGATTGATCCCATAAAAAATAAAAATGGCACCGCAACTGATGAGGGCTTTATCAATATCCGTCCAAACAAATTGCGGAAATAATTTAGTGATATAACCACTGCCAATTAAAGCTACGCCGCTTAAACTGGCTGCATTGCTGATTAATATGATACAATTAATTGCAAAAGCGATACTGGGATGATAGGCATAGGAAAACACTTTATAATACCCACCGGTAACCGGATATCGGCTGCCGATCTCCGCATAAGTTAATGCACCACAAAGTGCCACAAAACCACCCACCAGCCACGCGGTAAAATAAACAGAAGGTTCAATGGCAAATTTGGCACTGGTGGCAGCTGTTCTGAAAATACCCATCCCAATTACCAGCCCAACCACGATCATCGTGAAACTGAAGAGGTTTAGTTTTTGTTTTCCCTGCATAGATTTTAGAGTGTGGGTTTAAATGTAGGGAAAAAGGTTGAATGCTTTATGCAAAATGCGCAATGCTGAATGCATAAGGCCAAATGCAAATCAATGTGTAAAGCCTTCGGCATTATGCATTTAGCATTCAGCTTAACAAATTATCAACTGCCCGTGTACAACTTAACCTAAACTATATTTCATTATCCCAACCCTGACATTACATTTGCAGCGTATTTGGTTCCCGCTTTAAACGGGATTAAAAGGGAAGTCCGGTGTGATTCCGGCGCTATCCCCGTAGCTGTAAGCTTTTCGTGAGTGGTGAGTCGTCAGTCGTGAGTATTTTTTTGCGATACACACTTTTCACCCACGCTCGTTGAATCTTCAAACCACTGTTTTGGGTAAACTGAAATGGGAAGGTGATCAACAGAGAGCAAGCCAGAAGACCTGCCAGGTGCAAACTATTTATTCACGGCTTTCGGGCGAAAAGCATGGAATTGTAAACGGCTGCTGCAGCGGCAATTTATTATTTCTCCGTTTTTTTATTTTCCTGAAAGCTCATTGTTCCATTAAAAAACAAAATAACAATGAGCAAAACATTCACGCTCCTCGCAACGCTGCTTACAGGCAGTACGGTCTTTGCACAAAAAGACACACAACCAACAATCAAAGTTTTGGATGAAGTGGTGGTTACCGCCAACAAACTGGAACAGAAACAAAGTACAACCGGTAAAGTAATTACCGTGATTACCAAAGAACAAATTGCCAAAAGCAATGGCAAAACAGTTGCCCAGTTATTGAATGAGCAGGCAGGTATTACCATTAATGGCGCGCTTAACAATGCAGGTGCCGTGCAAACCGTTTATATGCGTGGCGCTTCGGCAGGAAGAACACTGATTCTGATGGATGGTATTCCTTTGAATGATCCGTCTACCATTACCACTGATTATGATCTGAATCTTTTTTCTATCAATGATGTGGAAAGAATTGAAGTATGTAAGGGCGCTCAATCAACCTTATATGGAAGTGATGCCATTGCAGGTGTTATAAATATCATTACAGTAAAGAAAGATGTGCAGAATGCATTTAATATTAAAGCCACATTGAGTCAGGGTAACTATGCCACATCAAGAAACAACATACAGGTATATGGTAAAAAAGATAAACTTACCTATTCGGCAAGGTTTGCAAGATTAGCCACTAATGGCTTTTCATCTGCCTATGACAGTACCGGTAAAAAGAATTTTGATAATGACAGGTATGATGGCACGGTTAGTAATGCTCAGCTATTGTATCAATTATCGTCGGCATTATCGCTGAAAACTTTTGCAATGTATAGCCAGTATAAAGCGGGTATTGATGCAGGTGTTTTTGCGGATGATAAAGATTACAACATCAACAATACCTCTTTCATTACAGGTACAGGATTTATCTATAAAAAAAGTGGCTTAACCTTGAACGGAAATTATCAGTACAGTGAACTGAAAAGAAACTATCTGAACGACAGTCTTGACAGAACCAGTACCATTTATGAGAACAACACCTATTTTGGCAAATCGCAGTTTGTTGAATTGTATGCAGGTATTCACTTAGCAGAAGGGCTTACTTTATTAGCGGGTGCTGATTATCGTTATAATTCTTATAACCAGCATTATTTTTCTGTAAGCAGTTTTGGACCATACGGCAGTGAGTTCAGGGATACCTCTTTAAACCAGAAAGCATTGTATGCCTCCATGATCTATAACAGTGCCGATAAAAAACTGAATGTAGAACTGGGAGGCCGGTACAATGATCATTCGAGATATGGCAATAACAGTACCTATACTTTTAATCCTTCGTATGCCATCAATCAAAATGTAAGGGTTTTTGCCAGTATATCAAGTGGGTTCAAAGCGCCTTCCTTATATCAGTTAAGTATCAACAGCCAATTAGAAGCCGAGAAATCGGTTAATTATGAAGGTGGGATCAGTCTGGCGGAAAAAAACATCAATACAAGGTTGGTTTATTTTAACAGAACAATCAATAATGGTATTGATTACAATTATATCACGTTCAAATATTTCAACTACGTTAAGCAAGTGGTTAACGGACTGGAATGGGAACTGAATGTTAAGCCGGCAGATCATATCAACATTACTGCCAACTATACTTTCTTAAGCAGTGAAGAGATCACGCAGAACCGCATTACCACAAAGGATACCGTTAGTTATGATTATCTGCTGCGCAGGCCAAAACATTCAGTAAACCTTACGGCAGCCGTAGATCTTGCCAAGGGATTGTCTGTATCTGTTAGTGGTAAATATGTAAGCAAGCGCTATGATGTAGGTGGATATAAAAAAGCAGATGTGGCTTTGGATGGATATTTTATTTTGGGTGCTTATGCTGATTACACTTTGAATGAGCATGTAAAATTCTTTGCAGATGCACAGAATCTGGGGTCTAAAAAATTCTTTGATGTGAGAGGGTTTAACAGTATTCCGTTTATTTTTAATACGGGTGTAACGTTTAATTGGTAATATATGGCAACCCATGAAACCAAACCATGCCCGCGTTGCAAAAGAAACTTCGAATGCAAGGTGGGCAATATTTCAGAATGTCAATGTAGTCAGGTGCAATTGAGTTATGAGGAACGTGTATTTATAGAAAGTAAATATACAGACTGCTTATGCGGACAATGTTTGCAAACACTGCAGTTTCAATATAGGTTGCACCGGAATAATATTTTCAAATTCTGACTTGCTTTTACCATGTCTTTGTGCGGAATTAATTTGCACACAGAGGCACAAGGCATGGTTTTTTAATTTCTGATCGCGGATTTTTATCTGATTGATTTTGTAATCAAATAGAAATCTGAGAGTATTCTAATATGCTTTTGAACCGCGCCTTTACGCCTTTGCGAGAAAAAATGCACGCAAAGGCCAAGGGCGCGGTTTTTTATATTCCGTGAAATCATATTTTTTAATCCCGAAAATCTGAGATTATTTCGTGTTATGGAGATCTATCTCATCAGACACACCACCCCTGCCGTTGCCAAAGGCATTTGCTATGGACAAACTGATCTGGATATTACAGAAACTTTTGAGCAGGAAGTTGCTGCTATCATTCCTCATCTTCCCAATACTATTCAAAGCGTATACAGCAGTCCATTGCAGCGTTGTAAAAAACTGGCTGATGCATTGTTTCCCAAACACAAAATAGAATTACATGCAGACCTGATGGAGCTTAACTGCGGCAGTTGGGAAATGCAGGAATGGAATGCAATTCCCAAACCGGAGATACAACCCTGGATGGATGATTTTGTAAATGTAGTTGTACCGGGTGGCGAGAGTTATGTGCAGATGCATGAGAGAGTAATTAATCGTTTTCAGCGGATTGCCAAACAAAACCAGCCTGCGGTAATTGTTGCTCATGGCGGAGTTTTGAGGAGTATTGTTTCACATATAACCAACACGCCATTAAAAGAAAGTTTTGATGTGTTCAGTTTTCATTATGGTTGTGTGGTAAAAATAGTGATGCAGGATGATACTTTAGTGCATGAAATTATTTATAACGTTTCACTTACAGGGAAAGAGTGGCATCGACCTAATTTGTAAATCTTACCTTTATAAAAAGATTCACATGGACTTTCATCTCGACCAGCTGCTGACGGTTACATTTACTTTGTTTGCGGTAATAGATATTGTGGGGTCTGTTCCTTTACTGATCTCACTGAAAGAAAAGATTGGTGGCATCCGTTCTTTACAGGCAACCTTGGTTTCAGGCGGATTGATGATCCTGTTCTTATATGCCGGAAAACCCTTCCTGAAAGTATTGGGATTAGACATTCGCTCTTTTGCTGTAGGTGGATCGGTAGTGATATTTTTATTAGGACTGGAAATGGTATTGGGTCATGAAATATTTAAAGGGGATAAGAACGCACAATCCGGAACAGTTGTGCCCATTGCTTTTCCGATCATTGCGGGTAGTGGAACTTTAACAACGATCATGTCGTTGAAAGCGAATTTTGATGAAGGGTATATTTTAGCAGGTATTCTCATCAATCTCCTTGTTGTATATCTGGTTTTAAAATCATTGAAATTAATTGAACGGTTATTGGGACCGGCGGGTTTATTGGCAGTGCGTAAGTTTTTTGGGGTGATATTGCTAGCCATTGCAGTAAAAATATTCAGCAGTAATATTGGAGCATTCGGAAAATAAAACCTTGTGTTTCACTGTGCCGCTGTGTCTCTGTGGTTTATATTGAACCACAGAGACACAGCGGCACAATGATGCAGAAAGAAATCTTATGGCAGTAGATTATTTCCTTTTATTGAAGAAATGGATATGCAAGCAACTTGAATTTATCTTCTGGGTGCTCGCATTATTGATTCTATTCTTTTTGCCTGTACAAAAAACAGAAACTTCTTTGTGCGTATTTAGTTTGTTGGGATTGGGGCAATGCCCCGGCTGTGGTATCGGACATTCAATACATTATGTTTTAAGGCTTAATTTTGTGACTTCTTTCCACCACCATCCTATGGGAATCTTCGCGGTTATTATTATATTTAGGAGAATAATTCAATTACTATACCCTATAATCAAAACAAATGAGGCCCAACCTGATCAATCTCATCCCATCCCTTGAAGGAGAAGAACTGGTTTTTCTGCAAATGCTTACCAATGAACTGTCGGAAGAAAAATTGCAAAACTTTGCGATTGTGTATAATGGTAAGCGCAGAAATACAGACCAGATATTACTGGGCTGTGTACTAGGTTTTCTGGGGGTTGCAGGTGTTCAACGTTTTTTGGTTGGACAAAATGGGATGGGAATCCTTTTCCTGTTTACCTGTGGTTTTTGTTTTATTGGAACCATCATCGATATTGTAAATCACAAACAGCTCGCTTTTGAATTTAACCAGAAGATGGCAAGGGAAAGTATGGCGATGGTGTATTCGTATTAGCATTTTACATATTACATAAATGAATAGAAAACTATTGTATAATAGTTAATTTCAGGTTTTGCGACTACAACTCCACTTGCAAAAAATGATATCCCTTACAATTTATTTATAGCCTCATTAATTTAATAACCTGATATTTTTTAGGTTAATTAACCCTCTTTTTTTTGTAAATTGAGGATATTCAAGCATGCATTCAAAAGATGTTACCAATAAAGTCCCCTGTCTTGGAAACAGAGAACCTTCTACTCTGCTTCCTGTAACATCTATGCGATATTTAGTATTGGCCTCATATATCATTTTGATTGGTATGGCAGTATTTTTAACCAACTGTCAGAAAAAAATAACATCTGCTTCCAGTGCCGATAATAACATACAAATTCAGAATTTCAAATTATCTGTTTCCAGCATTGTTTTGTATCAGGATAATGAGAATATACCGGCATTAAATTTTAGTTGGGATATTACGGGTAGCAGTTTGAATTGCAATTATATTATTGAAGCCGCATCATACGGAACAAGTTTTGCGCAGCCGATAGAGATCGCCAACACTAATTCAAATTCAATTTCAATTAATGTAAAAAATGCCAATCAGGCTTTAAGCGAACTGGTGCCACCGGGTCAAACCGATATGGTTGAATTAAGATTAAAAGTAAACAATGGAGTTAACTCTCCTGTATACAGTATTTCACAGGCTTTAAGAGTGACTATTTATGAAAATTTCATTGAATACAATCAACTCCAATTTATGCATGTGCCAGGTAATTACCAGAATTGGGATATTGTTAATGCTCCACATATTGTATCACGAAATAATAATGGTGAATTTGAAGGGTATATAAATTTCATTAACCCAGGCCCGCAATTTTTATTATTAAAGGATAAGAACTGGGTTCCCATAAATACTTTTACAGATATAGGAGGCGGAAAATTTGGTTTTAATGGAAAAGTGTTTGCTTTATCATCAGGATCAGGTTTATATCTGTTACGGGCAAATACAAATAATAACTGTTGGAATTATTTCAAAATAAATAGCTGGGGCTTGAATGGATCTGCCATTAATACTGTAAATAATTCTGATCCTGAAATGATATTTGACGGTTCTACGAGTACCTGGAAGATCAATACCAGTTTACAAAAAGGAGAATTCAGAATACGTGCCAACAACTCTGACACTATTAGTTTTGGAAAAAGTTATGCATCCGGCTATATGATTCCGGATTATAATGGATCAAGTTTTAACATTGATCAGCCCGGCAATTATTATATTGTTCTTAATCTTCGTTTTGCGGGTGATTATTTTTGCAGTGTGGTAAGAAGGCCATAAAAAAATAAAGGGTGCATCCATTTAATTTGATGCTTTCCAAATTGAATGGATAAATTATTATCCATATCACGAACTATTTGATAAAAGTGGTTGGTGTGATGCTTTTTTGATTGCGCATTTAACTAGAGGGAGAAAGAAATTCTCTAAACCAATGCCCTGATTGTTTAACGGTTCTTAATTGTGTTGTAAAATCAACATGTACCAATCCAAAGCTGGCATGGTAACCTTCTGACCATTCAAAATTATCCGTGAGGGTCCAGGCAAAATAGCCATTTACATTAATGGCTTCTTTTTTTGCTTTGAGTAAAGCAGAAATGTATTTTTTAAAATAATCCATCCTTTCTACGTCATTCACAACGCCATTCACCAGTTTGTCTTTAAAGAATGCTCCATTTTCTGTAACAATGATTTTTTTAACACCATCATATTCAGAGAAACGTTTGATCATTCTATAAAAGCTGTCCGGATTGATCTCCCATCCCATGCCTGTATGTGGAACTCTTCTTTTAGCGGCTTTTACTTCAGAAGCCTGAATGACGGGAATTACCGGATTGTATTTTATAGTAACCGGAAAATAATTCTGCAACCCGATAAAATCAAAATCGAACTGCATTTGTTTAGTGTATTTCCAGGCTTTGTTATGCAAATGCAGTTTATCCATCAATGCAAACCCATCATCCGGATAACCTAATCCCAATGAGGGTTCTATAAAAAGTCGGTTCATTAAAATGTCTACCCGGTTGGCGGCTTCAATGTCCTTACGGTTAGTGCTGTAAGGAATTACTTCACTACAGGAAAATGATGTGCCGATATTGGAATTAGCTACCAGATTTCTGATAATTCTGCCACCCTCCGCCTGTACCATTGCTGCATTATGAACGGCAGGAAGAAAATTATCAAGTCCCAATTTACCGGGAGCGTGCTTTCCAATCATATATCCCAGTGAAGTAAATCCCATGGGTTCATTGAGAATAATCCAGTTCTTTACTTTAGTACCGTATTCGTTAGCACAGATGGTAGTAAACCTACTGAACCATTTTATTATTTTATGTGATGTCCAACCTCCTTCCTTCTCTAAGGCGTAGGGAAGATCCCAATGGTATAAAGTGATGTAGGGAATGAGATCGAGTTTTAAACATTCATCGATCAATCTGTGATAAAAAGCAATTCCTTCCTTATTTATATTACCAGTTCCATCCGGCAATATGCGGCTCCATGCAATAGAGAAACGAAATACTTTGAAGCCAAGCACTTTAACCAACAACAGATCATCTTTATACCGATGATAAAAATCGCAGGATTCAAAAGGCTTTGCACCACTTTTTATTTTGCCTTGTCTTTTAGAGAACACATCCCAAACAGATAATCCCCGGCCACCTATATTATAGGCTCCTTCATTTTGCGCAGCAGAAATAGCTACGCCCCAAAGAAAATCATCACCAAAATCTGTTGCACTTATTTTTTTGATATCAGTCAATTATTAGTATTAAAGATTTTTACTTCTGTGCTTTTTAAAAACACATAGGAACATAGGTTAAAGCAAAGGGCATATAGAATTGCGACTATGTGAACTTTTTCTTAACCTATGTTCCTATGTGTTTCAAAAAATGTTTCGAAAAAACAGGTCAATACTTAAAAGCTGGGTACCCTGAAAAAGAGTACTCAGAAATATTTTCTTCCTTTCTGATCGATAATGCTGTTTCTATCACTTTAGAAACAATACTTTCTGTTGAATTTGTAATTACCAGTTTAGAAATATTTTTTGTATTCATCCAGTTACTCACCTCATTAACAAATTGATCATCCATATTATTCAGAACAGGCACATTGAATTTTTGTAAAGCAGCTGCATTACACAATTGCTCATACTGCCCTTTAATAGGCAGGCACATTAATTTTTTTCCAAGATACAATGCTTCTGCAGGTGTTTCAAATCCGGCTCCTGTTATTACTCCGGTGCAATGAGTCATACTTTCAACAAAAGCATCATTATCAATAGGTATTAAAGTTACATTGCCGTTTTCAGTTCTGGAGGAAACTTTTTTAGAAAAAACTTCGAAGCGTAAGTCAGGGATATTTTTCAATTTGGAGATCACGAATTCATCACTGTAATGGGAAAGGTATACAGTAATGTAGCCCTGATCCTCAGCTTCTGCATTCAGGATTTTTTCTTTTAAAACCGGAGAATAAATAAAATCATCATACTGATCAAAATGTAGCCCAATATATTTATTGGCAGTTGCGTAATTTTTTAAAACCAATTCCCCGATCAAATCTTTCTTTTGAGGTCTTGGGGTATTGGCACTTAGGAAGCTTGCCTGATGACCAAAATTTACCGAAGGCACATTCTTAAATTTACAGGCCAGAGATGTAATGCATTCAAAGTCGTTAAGAACGATATCATACTTTTCTACGGGCAGGTCTCTTGCTGTGGTAATTGTTTGTAAGGGGGAGAAATTCCGTAACATCTTCAGATAATCCAGTCCTCCCCGATTTCCGTAAAACAAGCTTACCCCATTGCTTTTGTATTTTACCGGTAATGGCACTTTCAGATTACTGTTGCTTCCACTCAAAAAAATATCCACTTCACCATATTGCTGCAAATAAGGCATCAGCTCGATGGCCCTTGCAATATGGCCATTTCCGGTAGCCTGTACGGCATAAAATATTTTCATGATTGAAGTGATAAAGAGTTTAGAAAAAACGAAACCTCATCTGTTAAAACATTCAGTTTTGGACGCTGTTTCAGGATAGCTTTTTCAATTACCGGTTGGTTAATAAAATCTTTTTCTGCATACTGGAAGATCTTCCATTCAGAATCATTGTATTCCAATGAAGTAAGGTTTTCTATCCAATCGCCACTGTTCATATAAACCACTTTACCCTCCTTTGTTTCAACCACTCTTTTTTGTGGCTGATGAATATGTCCGCAGATCACATAATCATAATTTTTTTGAATGGCCAGTTCGGCAGCCGTCTGCTCAAAATTACCGATCCAGGAAACTGCTTTTTTTACACCATTTTTTACTTTCTTACTCAGGCTCATTTTTTCACGTCCACATAATTTTAAACAGGTGTTGATCAATCTGTTTAACAGGATGAGGATATCATATCCATGTCCACCCAGTTTAGCCAGCATTTTGGCACTTCCTTTTGTAGTGGCATCAAACACATCTCCATGAAAGATCCATGTCATTTTACCATCCAGCTCAATCACCACTTTATCTGTGATCTGAAAATTACCAATGGAGATATCGCTGTAACGGCGCATCATTTCATCATGATTGCCGGTGATATAAATTACCCGGGTTCCTTTGCTTAAGAGGTTCATGATCTCCTTTATAACCTGTATATGACTGATAGGAAAGTATCTTTTGTTGAATTGCCATCCATCAATAATATCACCATTCAATACTAAAATACCGGG
>CANBSW010000017.1 GCA_947372235.1 Chitinophagaceae bacterium | reverse complement strand
ACGCTAACGATTTTAATCAAGGATCTCAACATCTTTGGGGTACTTGGCTTTGTTAAAAATGAATTTAGCATCGGCCACTGTTGCATTCAGATTCAGGTTGCCAATTTTTACTTCTGTTACATTATTGCTTTTATCCAAAATTCTTGCTTTGGCGAAAGTGCTTTTGGCTTTATCGATAAAAAGATTCACTTTTTGGAAATTCTTTTTACTATCGATCGGTTTCATTTCTATTTCGTAGAAAGGTCCTTTAGAAGGAAGTAATTTATAGGTGAAATCCTTATCATATGCCCCTGACAATAATTTTTGCGGACTCAATGTTTGGCTGCCCTCTTCTACAGCTGATTTGGTAATGGTTTTCTCACCATCGAAACGATATACATTGCTGCCATCACAGATGATCTCGGTTTTGCCCTGATTAAGCAGGTATTTTTCGCCTTTCATCTGAAGGGTAATAGACTGGGTACCATTAGCCTTGCCCTTACTGGTAAATGAACTAAGTGTACAATTCGCTGAAATCCCTTTAGAGGCTTTTACTTTGGCTCCAACGGCATCCAACACTTTTTTGGCAGCGGGGTCGTTTTGAGAGAAAGCAGTTATAGTAAAGGCAAAGAGGTACAGACAGCAAGCGTATATTTTCTTCATCAGTATCTTTTTATTGGGGGCAAATATAGGTTTTACCTTTTTGTATGACCCGTGGGTTGATGTTAAGTTTAAAATTATCGGTTTTAAGGCGTTGTTTATCGGTTAACAGGTCTACCCCATTGAATCTAGGAATTCCTGAAGTTCCATATCGGTTTTGAACAGCACTTCGCGTGCTTTGCTACCTTGATTTGGGCCAACAACGCCTGCATCTTCCAGTTGATCCATTAATCTGCCTGCACGGTTATAACCAAGCTTCATTCTTCTTTGAATGAGGGAGGTTGATCCCATCTGACTTGATACGATCAGTTTGGCTGCGTCCTCAAACAATGGGTCGCGGTTGTTCACATCAAACTCTTTTCCTTCCATATCTTTCTCATCCACATATTCAGGTAACAAAAATGCCTGAGGATAGCCACGTTGATCGCCAATGAATTTGCAAACACCTTCCACTTCCGGAGTATCTACAAAAGCGCACTGCAAACGTGTGATCTCTCCATTATAACTTACCAGCATATCTCCTTTACCAATCAGTTGCTCTGCACCGCCGGCATCTAAAATGGTGCGACTATCGATCTTGCTGGATACTTTAAAAGCAATACGTGCAGGAAAATTGGCTTTAATAGTTCCGGTAATGATATTTACAGATGGGCGTTGTGTAGCAATGATCAGGTGAATCCCAATAGCACGGGCCAGCTGCGCCAAACGGGCGATCGGCATTTCCACTTCTTTACCGGCGGTCATGATCAGATCGGCAAACTCATCTACAACTAACACAATGAAAGGAAGGTATTGATGTCCTTTTTCGGGATTGAGTTTACGGGCGGTGAATTTTTCGTTGTATTCTTTGATATTACGGCAACCTGCTTCTTTTAACAGATCGTAACGGTTATCCATTTCTATACAAAGTGCATTCAATGTGTGCACCACTTTCTTGGTATCGGTGATGATGGATTCTTCTTCGCCGGGCAATTTGGCGAGGAAATGCTTTTCGATCACACGGTATAAACTCAACTCAACTTTTTTAGGATCTACCAAAACGAATTTGAGTTGGGAAGGATGTTTCTTATACAATAATGAGACGAGGATCGCATTCAATCCGACGGATTTACCTTGTCCGGTGGCACCCGCCATTAACAGGTGTGGCATACTGGCCAGATCCACAATAAAATTCTCGTTATCGATCTTTTTACCAATGGCGATGGGCAATGAGAATGTGGATGACTGGAATTTTTCAGAAGCCAGTAAAGTACGCATACTTACTACCGACTTACGAACATTGGGTACTTCAATACCAATGGTTCCTTTACCGGGAATTGGGGCAATGATACGAATCCCAAGGGCGGCAAGGCTCAATGCAATATCATCCTCCAGGTTTTTAATACGGCTGATACGCACACCTGGTGCAGGAACAATTTCATACAAAGTAACCGTAGGGCCTACCGTTGCGGCAATACGCTGAATAGCGATATCGTAATTCTTTAAGGTAGCGATGATCTGGTTCTTATGTGTTTCCAGTTCTTCCGGATCGTGCACGATTTTTTCGCTGCCGTGGGTTTGTAAGAGATCGAGTGATGGATATTTATAATCTTTGAGATCGAGGGTTACATCGAATTTGGTTCCCAGTTTACCCAGGGATGCGGCAACGGGAATTTCTTCTTCCTCTTCTACTTCAGGAGTTTCTTTAATTTCCAGTTCCAAATCAGATTCTGCGCGGTTGGCCATTTTAAGTGGCTGGATCTGTGGGTGGATTACTTCATCCACAAAAAGTTTTGCTTCTTCTTCAGGCTTTTCTTCTGGTTCTATGGCATTTTTTTCAACAACGCCAAATTCATTCATGGGATTTGCTGCTGCAGCTTCCGTGTGTGGCATGATCACCACTACTCCTTTCCCATCGTTCCTCATTTTATTCTGGCTGATGGGTTCTTCGGGTTCTGTTTCCACCATTCCCGATGGGAGGATAATTTCTTCATCATCATTCTCATTCCATTCTTTGTGAATGGGTTGTTCATCATCTTCGGTTAATGGTAAAATATCGGTGCCGGCTTTTTTAGCACTGTTGAAATTCCATTCGGGTATTTTGAAGATGGGATTGAAACGCCAGATGATATAGCAGAATACTGCCAAACATAATAATGCACCTGTTCCTGCATTACCGATCCATTTTACAAACCAATCACACAAAAATTCACCAACAGCACCGCCCCATGAAAAAGCGAAACCCCTGGTTACAAAAGCGGCAGTCATACTGATCACCACTAATCCAACCATCACATATTTGAGGTTGCGAAAAAGACTAAATACTTTTTTGCCAAACAACAGGTTAACTCCCAACACAAAAAAAACAGTACAGAGCAGAAAGGAAGCAATGCCAAACCCTTTGTAGATAAGGTTATGCGCTACAAAAGCCCCGAGCACACCCAGGAGGTTGGTTACTTTTACATCATCCGTAGAAAATATTTTGATACCAAACTGGTGAATCTTATCCTGGTCTTCCTGCCAGGTAAACAGATAAGAACTGAGCGAGAAAAAAAGAAAAGCAGTAATCAGTAAGCAAATGGCACCGGCTATCTTGGTGGTGCGTTCATCTTTCACTACTTCCGTTACGGTTACTTCTGCTTCTTTATCAGCGGTAAGTACTTCAGGGTCCGGCGGAGGTGGCGTTTTCTTTTTTAGACTATTAGCCATAGAAACAAATATAAGCTAAGCCAAAAGTCAAAACAGCAAGTGAGTGCCTATGTGCAAAACTGGTAAAGCCGGCAACAGTTTTCCACTTTGAGAGGATTAGCCTTTTCTGATGCCCAATGCGAGACAGATCCATCCACTGATAAACAGTGCCCCACCCAAGGGAGTAACAGGACCAGCCCAACGAAAAGATGTACCTGTAGCAGTGCCGTAGGTAAGCAGGTAAAGTGAGCCGCTAAAAAAGATCATTCCGATAATAAATAACTGGCCGGCTGCTTTTATGAGTTTATTGGTATACGTTTTATACAATATACCCGTTAACGCCAAAGCAAATACATGGTAAAACTGGTAACGTACAGCGGTTTCGTAAGTATTGAGTGATTGTTCTGTGAGTATGGCTTTTAGGGCATGTGCGCCAAATGCCCCAAGTGCTACTGATAATGCACCGATTAATGCGGCTGCTATTAAAAATCCTTTATGCATGTTCTTTGATGATTTTGGCAAAGCCTGCATCGCTGATGTCTTTACCCTGTAAACGATAAGTGGCGCGTTGGTAAAACGGAAAACGCTCTACCAGTTTTGCGGTGAGGAAGGAATGCAGTTCCTCATCTGATAATTTTTGAATTAAGGGGCGATGGGCTTTTTCGGGTTTTAGGCGCTCGACCAGCATATCAATGGATTCGTCGATCCAAATGGTGATGCCATTTTTATTCATCCAATCCATATTTTCATGAAAGCAGGGTGTACCGCCGCCCGTGGCTAATGCAAATGTTTTCTTCTCTCCAAACCAACGGAGAATTTTGGCTTCAGATCTTCTGAAATAATCTTCGCCATCTTCTGCAAAAATTTCTGCAATCGTTTTTTCTTCGTGGGATTCGATCAGAAAATCAAGGTCGTAACCGCCGGATTTTAGTTTTTTGGAAAGCTTTTTACACCAAAAACTTTTTCCTGAGCCCATCATGCCTATGAGAAAGATTTTCATTGGACGAGACTTTTTTTGAAACACATAGGGACATAGGTTAGGAAAAAAGGCATATAGGGATTAGTTTTCGGGGAGTGATGAGTATAGTTCGTTGACATAGGTTCTTTGGCCTTCTTTGAAAATATTGGTGCAACAAAAATTTAGTAATATGCCTTTAGGTTTGTATAACAACTTCATATAACTGAGAACTTGCTTCATAAACATTATTGAATGCTTCAACAGCTTTTATTTCTACAATAATAAAATCATTTACTAAAATATCTAATCTTAATTCTGCTTCTACATCTAATCCTTTATAATTAATTGGAACTTTCAATTGAGACTTTACATCATACCCTCTCAACAATAATTCCCTGATCAAACATTTCTGATAAATACTTTCCAACAATCCCGGTCCAAGTGCTTTATGAACTTCAATCGCGCAGCCAACAATGGCATAGCTCAATTTATCAATATCATTTTTAGTTACCCTCACTCACCAAAATTAGCAATCAAACCAAACCAAAAAATACGTATTTATACCTATGTTCCCTCCTTCCTAACCTATGTCCCTATGTGTTTCAAAAAAATCTCGCACATAGAAAATCTTCAATCTATTTAAACGCATTTAATCCAGTTACATCCATGCCGGTAATTAATAAATGTATATCATGCGTTCCTTCATAAGTGATCACACTTTCTAAGTTCATCATATGCCGCATAATGCTGTATTCACCGGTAATGCCCATCCCACCAAGCATCTGGCGGGCATCGCGTGCAATGTTGGTGGCAATTTCGCAGCTGTTTCTTTTGGCCATGCTGATCTGTTGTGCGGTAGCTTTTCCTTCATTCATCAAAACACCTAAACGCCAAACCAGTAATTGTGCTTTCGTAATTTCGGTGATCATTTCTGCGAGTTTCTTTTGCTGCAATTGAAAACCACCAATGGGCCTGTCGAACTGGATGCGCTCTTTGCTATAACGTAATGCCGTATCATAACAATCCATGGCAGCACCCAAAGCCCCCCAGGCAATACCGTAACGTGCCTTGGATAAACAACCCAGCGGTCCTTTTAATCCTTTTATATTGGGGAGGATATTTTCTTTAGGTACTTTTACATTATCAAACACCAACTCGCCGGTGGCACTGGCACGCAAACTCCATTTGCCATGTGTGGTGGGTGTTGAAAAACCTTCCATACCCCTTTCAACAATCATTCCCTGAATTTCATCCTGTTCATTTCTTGCCCATACAACTGCTACTTGAGCAAATGGTGCATTGCTGATCCACATTTTAGCGCCATTCAGAATTACATGATCTCCTCCATCTTTACTATTCGTTAGCATACCGGCGGGATTGCTTCCATGATCGGGTTCCGTTAATCCAAAACAGCCCAGCCATTCTCCACTCGCCAGTTTTGGCAGATATTTATTTCGTTGTTCTTCATTGCCGTAAGCATATATGGGAAACATTACCAGACTGCCTTGCACACTCGCTGTGCTTCTTACGCCACTATCTCCTCTTTCCAGTTCCTGCATCATTAAACCGTAGCTGATATAATCCAATCCGCCGCCACCATATTGTTCAGGAACCGTTGGGCCAAAACATCCCAGATCGCCCATTTGTTTTACAATTTGTATAGGAAATTCAGCACGTTGTGCATAGTCTTCTATGATTGGCGAGATCTCTTTCTTTACATAATTGCGTATCGATTCGCGGATGAGTTTGTGTTCTTCCGTTAGCAGGTCGTCTATATTGTAATAGTCGGGGGATTGGAATTGATCGGTTCTGGAAGCCATGGGATCAGTTTGGAGTTAGGAGTTAGGAGTCTGGAGTTATGTCAGACCTGAACTTTGTAAAATTAAAGATATCGCGGTTGTGGGAATGGTTTTGTTTATGCTTTATTTAATTGTATTCTCCTTTACTTTTTTTCAGCCAGAGGCTGGGTGATAGCAGTCACTCGGCGGAGCCGAGCGACTGCTTCTACTTCGGCTTCGCCGAAGTAGAAGAGCCGTTCAGGGTATTGAACGGCTCTTATTATAAACATTCTGAAATTGCCAAACTGAACACTATTAACTTTTAACTCCTAACTTAATAGTCTTCTTCTTCCTCCTCAGGCCCCCCTCTTCTACCACCAGCAACAGCCGCCCCTTTCACTCCACCCTGCTCAATCTCTTTATTGATCTCTTCTATATCCACACTTCTCACTGTTCTATCTCCCATCAGGTTTTCGGTAAAATAATCAGCCATACGCCAGAAGAAATATTCTGTCATGTCGGCATAACCGTGGCGCTGGCCGGGTAATACTACCAGGTCAAAACGTTTGTTGGCTTTGATGAGTGCATTGGCTACACGGGTTGTGTTGGCGGGGTGAACGTTGTTATCAATATCACCAGTAGAGAGCATTAAATGTCCTTTCAGGTTTTTAACGAGATCCTGGTTTTTTTCTATGTTGTAAATAAAGCTGGTATCTCCTTTATCACCAATGGTTTCTTTTACACCATGGTGCTGCTCACTCCACCAACGGTTGTAAACAGAGTTATCATGATTACCAGATGAGGATACGGCTACTTTAAAGAAATCTGGATATACCAACATAGCTGCGGTACTCATAAATCCACCACCAGAATGGCCGTGGATACCAACGCGGTTAATATCTATAAAGGGATAACGGTCGGCCATTTGTTCGGCACAGGCTTTCTTATCTGCCAGACCATAATCGCGAAGATTGCCATAGCCATAGTTATGGTACCATTTACTGCGTGATGGATGTCCGCCACGATTACCCATGGTGAGTACTACAAAACCCAGTTGTGATAAGCGTTCTGTTCTATCCATACCGCGGCCGAATGCTTTGTTTACGGCTTCTGTTTGCGGGCCGGGATATACATATTCGATCACCGGATATTTTTTGGTAGAATCAAAATCAAACGGCTTGTACATCACCCCATAAATATCAGTAATGCCATCATCGGCTTTTACTTTAAATACCTGTGGAAATTTATACCCTGCAGCAAACAAAGAACTCAGATCAGAAGTTTCCAGATCCATAATTTTTCTGCCATCAGATGCATAGAGTGTTGATTTGGGAACAGTGTTAACACGTGAATAGTTATCAATAAAAAAAGATTTTGCATCGTTCATTGCCATGGCATGTTCAAACTCGCCGGGGTTCAATAGTTTCATACCAGAGCCATCAAAGTTAGCTTTGTAAGCATGCAGGTAATAAGGGTCTTCACCAACTTCTTTTCCATTGGCTGAGAAATACACAACACGTTTGGTATCATCAATCCCTAAAATATTTTCTACATGATAAGTGCCCGATGTGATCTGGTTTTTCAGTTTACCATTCTCATCATACAAATACAAATGCGCATAACCATCACGCTCACTCCATTGAATAAATTCTTTGCCCTCATTTACCAATCCCAATCTTCTGGTTTCGATATAGGTGTTGAAACGTTCTTCTATTAATGGTTTGATAGTTCCGGTAGCAACATCAGCCACGCATACATCTACTTTTTTCAAGTCACGGCTGGTGCGGGTGAAATAGAATTTATCATTTGTTCCCAACCATTTTGATGCACGGAAATCATCATCCCTTGTATTGATCTTTCCGGGATCGGCCCACACAGAGATGTTCTGGTCTTTAAACAATGAGACCGTCATTTCTTTTCCGGTTTGTGCGGCTACATCAAATAAATACACATGATCGATGGGTGATTCTTTATCACCGGGCATCATATATTTATAGGTCTCCAATGTTGGTCGTGGATCACTTAAACTGTTGATCACCCAGAGATCTTTTACTTTGCGGCTGTCGGTACGTTCTGTAACAAAATGTTTAGAATCGGGCGACCACATGGCAAAGGAAGATTTGCGTTTGTTCTTGTTCTTTTCTTTGTCAACATTATTTTCTCCAAAACCATCCGACACATAACTGTAGAACTCAATGCCATCTTTTGTTAACGCATGTTCTACAATGGTAGAATCATCTTCATTCTTCAAAGCTTTTTCGTAATTGTCTTTATCCATCCAGAACAGGTTATAATTTCTGCCAAACAGAATTACATTTCCATCGGGAGAGATATTGGCCCAGCTGGGTTTGCGTTTAGGCTTCTTAAAATCATTTAACTCAGTAAGTTCACCAGTGTTAATATTGTATTCAAAATAGAATGTCTTTTTTTCTTTAACAGGAGGCGTTCCTTTTTTAGCAGTAGTATCTTTCTTCTCAATTTCCTGTGTGCTTTTTACTTCAAACTGGATCCAGTTCTCATCTTTAATAAAACGCATACTGTCGAGACCAAGGTGTTGCGCATCAAAAGGGTCTTTAACGATACGGGTAATTTTTGCGGCGAGGTCTGCATTATCAAACAATACTTTTTTCTCTCCTTTTACCGGATCTACGATATACCATTTTTTCCCGTCTGTGGTTTCATACATATACCAGAAACGATCACTCTTCTTAAGCCAGTGTGCATCTACACTGGTACTAAAGATCATTTTCTCCAGTTTTTTGGAAGAAAATCGTGCGGCCAACTGGTAATTGGATTTTACTACGGGTGCATTCTGTGCAAATGACAGAATGGAAACGGATGCGAAAAACATCAGCAGAAAGCTTCTCATGTCAGTTAGTTTTGGTTTGGGAGCAATGAAAATAAAGCAAACGAACGTAAATAAAGAACCATTGATAAAAAATCTCTGCGAAATCTCCCCTAACACTCTGCGGCTCTTCAGTGAAAAGATCTATAAATGTCTGGCTTGCCATAAATCTGAGAGCATTTTGAACGCAGAGGCGCGGAGAAGCAGAGTTTACGCTGAGGATTTACAATTGACAAATCCTGCTTACTTTGCAGGAAACGATTTTTTATGTCTGGCGTTTTTAATACAAGCTTTGATTTTGCTAAGCAAGCTGATAAGAATGATGAACTGGCTCATTTTAAAAAACAGTTCCATTTTCCCAAAAAAGATGGGAAAGATGTGATTTATTTCTGTGGCAATTCATTGGGGTTACAGCCCATAGCGGTGGAAGCTGCCATTCAAACCGAATTACAAAGCTGGCGAGATGTGGCTGTTGGCGGCTACTTTGGAGGAACCAATCCATGGTTGTATTACCAGGATTATATGAAAGTTTCTCTTGCAAAAATTGTGGGTTGCAAGGAGGATGAAGTAACGGTGATGAATACACTTACCGTGAATCTGCATTTATTGATGTTGAGTTTTTATAAGCCAACCTCTGAGCGTTTTAAAATTATCATGGAAGCAGGCGCCTTCCCTTCCGACCAATATGCGGTAGAAACATTGGTAAGACATTTTGGTTTAGATCCAGCTACTGCTATCATTGAAATTGCCCCAAAACCGGGCGAGAAAATTCTATATACAGAAGATATTATTGATACGATTGAAACCCATGGCAATAGTTTGGCCATGGTGATGTTTGGCGGGATGAACTATTATACGGGACAGCTATTTGACATGAAAAGAATCACAGAAGCCGCCCATGATGTAAATGCCATTGCAGGTTTTGATCTGGCACATGTGGTGGGAAATATTCCGGTTCATCTACACGAATGGCAGGTTGATTTTGCAGTATGGTGCAGTTACAAATATTTAAATGGTGGCCCCGGTGCTGTGGGTGGGGTTTATGTGAATGAATATTTTGCAAGTGATGTTCGTACACCGCGTTTGGGTGGATGGTGGGGTAATGATGAGAAGACAAGGTTTAAAATGGAAAAGGGATTCATTCCAAAAACCAATGCAGGAGGGTGGAATATCAGTACTGCACAGGTTTTTAATATGGTTTGTTTGAAAGCTTCTTTACAAATGTTTGAGGAAGCTGATATTGAAAAGTTAAGAGTCAAAAGCTTACAGCTAACAGCTTATCTCGAATATTTATTACACCAATTGCCCAACCAGAAATTCGAGATCATTACACCGGTTGATTCAGAGTGGAGAGGTGCACAATTATCATTGTACTTTACAGAAAGAGGAAAAGAGATCCATGATAAGATGATTGAAAGCGGCATTATTGTAGATTACCGAGAGCCGGGGGTGATACGTGTGGCACCGGCACCTTTGTATTGCAGTTTTGGGGATGTGTATACGTTTTATGAGATTTTGAGAGATCATTTTTAGTTGTTCGCCACAGATGCACAGATTACCACAGATTAAATTGAGAAATTCTGTGGTAATCTGTGCATCTGTGGCAAAAAAAATAGCCATGTCTAAACACCATTACTCTTACTTAGCACTCGGCGATTCATATACCATCGGCGAATCTGTTCCGTTACATGAAAGTTTTCCTTACCAGACAGTACAATTTTTGAGGAAGCAAGGATATCATTTTTATGCACCTGAGATCATTGCCAAAACCGGCTGGACAAGTTTTGAACTTGCCGAACATCTGTTGCATACAAAACTAAATGAGCAATACGATTTTGTTACGCTATTGATCGGCGTTAACAATCAATACAGAAGCCTGGCAATGGAAGATTTTACAACAGACTTTGATTTTCTATTGCGTAAAGCTATTCACCTGAGCGGTAATCATCCGGAGCATGTTATTGTGTTATCTATTCCCGACTGGGGTGTAACTCCTTTTGCAAAAGAACGGGATAGTAAAAAAATATCTGAAGAGATTAATGCATTCAACAAAATCTGCGAATCTGCGGCTAAAAAAAATCAAACACATTTTATTAATATCACTGATGATACCCGTGATGCTTCAAATGATAAAAATTTATTAGCAATTGATCAGTTACATTATTCAGGAAAAGAGTATGGAATTTGGGCGGAGAAAGTTGTGGGATTGATTAAAGCGAATTTTTGAAACACATAGTGACATAGGTTAGGAATTAGGGCATATAGGATTTTATATGTTTCCGTAATTCATCATTGTTCTTGTAACTTTTCCATCAGAGTCAAACTCAAACAGTGCATATGAAGGTTCAAATCCTTTATATGGACCATTCCACCAATCGCCGCTAACGGCGCCGTTACAGTAATAATTGATGCCGCGGTATTCAACCATATCCTGCATGTGAATATGTCCGCTTAAACAGCATCGGATACTTTGATGGTTTTTAAAGAGATCTGTTAACCTGCGTGAATCTACATGCAACAATGCACGAGAAATTTTCCAGTCGCCATTGGGTTCATTCTTATCGTAAAAAACAGCAGAACAAAAGGATACGATGGGAATATGTGATACAATACAAATATGTTGCGCAGCATCCGTTTGTTTCAATTCATTTTCTAACCATGCAAATTGAGGCTCATCAATGCGGGCTATATATCCACCATTATTTTCCTGCGCACTATCCAGTACAATAAATTTCCAGTTCTTATGGGCAAAACTGTAAAACCTTTCTTTCATATTGTGCTGCTGCAATACCCATTTCTTATCATATAAAGGATCGTTCTTAACTTCAACATCCGTCATTTGCCAGCCCCATGCATCGTGATTGCCGATGCAATGATAGATGGGCAATTTATTTTCATCAGTCAATACTTTATTCCAAACATCCCATTGTTTCTGTACTTTTTCTTTGGAAGCGTTTAATGCATCCATAATGGCATCCCCACCATTGATGATAAAATCAACCGAGGGTTTTAATCCATTCACATGCCGGTAAGCTTTACGCATTCCGGCTTCTGCAGTTTCTGTTGGTTTTACATGCACATCAGAAAGAAATCCTATGGTAAATGAAGCAGGTTTATTTTCACTGGCAAATGCAGAAGGTGTTACAGATAATACTGCAGCTGATAATGAAGATTGCTGTAAGAATTTCCTTCGGTTCATTTTGGTTTACTGGTTTATTGGTTTACTGATTTATTGGTTTATTGGTTTATTGGTTTATTAGTTTACTGGTTTAATTTAGTTTGCCTACAAATAAACCAGTAAACTAATAAACTAAATAGTTTGCCATTTCATCAGCATATTGCTTCGCAACAATAGTTGCCTGCTCAGCAAAATTTTCTCCACTACTTGCAAAGATCACAGCACGGCTTGCATTCACCAATAGACCACAATCCTTATTCAATCCATATTTAGATACCTCTTCCAGACTTCCACCCTGTGCACCAACACCGGGCACCAATAAAAAATGATCAGGAATGATGGAACGGATATGAGCCAGATCACTGGCACGTGTAGCTCCTACCACAAACATCAGATTAGAAGGCGTTCCCCAGCTTGCTACTTTTTCAAGTACGGTTTCATATAATTTCTTTCCTGCATTTTCTTTTGAAAGTGATAATTGCTGAAAATCATTGCTGCCTGCATTAGATGTTAATCCTAAAACAATCGTCCATTTATTTTCATATTCGAGAAAGGGGCGAACACTGTCCTCTCCCATATAAGGTGCAACAGTTACTGCATCAAATGGCATCACTTCAAAAAAGGTTTTGGCGTATTGTGATGAGGTATTACCAATATCGCCACGCTTTGCATCGGCAATGGTAAAATGTGTTTTTGGGATATAATGTACTGTTTTCTCCATCGCCTCCCACCCTTTTAATCCCTGCGATTCATAAAAAGCTGTGTTGATCTTATAACTTACGCAATGGTCTTTGGTAGCATCAATAATGGCTTTATTGAATTGAAACACCGCATCAGGCTGCGTTCGCAAATGCCTGGGAAGTTTGGCAATGTCGGTATCCAGTCCTACACAGAGATAGTTTTTTTTCTGTTGAATTTGCTCAATCAGTTGGTGTCGGTTCATGTGGCGAAGATAAGAAAGTCGGGGATAGTCAGGAAGTCGGAAAGTCCGAAAGACCGGAAGTTGTTTAGAGAATTATTATTCTATGAAAACACTACCTTCTTTTAGCTACAACACTTTATAGCCCTATACTTTCCGACTTGCGGACTTACGGACTTACCGACTTCCCCGACTCTTCTCCCAACTACTTCACCGCTTTCAGTTTCTGATCATTATAAGTATACACCAGATAACCCCAGGCCGCCAGGTTAAACTGTTTACCACCCTGTATGTTTTCTTTGGTACCGGTAAATAATTCTGTGGCTTCTCCGGCCAATAATTCATTATCGATGATAAATGATTGCGGTGTATTACTGAGGTTTAAAATTACTACTACTTTCTGTCCATGTTTTTGTCTTGCATAAGCATAGATATTATCATCCACATCAGTGTTGATGCGGATAAAAGGTGAATTGGCACTCAATGCTTCACTTGTAGAATGTAATTTTAATAGTTTCTCATAGAAGCCTGCCCTTTCATATTTACTGAAGCCGATGGTATCCTTATCAAAGAATTTTAAAGAACGAAGCAAGGGCTCTTCCTGACTGCTGTAAATAAGCGGGATACTGCGTTTCATGGTTTGTGTTAGCACGGCAAATGGTGCGTGCGAGGCGCCGGGCATGGTAGCATAATCGGCTTTGTTCCAACTGTTCTCATCATGGTTACTGGTGAAATATAAACGTAAACCATTTTTGGACAAAGTGCTGTCGGTTAATGCCAGTACACTGTCAAAGGCAGAAGCTTTTCTTTTTCCTGAAGCGATCAATTTCTGCATATTGAATTCGGGCCATGAATAGCTAGCATCAAAACCCACTTCATGTAACCAGGCACTATCTGCTTCTGCCAGCATGAATACATTTTTGGTGGCTTTGAGTTCTTTGATGCAATCTTTCCAGAAACCTCTGGTTGGGCCAACTGCATAATCGCAACGCAAACCATCAATCCCTGTTTCAGTGATCCAGAATTTCATTTGTTTGATCATAGTATCGCGTAACTCGGGGTTGTTGAAATTGAGCTTGCGGGTATCTGTCCAGTCGAATTGAGAAACGGGTTTGCCGGTGCTGTCTTTCACATAAAAATCCGGGTGTTTCTGTAACCAGTAATGATCAGCACCGGTATGGTTGGGAACCCAGTCGATCAAAACTTTAAACCCTTTTTCATGCATTTGTTTTACCAGTGCTTTCCAATCGTCCATCGTACCGTATTCGGGATTGATGGCGGTGTAATCGGATACCGCATAATAACTTCCCAAAGAACCTTTTCTATCTACTTTACTAATTGGGTTGATGGGCATAAACCAGAGCGTTTGTACTCCCATTTCTTTCAACCGATCGAGGTGTTTGGCGAAAGCCTGAAATGTACCTTCGGGAGTATATTGCCGAACATTGACTTCATAAATATTTCCATTCATGATCCATGATGGGTGGCCATCGGTTTGTGAAGTGTCGGAGGCAGCAAGATTTGTATTTGTTTCATTTTTACAGGATGCAAAAAACAGAAGCAACAATACAATGATTAGGGATGATATTCTGCGCATAGCAATCGATTTAGGCATTAAAATTAGGAATTTAATGTGTAGAATGAACACAATTTAAATTCCCGGATTTTAATGAGAGGGAAATTTGCACGCTAAGGCGCAAAGGCGCAGTTTTTTAGTGTCCGAAATTTGTGAAGGTTTGAATCAAAGGAGTTCATTATAGAAGGTAACAGTTTGCACCAACATCAATCAAATTGCGCCTTTGCCTTTGCGTGCAAATTCAATTCTCCGATAAAAACCTATTTAAAGAAAATATACGCAATAAACACCGCCGCAATCACCCCCAATAAATCAGCCAGCATTCCCGCCCAAATGGCGTAGCGTACTTTTTTAATGCCCACACTTCCAAAGTATAGTGCGATGATATAAAAAGTAGTATCGGCACTTCCCTGAAAAGTAGAAGCCAGCTGTCCGATAAAGCTATCGGCCCCATAAGTTTTAAAAATATCCAGCATTAATCCGCGTGAACCTCCACCGCTGAAGGGGCGCATGATGGCTACGGGTAAGGCAGGTACAAATTCGCTGGTAATTCCTAAATGCACAAAACACCAGCTGATTCCGCCTATGATGGCTTCGAGGGCGCCACTGTCGCGAAACACGCGGATGGCAACGAGTAATCCTACCAGATAAGGAATCACTTTAATAATCACATCCCAACCTTGTTTGGCCCCTTCAATAAAAGCTTCAAATACATTGATCTTTTTTACAAATCCCCCTATGATAAATGTTGAAATGATGAGAAACAGGATCAGGTTGCCCAATACATTACTGAATGTTTCTTTGGTAAATAAAGTTGGCGTTGGAATATCTTTCTGCGATGGCAATCCGTTGATGAACCAGGCGAATAAAAAAATGGTCAGCGTAATTCCACCCAGCCAGGCAATCAACACTTTATCAAATTTTAAACGTTGGTATAATCCTGTTATCACAATACTTGCAATCGTGGCAATCGTGGTAGCCAACATTAATGGAACAAATACACTGGTGGGATTATGGCTTCCACCCCCTACCCTGTATGCAATAATGGAAAGTGGGATCAATGTCAATCCGCTTGTATGCAACACCAGAAACATGATCTGCGAATTGCTGGCGGTTTCTTTTGTGGGATTTAATGTTTGCAGACTTTCCATGGCTTTCAATCCGAAGGGCGTTGCCGCATTATCGAGGCCGAGCATATTGGCGCTGAAATTCATTACCATTTGTCCCATAGCCGGGTGCTTATCCGGTACTTCCGGAAAAATTCGTTTCATAAATGGATTGAGGATACGGGCAAGAAAATTTACAGCTCCGGCTTTTTCACCAATATTCATTAACCCCATAAAAAACACCATGGCTCCGGTTAAGGGCAGGCCAATATCGAGCACGGATGATTTGGAGGCATCGAAAATACCTTCCACCAGTTTTTTAAAGATCTCATAATCGTGGAAAACGATCAGTTTCACAAGGGCGATGATGAGACCAATCACGAAAAACAATATCCATACATAGTTTAAGGCCATAATGTAATTTTCAGACAGTTAAAATAAACAAATACCCCATTCATCCCAATTCTCTTTTAGGAGGCACTGATAGATTGTAACTTTCTTAATAACTGTTAATATATTACCTCTTAGACACAAAACTTTTGAAAAAAAATATGAAAAAGATCCTTCTGCTTGTACTCCTTATCAATACCCGGCAACTATTCTCCCAGTTCAAATACGATAATATCGCATTCAAAACTGTTTACATTAATGACCTCTGTGATTCCTTAAGAAAGAACCCTGATCGTTTAATTTTAGATGTGAGATCATTGGGTGAATTCAGAGATACTTCTGTTTCGGCGAGCCTCAATATTGGCCATTTAAAAGGTGCTGTTAATATAGATGTGAGTGAAGTAAAGAACCGTTTGAATGAAATTATTGCCTATAAAAACAAACCGGTTTTTGTGATCTGCTCACATAGTCAGCGAAGCAGGATCTGCTCAAAAATGCTTTCTGACAGTGGCTTTACAAATGTGATCAACGTAAATGGTGCCATGACAGAATTTAATTTACTCAAATTCAGTACCTCGCCATGTTTGAACAACCTGTATGAAACAAACAACCGTTTCAAACTTTTATCACCAAAAGATATTGCTCAATTGATGATCTCCCAAAAAGACCTTTTTATCCTGGATGTAAGAACTGATTCAGCTTTTAAAGGCATCAGTCTTGATGTATCTGCGAATGCACTGGGAAAATTAAAAGGGGCGATCAATATTCCATTTGTGCAATTAAGTGCCTCTCTGGATAGGGTTCCCAAAAACCGGCCCATATTGGTGGTTGCCGATTTTGGAAGGGAAACCAATCTCGCCGCCAAACTACTTTCCGAAAACGGTTATACCCATGTTAACGCAGCATTCAATGGCATGAGTGAATGGATGAGTGCCTCAAACAAAGAGGTCCCGCTCAGAAAACAATTATGGGAGCATCCCTATTCTTTCCATTATATCACAGCAGTAGAAATGGACGAAATGCTAACCAAAGCACCTAATACTTATATTCTGGATGTAAGGACACAAAAAGAATTCACCAACACAATGACCGAGCGCACCTGGATGAACCGGGGGCATGTACAAAATGCGGTAAATATTCCGGCAGCAGAATTGGCTAACCGTATGGGTGAATTGAGTGCTTACCAAAACAAAGACATCATTCTATATGCTTTTAACGCTGGTGTGGAAGTATTTCAATCAGCTAAACTTCTTACCGATAATGGTTTTACCAAAGTACATGTTCTTTCAGGGGGTCTATGGAATATCCGCGCCAAGGCGGCCAACCAAAAAGGCCTTACCAGACTGATGAAATGGGTGATAGATGTGCCTGAAGACAATTTGTAACCATTTTACCCCTAATCCGGCTATATTTGCGGCTCAAATTTTTGATGAGCAGGGAACAGAACGTACAAGTGAGTGACACAACAGGCGATGCCCAAAGCACCAACTGACTGGCCAACAAATTGTACCTCGTATCTCTAAAATCGTACTTAACATGGCTTTACAAGCAGGCATCGTGGGATTACCGAATGTGGGTAAATCAACCTTATTTAATGCGGTTAGCAACAGCGCCAAAGCACAGGCCAGCAATTACCGTTTCTGTACCATAGAACCCAATGTGGGATTGGTGGATGTGCCGGATGCAAGACTGAATAAACTGGCCGAACTGGTGGTTCCGGATAGGATTGTACCCACACAAATGGAGATCGTAGACATTGCCGGATTGGTGCGTGGGGCCAGCAAAGGTGAAGGTTTGGGCAATAAATTTCTGGGGAATATCCGGGAAGTAGATGCCATTATCCATGTGATCCGTTGTTTTGAGGATGAGAATGTGTTGAGGGAAGAAGGCGTGATCAATCCAATTAGCGATAAAGAAATTATTGAAACAGAATTGCAGCTGAAAGATCTGGACAGTGTTGAAAAGAAATGGTCGAAAGTAGAAAAAATGGCAAGGGTGGGATCTGATACAAAGGCAAAAGCAGAGTTTGAAATTTTAACCCGTTGTAAAAATCACCTTGAACAGGGTAAGAATATTCACACTTTAGGATTGGATAAAGAAGAGAAAACAGTAATTGCCGATCTGTTCCTGTTAACGGATAAACCCGTTTTATATGTGGCCAATGTTGATGAAGCCAGTATGCATACCGGCAATAAATATTCAGAAGCATTGGCTGCTGCAGCAAAGGCAGAAGGTGCCGAAGTGATTGTGATGTGTAATAATATAGAAGCACAGATCGCCGAAATGGAAGCTGCAGATGATAAGCAGATGTTTATGGAAGAATACCATATGACAGAACCTGCTTTGAACCGATTGATCACATCAGCCTATAAATTATTGAACCTCGATACTTATTTTACTGCCGGTGTTCAGGAAGTAAGGGCATGGACGATTCACAAAGGTTGGAAAGCACCACAGGCCGCGAGTGTGATACATACCGATTTTGAAAAAGGATTTATTAAGGCGGAAGTGATTGCTTACGAAGATTTTGTAAAATACGGATCTGAAGCTGCCTGTCGCGAGAATGGCCGTTTGCGAATTGAAGGAAAAGAATATGTGGTGCATGATGGAGATGTGATGCATTTCCGTTTTAACGTGTAAAGGCCTGTAAACGGTCGGGGCGCTAAAGCGACCTGAACGTTTTGCACTTGGTTCCAAAAGAACCCTAACGTTTACATTCATCACATTTTAACGCCTATATCAACAATAACTTTTTTATTTTTAACCCTATAATTGACCTCATGAAAAGTTCGATCTTACTTGTAGCAGTTTTGGGTTTGTTTTTTACAGCCTGTAAAAACGGTTCATCAGAATCAGAGAGCACGAATGCAGCAGTTCCTGCCCCTACTGAATTGAATTATAGTGTGATGAATATATATCCACATGATACCACTTCGTTTACGGAAGGTTTGCTATGGATGAATGAGCATTTGTATGAAAGTACCGGACTGAATGGAGAAAGCGGACTGATAAAAGCCAAACTGGAAACCGGAAAAGCAGTTCAGAAGATAGCCCTTGACAACGCTTATTTTGGAGAAGGAATCAGCATCATCAACAATAAGATCTACCAGCTTACCTATACAGAGCATAAGGTTTTTGTGTATGATATGAACTTTAAAAAACTGCCCGAAGAATTTGCCTGGCCCTATGAAGGTTGGGGAATGACAACAGATGGCACCCACCTGATCATCAGCACTGGCGGTAATAATTTATTCTTTGTGAACCCAGAGAATTTCAAGATCGAAAAAACACTAAGCGTGATCAATAACAATGGTTATGTTGACAGTATCAATGAACTTGAATATGTGGATGGATATGTGTATGCCAATATCTGGCGTAACAATTATATTATCAAAATAAATCTGAAAACAGGATTGGTAGAAGGCCGCGCCGATCTGAGCAATATTCTGGAAAAGAATAATTTTCAAAAAAGCAGTAGAACCGATGTTCTAAATGGCATCGCTTATAACAGTGCTAAAAAATCATTTTACTTAACGGGAAAATATTGGCCGGCAATGTTTGAAGTTAAGTTCAACTAAAACTTAAGAAGTCAAAAATTGTGTTTTGACTTTTGACTTTTTAATTACTTTTTGGCAAACACATAAATCACAGAACTACATCTTTTTTTATTGCGCAAGGTTGCAAGGTTTGAGAGTAATCCATTCCAAACTGCGCCTATCAAATTACCGCTTCCGTTTCTGTATTGTTCGCTTAGCATGGATACATAAAAACTGTCGAACCACATGGGTTTGGTATCAACCAATGTAAAGCCTTTCGAGTTACCTAATATTTCCATGCTTTTTGGAGAGAAATGATACAGGTGTCTCGGCACATCATATGCAGCCCAGTATTCTTTATATGATTTTGCATCATAACTGGTATAATTGGGAACGGCGATAACCAGTCTGCCGCCGGGTTTCAGCACTTTATGGTATTGTTGCAGATATCCATGAAGGTTGTGAACATGTTCCAATACATGCCACATGGTAATGGCATCAAACTGATTCGCATCTAATGTAAATAAGTTATCGGGCGATTGTAATTGCAGGCCATATTTTGCTGCTGCATTTTTTCTGGCGGTGTCATCCGGTTCCAAAGCTGTTACATTCCATCCGGCCAGCTGCATGGCGTTGGAGAAAGCGCCGGTACCTGCACCTACATCCAATAAACTTCCCTTTTCTTTCCCTGTTATTTTTTGGATCAGTTTTCTTTTAGAGCCCAGGGTATAATTTCTTACGATATGATACAAACGATTGATCAACCCTTTTGAGGTATCAGAATGCGAAACATAATTGGCAGATTGATAATATTTGCCGATCTCAGAAAGTATCGGAATATTCTGTGTAAATCTACCCGAACAATCATCACAATGCCAGATCTCAAACAATTCACCTGTAACGGTATAATCTTTTGCCGACAATGCAGCAAATACCGAAGCAGAACCGCAGGATGGGCAATTTGAATAAGTAATCAATTCAGCCATAGATTTAAATAAGGGGGTAAAAAGCTATTTTGAATTTTGAATTTTGAATTTTGAATTTTGAATTTTGAATTTTGAATTTTGAATTTTGAATTTTGAATTTTGAATTTTGAATTTTGAATTTTGAATTTTGAATTTAACCCAACCGCAACTTTCAATAATTTATTTCATCAGATATAATAATACACCAAAGCGCCAACACCAAGTATCAATAAAATAATGGCGTAAAACCACCAGTAATCGTGTTTGGATGACTGTTCAAGTTCATTGCCAGCTTCTGCATAAAGTATGGATTCGTCTATTTGTAAAGCCGGTAAAAGGTTTGAGAGATTGGTAGCCGGTTCAAAATGCATAGAGCCGTCTTCTCCCTTGCCAACTACACCTACGCCTTTTAAAGAAACCAACTTTTTCTCTTCCAGTTCATTTCTGAAATGATCAGCAAATTCATGAAACTGTTTGATGGCAGTAACTTCATCAATTCCTAATTCATTGGAAAGAAAATCGAAAAACAATTTTTCAGACATGAGTATCTCTCCTTGTGTAAAACTGATCACAGGTTTGGGAGGATATAAAAGTCCTGATGCAGCATCACTATGTGCCGGCAACTGTTTAATGATAAAACTACCCAGTTGCGGAATACTCAGGTGGCCGTTTAAAACAAGGAATTTATACAGAGATTGATCCATTCAGGGTTATTTACCGGAACGAATATACAACTCCTCCCAAAACATTAAAGCCAAGAACTGTGTATTGGTTCCAACGCTGGTATTGGCTATTGAGTACATTATTCATTTGTACCCACAAATTCAACCTTGGCATTACGCTAAATTCAGCACCCAGGTTAAGATCTAAAGCCGCCGGGGCTTTCTTTGCCTGCAATGTTGAATCCCGATAAGGAGCCCCATCCCATACAAACAAATCAGACTTTAACTGGACACCTTTTACCACGGTCCATTTAAGAGATCCCGTTACTTCCAGCGGCAATAAACCCCATGCTTTCTGGTTAACGGATAAAGAATTGTATTGCGTAAATGTGGCACCGGCAGTAAAAGAAAGTTTTTCCTGAACGGTATAACCCATTTCTCCATGTAAACGGAGGGCTTTCATCTCCGGCTCATATACCACATTAAAGGTTTTACCATCACCTGTATTGTTCAGGAACAATGGTTGGTTGGTAAGACTCAATAAAGAAGCTTTAAACTGATAAGTAAGATGATCACCGCTGCTTGCTTTAATACCTGCATATTGTTCATTGATCTTTGTATTCAGCAATGTTGTGAATGAATTACCGATCCATGGATTATAATTGGCAAATGAGCGATACGTATTTTTTTGAAAAGAACCCACCCACCCTGCTTCCAAAATCAGGTTGGCATCAGAAATCTTTGCTTCGACCGTTACATTGGGAAGCGTTGAAAAATTCTGGTTATCCCATGATGGCTGTATGCCTGCATTGAGTTTAAAATTGGGTGTATTGAACTGGATAGAAGGATTGATAAAGAATAAATTGTTTTTGATGGTCAGCGGATTGGGGATCAATGGAAAATAAGCACTTGAGATATCTGCCGTAAGGCCCAGATCAAAAGCATAGATCTTTCCGAAAGATTTATTGATGGGTGCTTTCAACATAAAATTATTCTCAGAGATCTCATTGTTATTAAAAAACCTTGCTGCACTAAACTGCGGATGATAAGTGATCCCAAACGAATTGGCCGTTTTGTTTTGCATGCCGGCTTCAATGCCTACGGTTGTAAATCGTTGCAACAAATTATCTTTTGTATAAGGCAATGTAGCCGGTAAGTAACCATACAGGTATTGTGTGCTGCTTTGGTAGAACGGATGGGTTGTCCACTCATGATTGTTCTTTGTGTTGAATACAGACAAGATATCAATCCCCCATTTGGCGGTCTGTTGTGAAGGAAGATTGCCGGTACTGGTTAAAAAATTACCGCGAACATTGGTGATAGATGATTTACCATCTCCAAAAGAAAAAGCGGCTTCTCCAAAAAAACTACTGAAGTTACCTGCTCCCACTTTAATGTATTGATCATTTTCCCAAACATAACCCGAATCTGCAGGAAGCGCCAAAGGCTTAACCGCAACGGGTTGATAATTAAAGAACAGATTTTGTGATGGGATAGAATATGCAACCGGAATTTTAGACGAATCGATCACTGGTGTAGCTGCCGTAAAATTTACTTTAGCCGCACTTTTCAAAAAGGGTTTGAATGCAGATGTTATGGTAACCATTTTAGGTGAGGATGTATCGCCTAACCCTTCTTTGGAGATCTGTGTTGACAGGTCTTCTTCCTTTTTCGGTTTTGCAGCTGTCTTTGGTTTTACCGAAACGGTTTTGACCTTCGATGCATTGCTGCTTTTTTTCTTTGCCGGCACTTTGGTTTCGGTAGCTGCTTTTTTGCGTTTCTTTTTCTGTGCCTGCACAGAACCAACGGCAAAGGATGCCAAAAAAAGGATGAGTACTATTTTTTGTAAATAATTCATGTATTGATCCGCTTTACTGTTGTTCAACTTTGTTTGTTTTATTTTTTTCTTCCAGCACTTTGTCTAATTTCCGTTGCGCTTCTTCTTTTACTTCTGTTATGGTAGCATTGTCTACTATACTTTTAAATGTGGCTTCTGCATTGAAAAGATCTTTCTGACTTACATAAATATCTCCCAGTAACAAATAACTTTTGGTTACCCAAACCTCATAAGAACCTGATTTTTTGATCACTTCAAAAGCTGCTTTTTCTGCTTCGGGTAATTTGTTTTGCTGCAATAAGATTTCTGCTATATGGTATTGCGATTCTGCAGCATATTCTGATTTTCCGGCATTGATTACTTGTTTATAAGATACAATGGCAGGATCCAATTCATTATTCAACTGGTGATTTTTGGCAACTACCAAACTGGCCATCATACGGTCGTCTGTAGCAATTCCTTTTTCCAGTAGCAGGTCTTCTGCATTGGGTGCCGCTTCTTTCCACTGCTGTGCCTTAAACTGGCAGCGAAGTAATCCACGCATCGCTTCTAACCGGTTTTCCTGCTGGGTGGACAATATTTTCAGCAACGCAAAATATTTCTGTGCATTGGTATAATCTTTCAGGTCAAAATAATAAATACGGGCTGTTTGTAAAGCACTGCGTTCCGCATATTTGTTTTGCGATTGATCGGCCACTGCTTTGTAAAAAGGCAATGCTTCTGTGTTTGCTTTGTTGGCGATACTGATCTCAGCTGCCAGATAATTGGCTTCAATATGGTAACGACCATCCGGGAATTTGGAGAGATAATTTACAAAACCTGTTTTCGCTCCCGCCATATCTTTTGCTTCATAACGCAACATAGAGGAACGATAGGTTAATGAGTCTTCTTCTGTATTGGTGATGGGTTTGCCATTCTGTTTCATAAAATCCACAAACTCACCAGGCTTCTGGTTGGCGATGAAAATATTTCGGATGTATTCGATCGCATCATTGCTTTCCTGTGTGTTGGGATAGCCTGTTACAAGCTTTTTAAAACTGTTCAGCGATTCATCATTCTTATCCATATTAAAATAGGCAACGCCTAATTTCAAATATGCCTGTGGCGCCATAGAAGCCGCTTTGTTGTTGCTGATCACTTTCTGCAATGGCATGATGGCTGATTGAAAATTTTCATCGGCCAGATAAGTATTGGCCATTTCAAGATTTGCATCCGGAATGAATGAAGAAGAAGGGTATATTTTTTCCAATGATTGTAAGATGCTTACTTTCTCTGCATTCTTATTCATCGCTCCGGCAATAATTCCTTTCTGGTATAAAGCATAATCAGCAGAGGGCAATTGGAGCGAAGTCACATTCTCATACATTTTGAGTGATTGCCTGAAATCCTTGCTCATAAAATAACAATCTGCAGCCCGTAAATAAGCATCCTGTTCAATTGCTGTGGATGACCGGTTGATCGATTTTGCAACAGCTTCAAAATTATCTCTGGCTAAAGAATAGTTCTCATTTTTCAGATACCCATAAGCCAGACTGTATTTTGCATTAATGGGATTTACCTCTCCATTGGTGATAGGGTTCTTTAAATAATAACTGAGGTAAGCAATGGATTGATCGGTGTTTCCTTTACGGTAAGCTATTTCTCCTTTCCAGAAATCGGCCAGAGGTAATTGTGCAGTATTATAAGGAACCTCGAGTAATTTGGATAACAACAGATCTGCTTTATCTATCTGCTGATCGTTGATGAGTTCCACAGAACTTCCATACAACAATCGTGGATAAAGTTTGATCACATTATCGCTCTTCACTCCCAAACTCTCATACAACTTTAATGCTTCTTTATAATTGCTGGTATTGGCCAGTGTATTTACTTCCAGTTCTTTTGCTTCCTGTGTATATTTTGAATTGGGATAATTGTTGATAAATGATTGAAACGCTTTCAATGCCGGATCCATATAACTCAGTTCGTAAGAAAGTTTGCCATAATTAAAAGCGGATACTTCTTTTTGCACCGCATTGCTGTTATTAGATGCACAGAACTGGAAAGCAATACGGGCATTGGCTTTATCGCTTGTTTTCAAATAGGCATCTGCCAAAAGATACATACTGTTTTGAGCCAATGAATCCTGCGCTCCACCCAATTGTTTAAATCCTTCTATTGATTGTAACCAGTTCTTTCCTTCATAATAGCAGAACGACAATTCATACAGGTCTTCCCTTCTCACTTTCTCTTTTCCATTCACAAATTTCTCGAGGTAAGGCAATGCTTTGGAAAATTCTCTTTTTTCAAAATAAATATGTCCAACCAGTTGCTTCAGTTGCAGATCGTAGAATTGTCCGCCTTTTTGTAAAGCAGCATCACCATATGTCAATGCTTTTTCTTTATCACCGCTGAAATAATAGATTTCGGCAATATAAAAAGGGATTACATGCTGGTACTCGGGCAATTTCTCTGCAATCAAAAACCCTTCGAGTGCCTGCGGATAATTCTTTTCATTAAAACAGATAAAACCATAATAATAATTGGCATCCAAATAATTGGGATCCTTAGGTAATTGACGGATGGAATTGAATAAGGGTTTGGCTTTATCAAACTGTTGCATTACAAAATAGCCATAAGCCTGGTGAAATTTCATATCTGCTATTTCACGGTTACTCAGGTTGGCAATACTGGTAACCGAGTAATATTTCTGTGCATTACCAAAATCCTGTTTACGATAATAATACTCGCCCAAATGATAACTCATCATCTGAACACGGGCCGTATTGTTTTCCAGTTCAATAAATGATTCAGCCAATGGAGCCGTAGTTTGATCATTCAGCTGTAGTCCGCAGATAATGTAATAGTATTTACATTCCAGTTTAATGGTTGCAGGAATATTGCTTTGCGCAATCCCATTACTATATATTTTTTTAAATACAGGATAGGCAAGGCTAAACTGTTCTTTCTGGTACAGATCCTTGGCAGTTTTAAATTCTGCGTCCGGATCGAGGTTATTCTGTGTAAGCTGGGCATTCAGTTGTAAACCGGTAAGAGATCCGGCAACAAAAAGGAATATATAAACGAGTTTCTTCATAGAGCAAGGCTATTTAATCAATAGTTTAAGCATATACTTCCGGCCGACAGTAATGTCAACTTTGGCATACATCCGGGTTCGTCTTTCAACGCACCATACTTCTCAATAAATTGTTGGCTAAAATCTTTTCAGATGAAATTGTGCAGCAAAGATTTCAGTTTCTTTCTTAATGAAAAGCAAAATCTGTTTTAAAGGTAGTATTAGGGTATGGTTAGCAAACATCATTCCATCATTTGTGGAAAAACAGATAAGCGGCGTAAGTTTGTCAACAAAATAGAATAACCATGTACCAACACATTACCACCGTTAGGGTAAGATATGCGGAAACAGACCAGATGGATATAGTGTATTACGGCAACTATGCTCAGTACTTTGAAGTAGGCCGTGCAGAATGCATCCGCGAACTCGGATTTACCTATAAAAAAATGGAGGAGATGGGCGTTCGTATGCCTGTGGTAGCAATGGAAGCGAAGTTTTTACGCCCGGCACATTATGACGACTTAATTACCATTAAAACTACGCTGAAAGAACTGCCGGTTAAGCATGAGATAGCCTTTCATCACGAAGTATATAATGAAAGAAAAAAGCTACTCACAACAGGGAGAGTAGCTTTATATTTTATTGACAGTAAAACAGGAAAACGTAGCAGTTTACCGGATGAACTTCGCGAAAAATTAACACCATTTTTTACTGATCAAGCCCTGTGATGGTCGGCTCTCCAGTTTTGAATGGCTTGTTTGATGTCTTTGGAATTTAGGTTTTCATTAACGGCACGTTGTGTTAATGCAGGTAATTCTTCATCAGATGCAAAGCGTAAGGCAATGATCTGCCCCATTCTGATATTAGAAGGGAATGGTTTACCTGTTAACACAAAATGTCTGAAATTTTCTTCAGCACGAATGGCCCTGTCCTGCGCCCTTAAAGCAAAAGACCGGGTGTACCAGAACATCAGCACAAAAATGAAGGATACCAGACAGATCAGCGAAGCAGAATACAAATTCTCTTTTGCCGAATGACAGAGATTAATGATAGAACCGATCAGCAGGGCTACAATGGCTAAAAAAGCAAGTCCGTGAAAACCCGGAACTAAGCGGGTATGGTTTTTGAAGTTTTGTTCTTTCATGGTAAGGGGTTTGGTTTGGGTAAAGATAGCGTGTTTACAAAAGGATTCTTAACTATGTAGAACCAGCATTCAACCGTGCCTCTGTGCCTTTGTGCGAGAAATAATTTGCGCACGGAGGCACAGTGGCACGGTTTTTTTATTTTAGTTCATCGAGAATCAGGAACATTTTTCGAACGATCTCTGAAGCTGAACCATCGTAATTATTGATGATGAGGGCTACCGTATATGCCGTTCCATCTTTTGCCGTATGATATCCCGCAAAACTTTTTGCGCCTCCAATAGTACCGCTTTTTAGTTTCATCTGGTTATAAACAGGCAACGCATCATAATAATGATTGAACCAGGGTCTGCTTTTGGCAAACTGTAACACTTTTACCAAAGCATCAACAGTTACACGGTTTTGCGGGGATAGTCCGCTCCCATCAATGATTTTTATTGCCGAAGATTCTACTCCTCTTTCTTTCCAGAATTGTTTTACCAGTTCTATGCCTTTATCAGTTGATCCCAATCCTGTTTTTTCATATGCAATCGTTTTTACCAACGCTTCCCCATACAGATTGATACTTTTTTTCATGAACCAGTAATTGATACTATCTAATGATGGTGAGTTAATAACAGACAATATCTGATACGCCGGCATTTCTTTTGCGTAGGAAACAAAAAAATGTTGTGGTTTCAATTTAGCGGAATCCAGCTGATCATTCAGGGTGTTAATCAATTGAAATGCTGGATCTGGGAATGAACCGGATATGGTAAATGCTTTTTCATCAACCGGAATCGTTCCTCTTACAAAACCCTTTTGTGCATAAGGAGGTAAATAGATATAAGAATTATCGCCACTGCCTTTTACAGCAGAAGTAACTTCACTTTCGAGAACCGCATTCAGTAATTTAGGTTTGGTATTTACAATAGAAACCTTATCTCCTATTGATGATCCTGATTGCAGTATCAGATCGTATTGATTTTCATGCCAGTTTAAAGCTGACGTGCCTGCTCCGTAATAATTTCCTATATCATCCCAGATCCATCCGCCCGGTAAGGTTTCTCTCTCCCATTTACCATTTTGGGCAATCAGGTCTCCCTCCATTTTTTGAATTCCCTTCCCTTTCAAGGCATCCAGCCAATTATTCAATATTTTTCTTTCTTTCGTAGAATCGTATCGCCAGCTTCCTAAAGTAGGATCTCCACTTCCGATCAAATGCAAATTTCCTTTTAACACACCATTATTAATCGATCCGTCATATCCCAGAATAGTTTGGTATCGAAAAGCAGGACCCAATAATTCCATTGCTGCTGCACTGGTAATGATTTTTTGACAACTCGCTGGTGCTAAACCGGTTTGAGCGTTTAGTTCAAATATTTTTTCATTGGTTTCTGATTTAACAACAGAAATGCCAATTGTTGCATGTTTTGTCTGGGCATCCAACTGTAATTTCTCAATAGCTTTCGCAATCCGTTCCGAAACAGGTTGCGCTTCACTGCTAAACGAATAAACCAGTAAACTAATAAACCAAATCGTTGTTTTCATATCCGGGCTTTATCTTGCACTAAAATTAAGCGGAAGCAGACTATGGAAAAAGTTTTTGCATCGATCATTACCATTGGAGACGAATTACTGATCGGCCAGGTGATAGATACCAACAGTGCCTGGATAGCGCAGGAATTGAATAAGGTGGGCATTATTGTTAAACACCGAGTAGCTGTTGGTGATGTTTGGGAAGATATCTGGAATGCGTTGGATGAAGAAAGTAAACATGCTTCGCTGATTATTATCACGGGAGGCTTAGGGCCTACAGCCGATGATATCACCAAACCACTTCTCTGCGAATACTTTGAAGGAAAAATGGTGGTACATCAGCCTACACTGGATCATGTGACCAATATTTTTGAGAACATCCTTAAGCGCCCCATGATCGAGCGCAATGCAAAGCAGGCCGAGGTTCCGGATGTTTGTACTGTTTTAAAAAATGAACGGGGTACTGCACCCGGAATGTTATTTGAAAAAAATGGTAACCGATTTGTTTCGCTGCCGGGAGTGCCGCATGAGATGAAATGGTTAATGACAAACCAGGTGATCCCAATGATTCCGGAATGGTATCAAACAGGATTCATTGTTCATAAAACCTTATTAACAGCTGGCTTAGGTGAATCTTTTTTAGCAGAGTTGATCAAAGACATTGAAGAAGCCCTTCCTGCTCATATTAAGCTTGCTTATTTGCCCAACTATGGAATGGTGAGATTACGATTAACCGCATTCGGATCAGATAAATCTGCATTAGAAACAGAAGTAGCTGCTCAATTTGAACTCTTCAAAAACAAAGTGAAAGAATACCTGGTGATAGATGAAGACCTTTCAATGGAACAGGTGATTGGCCGTATGCTGAAACAAAAAGGTAAAACGGTTGCAACTGCTGAAAGTTGTACAGGTGGTTATATTGCTCATCTGCTCTCTATTCATCCAGGATCATCTACCTTTTTTACGGGTAGTGTGATCAGTTATGATAACCTCGTAAAAGAAAGAATGCTGGATGTGCCCCATGAAATATTGATGACTGTTGGTGCCGTTAGTGAAGAAACGGTAAGGCAAATGGCAGTTTCTGTTCTCAAAATTATGAAAACCGATTACTCCATTGCGGTTAGTGGAATTATGGGACCGGACGGAGCTACCGCAGAAAAACCGGTTGGAATGGTCTGGATTGCTGTGGCAAGCAAAGAAAAAGTAGTGGCCAAACTGTTCAATTTCCGGTTCGACAGGAGAAGAAACATTGAGCTCACATCTACCAATGCGCTAAACCTTTTACGTATCTTTATTAATGAGAACGAAAACAGCTAACAGTTGTTCGTTTTTGATTCACAACTGATACATTTGCAAATCTGTAGCCCTTTGAGTACATTACTGTGGAAACGAAATGAATGGTAGATTTGTGCGGAAAAGGGAACAGACATTAATAAAGGATCCCAAATAAAACAGAACGATAGTATGGCAATTGCTGAACTGGTGATGCCCAAACTGGGCGAGAGTATTATGGAGGCCACGATACTCAAATGGCACAAGCAAGTGGGTGATCCTGTAAAACAGGATGAGACGGTATTGGATATTGCTACTGATAAGGTTGATAGTGAAGTTCCTTCTACAGCAGAAGGCGTGATAGCAGAGATCTTATTTAATATCAATGATGTGGTTCCTATTGGAACGGTGATTGCCCGAATACGTATTGGTGCAGATAATATTGTAACAACTCCTGAACCGGTAACAGAAGCTCCGGTTAATATACCAGTTTCAGAACCTGAGCCAACTGTACCCCAACCCGAAGAAACTGGTATTACTCAGGATCCTATTGCAATGATTGCAGAAGAATTTCATGCCGTTACTGAGATTCCTTACGCACCACCTGCTCCTGTTACAGAGCCAGAACCCTTACCAAAAGCCGGCCCTAATCGTTTTTATTCGCCACTGGTCTTAAACATCGCCAACAGCGAAGGCATTGCCCTTAGCGAACTGGAAAGAATACCCGGTACCGGTAATGACGGACGTGTATCTAAAAAAGATATTTTACAATATGTGGCGGATAAAAAAGCAGGTACCGTACCAGCCTATATTCCACCACCTGTTGAAAGATCAACTGCTCCGGCAACCATCATAACTGCGCCATTGGCAGTTGATGCTATACCGGCATCATCGGGTATTATTACCAGCAGCTACCTACCGGCATCTTATTCCGGCAAATTCTCAGATCCCGCATCTGTTGTGGTATCAGGACTTACGGAAATTGTAGAGATGGACAGAATGCGCAAACTGATAGCCAAACATATGGTGGGCAGTGTGCAAACAAGTCCGCATGTTACCAGTTTTGCTGAAGCCGATGTAACAAATATGGTTCTATGGCGTCAGAAAGTGAAAGATGAATTTGAAAGAAGAGAAAGCACCAAACTTACCTTCACTCCCATGTTCATAGAATGTATTGTGAATGTGATGAGTCGTTTTCCATTGATCAATTGTTCTTTGGATGGGGATAATATCATTATCAAAAAAGACATCAATATTGGTATGGCTACTGCCCTTCCAACCGGCAACCTGATCGTTCCGGTGATCAAGGGGGCAGATCAATTGAATATTGTGGGATTGAGTAAAGCCGTAAACAATCTGGCAGACGCTGCCCGAAATAATAAACTAAAACCTGAAGATACCACCGGCGGAACTTTCACATTAACCAATGTAGGAACTTTTGGAAGTTTGATGGGTACACCAATTATTAATCAACCACAAGTTGCTATTCTTGCTGTAGGTGCTATTAAAAAACGTGCTGTAGTTATTGAATCAGCCGAAGGTGATACCATTGGCATACGCCACATGATGTATTTGTCCATGAGTTATGACCATAGAATTGTTGATGGAAGTATTGGTGCTAAATTCTTATCTGAGGTTGCAAAGGAATTTGAAAAATGGGATGTGAATAAGCAGTGGTTTCATTACCTCTGAGAACCCGTCATTGCGATAGACGTCATTGCGAATGATGACCGCGTGTCACCTTAGCTTTACCGGTGGCGCAAGCAATCTGTGTTCCGAATAAAAGTGGTCTATTATATTTGAACGAATCAATACTTGATAAGAACAGTCAGATCACCATAAAAATAATTGAAAGCTCGAAAATAAGGCCACAACTGCTTGTGCCACCGCTAAAGCTAAGGCGACACACAGTTGTACATCACACAGAAGATCTAAATGACATACCAAAACATGAAATATTTCTTACATAAAGCCATCTTCCTGATGGCTTTTCTTATTACCCTTCAGGCATCAGCCCAAACACCCGGACTTGGTACATGGAATGTTGTATCAACAAAATTCACATTCAATAAAAAATGGAGTGTGTTGGCGGAGGCACAGGTTCGTTCGCAAAAAGTAATTCATGATTTTAATTATTATGAGTACAAAGCGGGTGTAGGATATAATTTTCCTAAATCAGTATCCGTATTATTTGCAATGGGACATTATGCAACTTTTCAGCCTGATGGCAATTTTAAATTACCCTATGCAAATGATGAATTCCGGATGTGGGAGCAATTTGTATTAACCAATAATATAGGCAGGGTAAAACTTGAGCACCGATACCGGATAGAACAAAGGTTTACTTCTTTTGCTGGATACCGCAACCGCTTCAGATATCGTATCAATGCTTTGGTTCCTTTTAACAATAAAGAAATCAAAAGCAAAACATGGTACGCCAGTGTTTTCAATGAATTGTTTGTAACCAATGAGGCCCCTTATTATGAACAGAACAGGATCTTTCTCGGATTGGGTTATCAATTCAACGATAAGTTTACCATTTTAGCAGGATACCTGAATCGATTTGACCAATCCATTGCCAATGTTCCTTCCTGGAAGAATTATTTTCAAACCAACCTTATCTTCTCCTTCGATGAATTCAAGAGCGGTCGTGAACGGCATCCAAGTTCGCTTGATTAATAACAATTGTACATAAGGGAGAATGCAAAATATCGCTTCATCCTCCCTTATGTACAATTGTTATTGCGTTTCTTTTATCTCATCATTTGCATTAATGATCACTTTTGTACCCACAGCGATATTTCCATAAATCTCAATCTTTCCGGCAGTTTGGTTTCCAGTGCTTACATCTGTCTTTTTCACTTTACCATTTTCTGAAACCAAAACATATTTTCTTTCTGTTGAAGTAACCACCGCAGATTTTGGCACCCACATTCCTTCCGTATTTCCATTGGAATAAAGGGTAATATCGGCATACATTCCTGGTGCCAATATCCCATTTGCATTGGGAACATCAATTTCCATTCTTTCACTTCTGTATTGTGCATTCACATTCATTGAACGGCGGCTGATAAAACCGGTCATTCTTTTTCCCTGCAAAGCACTTACATAAAAAGATACCGTGTCCTTGTTTTTCAATGAAGCAGCAATCCCTTCTGGAATATCTACCTGTAAACGCAGGTGATCGATCTGTTTTAATTCCAGCATGGGCTTATCTTTTGTGGCTGCATTTACCAACGCACCCGGGTGTACATTTCGTTCTGTAATTACGCCACTAAATGGTGCCGTTACTTTTAAATAACCCATCATAGTTTGCTGCATTTGCCAGTTGGCTTTTTCTGCATTGCTTACTGAACTATCCGCCTCCATCTTTGCTCTTACAGTTGATAGATCAAGGGGAGATATTGCCCCAGCTGTTTTAGAGGCTTCCAGTAATCTTTCATAATGTTCTTTATCAATGGCATAATCAGCTTTCGCTCTGGCATATTTTTCACGGGCCTGCAAAACAGCCTGTTCCAGTTCGGGTGCTTCCAGTTGCATCAATGTATTTCCTTGAATAACCCTTGAGCCAACATCTACCAACACATTTTTAACGTACCCATTAACTTTAGGGAAGATGCTCACTTCCTGATATGCAGCCAGCTGAGCTGGCAATTTAATTACAGTAGCTACTCCCCCTTTTTCAACAGTTGCCAGTTGATAATTGGCAACCGGGTTTTTTGTTTCAGCCAACACTTTTTCATCCTTTTTATTTTCCGTACAGGAAACAAAAAACAGTGCAACAACAATCAACATTATATATGATTTCATCTTTAAAAATTTATGGGTTTACATTTTCAGGTAATAAAGAAACAGAGCGGAAAGATGCTTTTTGCTGTATCCATCCATATACCAATGGAACTATGAACAGAGCAGCAAAAGTGGATGCAATCAATCCACCAATAACCGCGCGGCCCAATGGTGCCGACTGATCTCCCGCTTCACCTAAACCACTTGCCATTGGTATCATACCGGCGATCATGGCAAGACTTGTCATTAAAATAGGTCTTAACCTGATACTTGCCGCTACCGTTGCAGCTTTAAATGGATCCCTGTATTCTATTCTTAATGCTTCAGCATTGGTTACGATCAATATAGCATTGGCAACGGATACCCCGGTACTCATAATAATACCCATATAAGATTGCAGGTTTAATGTGGCCCCTGTTGCTAACAACAATAACATGGCGCCCAATAAAACTGCAGGCACTGTTGAGAGTACGGCAATGGCTACACCAAAGGATTGGTAATTGGCAGCCAACAATAATAAGATCACTATAATGGCTGCAATTAAACCGGTTTGAAGTGAGTCTAATGTTTCTGTAAGTAAGGATGACATCCCCTTTACTTCTGTTAGCAATCCTCTGGGAGGTGTACCTAATCCTGCAATGGTTTTATTTACAGCGGTGGTTGCAGTACCAAGGTCTTTCTTATAAATATTTGCGCTCACTGTTAAAAACCTTCTCGGGCCTGAGCGGTCGTATTCGCCGGGCAAAGTATCCACAGCCACTTGAGAAATATCCGATAACACAGGCCTTACTTTACCTTTTACCAATGGGATGGATTGCAACTGTTCAACAGAGTTCATTAAATATTCCGGCACCTGTACCTGTACCTGGTAAGTGTAAGCAACTTTGGTATCCAGCCATTGTACTTTTTCGGTAAACCGGCTTGAGGAAGTGGCATCGGTGATACTTCGGGCGACTTCGGTAAGATTCAACCCCATTTGTGCCAATCTGAAACGGTCGAGTGTTATTTTGATAGTTGGAAAATGAAGTGGTTGTGCGATCTGCACATCGCGCAGGTATTCGATTTTTTTTAGACTATCCACCAATTTTTCAGCATAGGTTTCTATCTCTTCGAAATTTTTTCCGGCAACTCTTACTTCAATTGGGGTTGCTGCCCCCTGGGCCATTATCTTTTCTGTTAATTCGATCGGCTCAAAAGAAATCCGGATATCAGGGTAAGCGGTTTTGATATTTGTTCGAAGTTTGTCTTTCAACTCATCAAGATTCCCTTTGTAATTTTCATCCAGATTAACCTGCATTAATGCTTCATGTGTGCCGCTGTTAAAAATATATAGATTACTTGAGCCATAACTACTGGGAACTAAACCAATGTAAACTGAGGAAATAGCAATATTTCCATTCACTGTAGAATCAATCACTTTAAGTATTCCTTTTACAGATTGTTCTGTTCTTTCCAGCCTTGTTCCATCCGGACCTTTTATCCTGATCTGTAATTGACCATTATTTGTTTTGGGTAAAAGATCTTTTCCAATGAACATAAAACAGGCAGCTGCTGCAATCAGTGATGCCGTGAGATAAATCATTACGATCCATTTTCTTTTTGGCATCCATCTTTGCAACAAATTGGCCAGGCCAACTTTACTGCGTTGAAAAAAATCGTTCTCTTCCGGGTGCTTTCTATCCAGCTCGTTATGCGTTTTAATTTCTGCCAGTTCCTTTTCATCTAATGCCAATCCGGCATGTGCATGAGAGGCATTATGATGGTAGATAAAAATATCTTCTTTTAATAACCAGTTGGCAATAACCGGCACCAGTGTTTGTGCAGCAATAAAAGATACGATCATCGCAAAACCGATAGACAAAGACAATGGCAGAAACATAGCCCTGGGAACGCCCGTCATTACAAATGAAGGTGCAAAAACGGCCAGTATACAAAGCAGAATTAACAATAATGGAAATGAGATCTCTTCACAGGCATCCAGTATTGCCTGTCGTTTTAGTTTGCCCATTTCCAAATGCTGGTGTATGTTTTCGATGGTTACTGTTGCCTGATCCACTAACACTCCTATCGCCAATGCCAGACCACTTAACGTCATGATATTAATAGTTTGACCAAACAGGTTTAAGAACAAAACACTGCTTAAAATAGCTATTGGAATAGTGATCACTACTACCAGACTGCTTCGCCAGTCCTTTAAAAATAACAATACCATTAAACCGGTAAGCAGGGCACCCAGGACACCTTCTGTCATCAGGCTTTTTACTGCATTCATTACAAATACAGATTGGTCAAATTCGTAACTCACCTGAACATCATCAGGCAAAAGGCTTTTCATCTCAGGGAGTTTGGCTTTTAAAGATTGTACTACTCCCCAGGTTGACGCATCAGCTGTTTTTACAACAGGAATATACACTGAGCGTTTCCCGTTTACCAGCGCATAATCAACAGTAATATCAGAAGCATCCGCAACAGAGGCCACATCGTGTATAAAAACAGAAGCCGAACCGTTAACAGCAATTGGGATATCTTCAAACTGCTGCACTTTTTCTTCCAGCGAATTCACTGTGGTTACATACATGAGACTATCGATCCGTAAATTTCCTGAAGGTGTGATCGCATTATTTTTTGTGATCGATTCCACCACCTGATCGGGTGAGATATTAAAGCGCCGCAATTTTTCCGGATCTACATTTACTACAATTGATCTTGAATTAGCTCCAAAGGGAGGTGGGGCTGATAATCCTGAAACGGTTGAGAACATAGGCCTGATACGCGTAGCCACGAGATCATAAATATCTTTCAGCGATTTTTCTTTACTGCTGAATACCAACTGCCCAACAGGCAATGAAGATGCATCAAAACGAATTACCTGCGGTGGCAAAGCACCCGGAGGAAAAAATTTGGAAGCCCGGTTTACCTGTAATGCAATCTGGGCAGAAGCTTCTGCCATATCGGTTTTTTCGTAAAAAGTAAGTTTGATAAGGGTTAGTCCCTGTATGTTTTTACTTTCCATATTTTTTATGCCATTCACATATAGAAACTGGTCCTGCATACGTGTGGCAAAAAAACCTTCCATTTGCTGTGGCGACATACCCCCATAAGATTCTATAACATAAATGGTGGGCAAATTAAGTTTGGGAAATATATCAATGGGTATTGTCCGGATCGCCATTATGGAAAACAACAATAGCCCTGTAAAAAGAACCAATATGGTAATCGGTCTTTTTAATGCGGCTCTTACCATAAAAATTATTTTATTGTTTGAATAAATTGAAAAAGGTTACCGGTTGATGCGGCTTTATCCAGCTGCGCCAGGTACCAGTCGTTAAGGGTTTCTATATAATCTGTTTGGGATCTGTACAACACAAAAGAGGCATTCGTGAGATCTATCAATGAAATGATACCTGCTTTATACTGGGCAAGCTTCTGCCCATAGGTATCTTCAGCAGAATGCAATTGTATAGGTAATTCCAACAGATTTGCCTCTGTGGTTCGCAATAGATTCTCAGACTGTAAAAATGCAGAGTGCAATGCTGCTTTTTGTTGCTGCTGTTCAAAATAACCTGCTTCTATCTGAAAACGGTTAATGGCTAGTTTGTCTTTTTTGTATAAACCATTAAACAGATTATAAGTAAATGCTACCCCCAATGAATAATTAAAACGCTGATATCCTAAACCAGTTGCGAGAGATTTGTATTGATCACTAAATTGAATGCTGGATCCTCTTCCCCATACAGCCCCCGCCAATACTACTTTGGGCAGGTAACTTTTCTTGATCAGCAACTCATTGGTTAAATAAACCTTTTGTTTTTGCATATAATAATCAAGCAATGGGTTATTCAAAGTATCCATTACAAAATCCGGTATTGTATGATGATTGTAAACAGACTGATCAATAAGTGTATCAATCCGTAACTGAACAGCAGGAATGCCCGTAAGAAATGAAAGCTGTTCCTGTAACTGCCCAATCCTTCCAAATGTTTGGTTGTAACTGATACGGGATCTGGATAATTCAGCCTTTGCCAAAGAAGAATCTGCCCCTGGCTTCAGGCCGCTGGCTGTAAGCGCATGTATCACCGTAAAAACCCGCTGGTATCTTTCAACATTCTGTTGGTCAGCTGTAAGCCTGTATTGGTTTTTAAGGATGGTAAAATACAGCCGGCTAACTTCCATTTGAACATTGTATTGTTCTTTTTTTAGGTCAGCTTCCTGCAGGTTCACAAATGACTGGGCGTATTTAAGCCTTGCATCATTCAAACCAAAATTAGCCAGTTCGTATTCGCTATAAACTACAGCAAGGTTACCCGTAGCGGCTTCCAGGTTATTACTGTTTCTAACACCTGCAGAAGTGGAAGGCGTAATTCCAAACGTAAAATAGCTCCCTGCCAATGAATTGTCTGATCCTAATGTCATTTGCTCTCCCGCTTTAACCAGTGGAAGAAAAGAATGTTTTACATCACTTATAGATGCTCTTGCTGCATTTGTTAATGCCTGCTTTTGTTTTAAAACGGGCAAGTTGTTTACAGAGGCATTCACAAGTTCCTGCAAGCTATATTGTTGTTTTTGTGCAAATAATGATCCCAATGGTATGAGTATTTCAATAGCCATCACCAACACATACTTCCTTATATAGAAAGTAGCCATACACGATATATTTAAAATGAAAAATGTTGTTGCGGAATACAATCAGGCAACAACAGGCGGGCCGCGTAAACTATGTGTATAGTGAAAAACAGAGGCATGCAGATTGGCAGTACACAAAATTGTTTGGGCAGGTTCTCCAAAATTTGGTAAGATCTCTGTTTTAAAAACCGGCACTCCGGGAACTGAAGATGGCTGAAACCTTTTATTTAAACGGATCTTGGTTTTAGCCGGAGTTTTTACTTCCCCCTGTTTCACATTTTCTTTAGTCAGGGATTTGAAAAAACCAGTATGAAAACTATTTTCTCCAATTATCAGAGACCTTGAACCGGTATCGAAATTAAAAAAGATCTGAACTGTAAAAAAAAGCAGGTACAACACCAATACCGGCAGTTTTACAATCCATTTGATATTATTTTTTTGAATTAGATGCATGTGCTGATGATGTGCAGGCCCGTTCTAATTAGGGTGAAAAGTAAAATTAGCAGTATTCAGGATAATATTATGTAAAAAATTACAGGCAGGTGCTGCATGGATCAAAAGATGGTTTTTCACATAGTGTTAGTAAACAAAATAGTTATAACAGGTGTCTGAGAAGTAAATTCAGATAACCAAATAGATCGATATGAAGACCTTATCCCAAACATGGTTTGCAGATGGCTATATTGATTTTGAGTTGAAAAAATATACCCTGCTTGCATATTTACAGGAGATCGGGAGGCACTTCTGTGAGAAAAAACTGTATCCGCAACTGGCAGACCTCATCTTCCACTACAATAATCTCGTGGCTTTTAGGGAGAATAAAAAATACCTGCAGGAACAGTTCCCAAAAAAATTAACCGGTATTCAAATGGAAAAACTGCAGTTGTTGTACGAATCTCTGGTAGAAGATGATGAATTGATGCAGGAACTGGAAGACATTATCAATTTCGCTTCCACCACCATGAAGAAAACCATTAATGCCGGCAGTGAGTTATATGAATTTGTAGAGAATAAAATCAAGATAGAACCCGTTGGCATTGTTCCACTCGATCATAATGAAGGTTATTTTTTATTGTGCGAAGGAAGTTGCAAAAACACATGGGTGTACCAATACCGCCTCAGTATTTTTGAAAAGCATGATGAAAAATACAGAAGTATTAAAACAGAATTCATAGATGTATGGCAGCGAAATCTGGTAAACTCCTATCACAGTATCAAAGCCCAACTCATCAAAAACCGTTCAGATTTTCCCAATCCTGCAGTATATGCAGTGGAAACAGATCTTAGTTTACCAATGGAAGAAACTTTGTTACCCATTGCAAAGCGGAGTTTGGTGAGATATATAACCACTATTAATTAAGAGTTATTGTTTGGGTATTATAGCGCAGATTCACAGGTTATTAAGACAATCCTCGAAACTTCAGTTCATTCCCTAATATTAATTCTTAATTATTACGATTTTGCTTGGAAGTATTTCATTACCCCGATAACCTGGTCAACAGATCCTTTGCTGCTGATACACAGGTAGTGAGTTTGCCGCTGAAAAGGCTGTATATCCTGTTGCCGTGGTCAATCGTCAAAGTGGGACGTGCATCGTCAACTTCCTGCTTGGGTAATACGATTCTTGTTGTGATCCAGGAATCGCAGATTTTCATAGACTCCAGCACAGGGAAGAATTTTTTTGAATATTCAATGATATTTAAATCAGGGAACCCAACAATTGGCGACCACGGAATATTACTGTCGCCCACATGCGTTTCCAATACCGAATATTTAACATGATAAAGGATAAACTGGTCAGGTGACATTCCTCTTGGCATAAGTGAACAAAACGGGCCATCCATGATTGTTACACCAAAAGAACCTACCGGTTTCAATATTTGAAGAATAGGTAACAGGCAAAGTTGGTATTTTGCCGGTATAGATTCCATACCCAACATATGAGCTGTTTCAGAAATTCCTGCATACGTTGCATTCACAATAGTATCACAGATTACAGTAGTTCCATCGGATAAGGTCACCTCTTTATGGCTTCCGGTTTGTTTCATCGAAACGGGTCGTATATTCCTTAGCACTGTAATATTCCTGTTTTTTGCCGTCCTGTAAATTACCTGTTGCTTGAGAATATTATAATCAAAGATAGGTTCATCAGTTAGCCAGCAGGTATCCACCATTTCATGATTCAATATCGCTTCGGAAGGATACTCCTCCACCAGACTAAGTCCAAGATTTTTACAAAAATCATAAAACTGATCCGCACTTATGTGAGAGCCTTCTTTTGCAATCGCATAATATTTTTTAAAACCCTTATGGATTGATCCATTATAAAATTCCCTGAAAGATTGCAAGCCTTCCAAAGATTCAAGACATGTTTCTTTACTTCGCGGGTAGTGGTATCCAAAATGTATCCTGTTTTGATTTACAAGAGAAGCACCAAGCATGATATCCTGCTCTTTTTCCAGCAGTGTAACCTGAAAGCCAAACTCTCCCAGCACAATGGCTGCTGTTAATCCAAAAACACCTCCCCCAATGATCAATACATGTTCCTTAGTTTCCAAAATATTGCCCTCCATTAATATGTACCAGTTGCCCGGTTACCAGTTTCTGTGTATATAGAAAATAGATCGCTTCTGCGCAATCTTTTGTGGTTGCTAATTGCTGCAATAATGTTTGTTTCAGATGATTCTCCCTAAAATCAGGAGTCATTCTTTTATGTACAGGTGTACCCTTTACCAGCCCCGGTGCAATAGCATTCACCCTTATCCTATCAACAGCCAGTTCTTTAGCAAGCGTTTTTGTCATGCCCTCAACTGCTAATTTTGCAATGGCATAGGATGGATCGTAACTACCCTTTTTGGCCGCCACAGAAGAGATAAAAATAATTGCGCCTCCTTTTTTTATTTTTTCTTTCAGCGATTTCACAACAAATAAAGGGCCGGTAACATGTATATCCATCATTTTCCTGTGATGTACCATATCTGTCTCGGAAAGCGAATATTGAGGTTCAACTCCTGCACAGAAAACAATGCCATTCAGCATTGGTATACTTTTTTGTAAGTCCACTATGGAAGAAAAATTTTCCAGATCAAGATAGAAAAGAGTTTTATTTGCCGCTTTAATTTTATCCTTACGGGAAGTTGTACCAAGACATCTGATATCTTTTCCGGAAAAAAGATCCGCCACTGTTTCGCCAATGGCCCCATTAATTCCTATTACCAAGATCGTTTCCATGTTCGTGTCAGAGGTTTATTACTTCTTTTAAAAATATCCTTAAAAATTATACTTATATCGCATATCACAATATAACATTACATTTCTTTCTCCATCATCAAATACGCCTTAATAAACCCATCCAGTTCTCCATCCATCACCGGGCCTACATTACCCACTTCATAATCGGTTCTGTGGTCTTTGATCATTTTATAGGGATGGAACACATAACTGCGGATCTGGCTGCCCCATTCTATCTTTTTCTTATTGGCATTGGATGCATTCAATACTTCCTGGCGTTTACGTAGTTCTTCTTCGTATAAGCGGCTCTTCAGCATTTTCATGGCCAGTTCGCGATT
>CANBSW010000016.1 GCA_947372235.1 Chitinophagaceae bacterium | reverse complement strand
GTTCCTAAACACGTTAGTGGTGTTGCTATGGGACTGGTAACAAGAGGTGATGGTAAATATGCGATCCTGACAGATATTCTGGGAGATGAAGATCATCTGGGAGATATGGACTTCAAAGTTACCGGTACCCGCGATGGTATCTGTGGCGTACAAATGGATATTAAAGTAGATGGCCTAAGCATGGAAGTGATGATGGAAGCACTGGAACAGGCAAGGGCGGGTCGTTTGCATATACTGGATGCCATGTACGAATGTATGCCGGCTCCACGTGCAGAGGTAAAACCTCATGCTCCCCGTATGATCAAACTGATCATTGATAAAGAATTTATCGGTGCAGTGATCGGACCAGGTGGTAAAGTGATTCAGGAAATTCAGCGCGAAACAGGTGCTACTGTTAATATCGAAGAAGTTGGCAATACCGGTGAAGTAAGCATTTTCTCAGCCTCTAAAGAAAGTCTTGATAAAGCCGTAACATGGATTAAAGGCATTACTGCCACTCCTGAAGTGGGTGATGTGTATGAAGGTCCGGTTAAAGGTATCAAAGAATTTGGTGCGTTTGTAGAATTTATGCCTGGTAAACAAGGTTTATTGCATATCAGTGAGATCAGCTGGAAACGACTGGAAACGATGGACGGACTGTTCAAAGAAGGCGATATGGTGAAAGTGAAACTGGTAGGTCTGGATCCTAAAACAGGAAAATTCAAATTGAGCCGTAAAGCGTTAATGCCAAAGCCCGAGTTTAAACCTCGTGATGGCGAAAATGCAGAAGGATAGAAATCCGTTGGTTAAAATAGTTAAAGTGGTTAAAAGGGTTAAAGCGGTAATACACTTCTTTAACCCTTTTAACATTTTTAAGCGGTTGAAACTACCTCTTGGTTAAAATGGTTAAAGCAGTAATATACTTTTTTAACCACTTTAACTCTTTTAACCCATTAACCCGCCACAAATAGCAAGTATCAATTTATCTACACATGAGTAATTACTGTGAAATAGCCATTCCAATTCAGGATGAATCTTTACGTGAGATCATCATCGCAGGCCTTGCTGAAACAGGGTATGAGGGGTTTGAGGAATCAGAAAAAGAATTGAAAGCTTATATCGATGAATCTGATTTTTCTGAAAATGATTTGAATGAATTATTAAGAAATCATAGTCTTACTTATTCAAAATCAATTATTGAGAAACAAAATTGGAATCAGGTTTGGGAATCCAATTTCGAACCGGTTCAGGTGGATGATTTTGTTGGGATCAGGGCTTCTTTTCACCCTGTATTTGAAAATGTAGCGCATGAGATCGTGATCACCCCAAAGATGAGCTTTGGAACAGGCCACCATGCCACTACTTATATGGTGATGAAACTGATGCAGGAACTGGACTTTACCGGCAAAACTGTGTTTGATTTTGGAACCGGAACAGGAATTCTTGCCATCCTTGCAGAAAAATTGGGGGCGGGTAAACAGTTAGCGGTAGATAATGACGACTGGTGTATCGAAAACGCATCAGAAAATGTTGTAATAAATGCATGTGAGTCAATATTGGTAGAGAAATCTGTTGAATTGAACCTGAATCAGGTATTTGATATCATTTTAGCTAATATTAACCGCAATATCCTGCTGGATAATATGGGGAAACTTAAAAATGCCTTGGCTCCCGGAGGGGAATTGTTGCTAAGTGGATTATTAGAATCGGATGAGGACGATATTCACAATGCCTGTCTGGCCCTTGGTTTACGGCATCAAAAAACGCTTGAGCGGAATGGCTGGATCGCTTTACGGTATATTTTGTGAGAACGGATGAAATTTGATTGTTAAAAAATCATTATCTTCAATTTGTTATCTTTGTACCCCCAAACTTCAACCATACCCCAATGAACGAACTTTTGCTCATTGTATTAGCTTATTGCATCGGATCAGTGCCAACGGCTGTGTGGATTAGCAAATCCCTCTTTGGAATTGATATACGCGACTATGGAAGCGGCAATGCCGGAGCCACAAATACGTTTCGGGTACTGGGTTCTAAATGGGGCACCGTTGTAATGATGGTAGATATCCTCAAAGGCGTAATCGCCACATCACTTTATATTTTTCTTCCTGAATACCTTACCAATGAATTACACAGAACCAACCTGATGATTGGTTTGGGACTTGCTTCTGTAATTGGACACATTTTCCCCATATGGGCCGGATTTAAAGGTGGAAAAGGAGTAGCTACATTGTTGGGTATGGCAGTTGCTATTCAGCCTGTTGTTGCTATTTGTTGTATTGGGGTTTTTATTTTGGTTTTATATCTAACGCGATTTGTATCTCTCAGTTCCATATTGGCAGGTGTTTCTTTTATGGTATTCATTCTTTTTATCTTCAATGAGAAGGAAACACTGTACCGGATATTTGCAGTAATGGTAGCATTAATGGTGGTATTAACTCACCAAAAGAATATCGGCCGGATCTTGAAAGGAACAGAAAGTAAAGTGCCCATATTCAAGCATCGTGACCGGCAAAAAAGAAGAAGGCGCAGACAGTAATATTTCAGTGCGATCTCTCCCGCATAACTAAACATCATTTTAAAAACGCACTTTCTTTTCATTGAGATTGACTATTCATCTCCGGATCAGTTCCGGTATCTCTTATATAAATCAACCTTGAATATTGTTTCATTTTATGAAAAGACTACTTTTCTTATTGGGTATTGTAATTGTATTAAACAGTTGTGAACGAAATGCGATTACCGGCAGGAGCCAGTTAAGTCTTGTTTCTGATGGAGACCTTACATCGATGGCATTGGTTCAGTACAAAGATTTTCTCACCAAAAACAAAGTAGTACCCTCTGGCTCAAAAGATGCCGATATGGTAAAAAGAGTAGGAAACAAAGTAGCAGAAGCGGTAAAAAAATATTACAGTGATAAAGGCTTTCCCAATGCATTGGATAATTATAAATGGGAGTTTAATCTGGTAGACAGTAAAGAAATCAATGCCTGGTGTATGCCTGGTGGTAAAGTGGTTGTATATACAGGACTTTTACCGGTTACTCAAAACGAAACGGCCCTGGCAATTGTATTGGGGCATGAGATCACGCATGCCGTTGTGGGTCATGGAAAGGAAAGAATGAGTCAGGAATTGGCCGCGCAGGGTTTAGGCGCTTTAGGTGGTGCTGCGTTGGGAGCAGATACCAAGGCGGTAGACATTTTCAACACGGTGTATGGTGTTGGAGCTAATTACGGGGCACTATTGCCCAACTCGCGCAAACAGGAACTGGAAGCAGATCATTTTGGGTTGATCTTTGCGGCAGCGGCGGGATATAATCCACAAACGGCAGTAGATTTTTGGACAAGAATGGCTGCCCAGGGAAACGGGCAGAAACCTCCGGCATTTTTGAGCGATCATCCAAGTGATGAACAGCGGATCCAGAAGATCAGGGAATTTATGCCGGAAGCAGTAAGTTATTATCATCCTAAGTAACTTATTGTGCTGGCAGGATTATGGGTAAGCATGTAAAGAATAAGTGATATTTTTAGTATTGTCCTGATATTGATTAGTTTATTTCTGATTGTTGGCTCATAATTTATCCTATGAAAAGTAGCTGCATTTTAATTTGCCTGCTTTATTTTACCCTTTTTATTGAAACTGCCTCTGCATTTCAAAAAGATAGAAATTCCGGATACCAGTTGCAGGATACTCTCACAAAAAAATTAGCTGCTGATATTTACCTTCATTTCATTTCATCTCAAAAAAAAATAACAACAAAAGAAAATCCTGAAGTTGAAATGGTTAACCGTGTAAGTGCAAACGTTACAAGTGCTGTAACAAATTACTACCGTTCAAAAAAATCAATAAAGGAGTTAGACGGAATTGACTGGGAAATAAATATGTTACAGGATCCAAAAGAAGATGCCTGGTGTTTACCCGGAGGAAAGATGATTGTTTTTACATCACTATTACCGGTTACACAAAGTGAAGCTTCTTTAGCGGTTATGTTAACTCATAATATTGCACATCTGTTATTGCAACATGGAGATAAAAGAATGAAACAATTTCTAAAGGATTATCTGGGTGGTAAAAGTCTTGCCGAATCCTATAGTGCAAAACCTGAAGAAACAAAGGATTTTTTTAAAATGGCCTATGGTAATGGAGAATATTATGGTGTAATACAGGGATACCCATTAAACGATGAAATGGAAGCGGATAATCTGGCGGCAATTTTTTGTGCTATGGCAGGATATAACCCAAAAGAATCAATCGTTTTTTGGGAAAGGATGAAGTATTTCAAATTCAAAGGAAGGTATCCCCATTTGCTGAATACCCACAGATTTGATTCAAACAGGATTGCCAACTTAAAAGAGATTATGGACGACATCATTAAAAAATACTTCAATCCTATTATTAAAAAATAGTATACAATCTCCTAAACCCTTGATTTTCTTAGAAATTAACGCAGATTAAGCGAAAAATGATCTGATTTCTGAAAGAACTCTGCTAACAATTTTTTAACTTTGCAGACTATATTTCGTCACCTAAACTTCTATTTAGGCATGTCTAACCCCACAATTTTTGAAAAATTACAATTGAAAGATGAGAAGACCCTGCTAATTCAGGGGCTACCTTCTGGAGTTGAAAAGCAATTTGCCAAGCTGAATTACGCAAAAAACGTAACTCCCTTACTGAAAAGCAAAAAAGTTGATTTTGCATTGGTATTTGCGCTTAGCCAGCATCAGCTGAATAATGTGCTCAAGGAGGTTTTTCCAGCTTTGCGGGAGGACACCAAGTTGTGGGTAGCTTATCCAAAAACCACCAGCAAAATTGTGAGTGACCTGAACCGCGATTGCAGTTGGGAGTTTTTAACCAGCCGGGAATACGAGTGTGTGCGTCAGGTAGCTCTTGACCATGTTTGGAGTGCGATGCGTTTTAAAAAGACAGATCTGATCCCTAACCGTACCCGTACATTTTCTGAAATGAAGAGTAATGAGATTAATGGGATCGATTTTGAAAAAAGACTGGTAGTGCCTCCGGTAGAGTTGAACAAATTCTTTACCAAACATAAACAGGCACATGAGTTTTTTGATTCATTATCTTTCACAAACCAGAAAGAGTATGTTTCCTGGATAGAAGGAGCCAAAAAAGAAGAAACCCGTTTACGCAGGGTAGAAACGGCTATGGAAAAATTATTGGCAGGAAAAAAGAACCCATCAGAAAAATAATGAGTTTCATTAATATCGAAATCAAAGCAAGATGCTTTCACCCTGAAAAAGTGGAAGCATTTTTGCTTTCGGCAGGTGCCAGGTTTGTGGGGCTCGACCATCAGAAAGATACTTATTTCAATGTTCCTTCGGGAAGATTGAAACTGCGTCAGGGAAATATTGAGAATACACTTATTTTTTATAATCGCCCTGATCAGGAAGGCCCAAAACAATCTGATTTTTCTTTGAGTAAAATGACGGATGGTGCTGCAACAGAACAATTGCTTGAAAAAGCATTGGGTGTTAAAGTGGTGGTTGATAAATACAGAAAGATCTTCTACATTGATAATGTGAAATTTCACCTGGATGAAGTGCCGGGCTTGGGATCATTTGTTGAAATAGAAGCTGGTAATCTTGCTGATGTTTCTAAAACAATTGATGACCTGAAAGCGCAATGTGATTATTATATGAAGGCGTTTGAAATTGCGGATGCTGATCTCATCAATCATAGTTATAGTGATATGTTGTTGGGATTGTGATTGAGCGCAGCACGTCAATTACGAGGAACGAAGCAATCTGTGTCTCGAATATAGTAGCTCAAGGTCGAAACACAGATTGCTTCGTTCCTCGCAATGACGATTAATGAATAATTACTTCTGAAATTACCTTCTCGCCGAATGCTTCATTTACCCTGTCGATGATCTGTTGCTTTTGATAGAGGAGTTCATTTTTTAATGGTCCTACTGCTGTGTAGATAAATAATTTCTGGTTGATGATCTGGATCTTATCGGTGTATTTGGCAATGGTTTTTCCCATGAGTTGTTCCCATATTTCCTCGATCTGTACAGCACGGATGCCATTGCGCAAATGACTTTTGTGCAGGAAACCTTTGATGGCATCGCCGATGTGGAATTCAGACATGAAGTAAAGTTAGTAGTTAGGAGTTAGAAGTCTGGAGTAAAATTATGTACAACTCCATACTTCTAACTTCTAACTCCTAACTCTTTCAATTCGATCATCTGAAACCTCACATCAATCCCTTCCAATTGCATTTTTAAGCGTTCCGAATGTGTGTCTGTAATAAACACCTGTCCGTCGCTTTCTGTGCAAACCCAGTTGAGGAGCTGGAACATTCTTTGTTCGTCTAATTTTTCAAACACATCATCCAGTAACAGAATAGGGGTAAAGCCTTTCTTGTCTTTTAATACTTGCCATTCTGCAAGTTTTAAAGCAAATAATAAACTCTTGCGTTGTCCTTGTGAGGCTTCTGTTTTGAAAGTGGTATTACCCATGAAGAATAAGATCTCATCGCGGTGAATACCTGTTGTCGTTCTTTGTAATACAAGATCTTTTGGGCGGGATGATTCAAGCAGTTTTTCAAAATCTCCATTTAATAATTGACTTTCATAGCGCAACGTTAATCCATCATCTTTTCCGGCGATGCGCTCGTAGATTGATGCGGTTAGCGGAAGAAAATCAATCAAAAAAGAGTTTCTCTCTTCAAAAATATCATTGCCCTTTTTACTGAGTTGGCTGTTTAAAACCTGTAAGAGGGCTTCATCTGTTTGTCCGGTTTCGGCAGATTGTTTTAATAAACTATTTCGTTGTTGTAAGATGCGGTTATAGTCTATCAGTTGCAGCAGGTATTCTTTATTGATCTGAGAAAGAAGTGTATCAATAAAAGTTCTTCTTTCCTCGCTTCCGCCGGTAATCAATACCACATCATCCGGTGCGATCATTACACAGGGAAGTTTGCCAATATGGTCGGAGAATTTTTTATAGGCTTCCTCATTTAACACGAGTTCTTTACGGTTGTTTTCGCGAAGAATGCAAACCAGTTGCTGTGGCTCGTCATTCAACTCATAATTTCCTTCTATCCGCATACCCATTAATCCATGGTGAACATTCTGGCTATCAGGGCGGGAGAAATAACTGCGGGTAAAACTTAGGTAATAGATGGCATCCAGCAGGTTGGTTTTTCCTGTTCCGTTGATGCCGCAAATGCCTACAATTCTCTCGGTAAAAGAGAACTGCTGCTGCACATAATTGCGAAACTGAACCAATGATATGGACTGAAGCCTGAACATTTGCGGCAAATTAAACCAGCCAGCGTTAATAATTCATGTTGAGTATGGCAGAAAGCATTTATTTTTAATAAAAATTCGGTTTTGAAGACGATCTTATCTGAACAACAACTGGCATTAACCGTAAAGCGACTGGCACACCAGATCCTTGAGAATAATCTGCACCTGACCAATACAGTAATTATTGGTCTGCAGCCAAGAGGCGTTTTTTTGAGTGACCGGATTGTGAATGAGTTGAAAAAGATTGTTCAGAACGACACGATTAAATACGGCAAATTAGATATCACTTTTTACAGGGATGATATCCGTAAAAGCCTGCATATAGCCAATCAGACAGATATTCCTTTCAGTTTAGAGAATAAGAGAGTGGTATTGATTGATGACGTATTATATACCGGCAGAACGATCAGGGCTGCGTTAGATGCCTTGTTGTCTTTTGGAAGACCTTCGCATGTTTCGTTGTGTGTTTTGATCGATCGTCGCTTTAGTCGTGAATTACCGATACAACCGGATTATTCCGGAAAGGTTATTGACACAATCATTTCTCAACGTGTAAAAGTATGTTGGCGGGAAAACGATAATATCGAAGAAGTCATACTTTTGGATAGCTAAATCTTTTATCTTTGATTTTTAATGAAACTATCTACCAAACATCTTCTTGGTATCAAGGATCTCAACAGAGACGATATTCAATTAATTCTATCTACGGCACTGCAATTCAAGGAAGTTTTACAACGTCCGGTTAAGAAAGTTCCCTCATTGCGTGATATTACGATTGTGAATTTGTTTTATGAAAATTCTACCCGTACACGTATGTCGTTCGAACTTGCCGAGCGAAGGCTTTCTGCGGATGTGCTCAATTTTGCGGCCAGCAGTTCTTCCTCCGCCAAAGGCGAAACTTTATTGGATACGGTGAACAATATCCTGAGCATGAAAGTGGATATGGTGGTGATGCGTCACAGTGCATCGGGTGCGCCGCATTTTTTGGCCAAACATATTCCCGCAGCCATTGTGAATGCGGGTGATGGAATTAATGAACATCCTACCCAGGCTTTATTGGATGCTTTTTCGATGCAGGAAAAACTGGGTAAACTGGAAGGATTAAAAGTGGCCATCATTGGCGATATCATGCATAGCCGCGTGGCTTTAAGCAATATGTACCTGCTGCAAAAAATGGGTGCTGAAGTAATGGTGGCTGGTCCGCCAACACTCATTCCAAAATACATTAGTGAGGCATTGGGTGTGAAAGTGGAATACAATCTTAAAAAAGCCTTGCAGTGGTGCGATGTGGCGAATGTGCTGCGTATACAACTAGAGCGGCAGAACCAGCCTTTGTTCTCTTCATTGCGCGAATACAATCTGGCTTATGGCATCAACAGAAAATTACTGGAAGGACTGGGTAAAGAAATCGTGATCATGCACCCAGGACCAATTAACCGTGGCGTTGAGTTGGATAGTGATGTGGCTGATGGGCCATATTCAATTATTCTGAACCAGGTAGAGAATGGGGTAGCGGTGAGAATGGCGGTTTTGTATTTGTTGGCGAATAGAGAAAACTAAATAAGTACGAGGTTAGAGGTATGAACTATGAACTGTTTTAAATATCATATTTTAGTTCGTACTTCGTACCTCTAACCTCGTACCTAAAAAAAGTCCTATGCAAAGAATCTGTCTTTTCCCCGGAACATTTGATCCTGTAACATTGGGGCATGTGGATATTATTAACCGGGCCATTCCTTTGTTTGATAAGATTTATGTGGGTATCGGGATCAACTCTTCCAAAAGCCCGATGTTTAGTGCGGAGCAAAGGATGGAATGGTTCCAGGAAATTTACAAAAATGAGCCAAGGGTACAGAGTGTGATTTATGATGGATTAACCGTTAATTATTGTAAGACCATTGAAGCTAATTTTATTTTACGCGGCATTCGTTACGTAAGCGATTTTGAATATGAAAAAACGATCGCTGATGCAAACAGAACGCTTGATAAAAATATTGAAACCATCTTTCTTACGGGCGAACCAAAATATACTTCTGTGGCGTCAACCATTGTAAGGGATATCCTTCGTAATGGTGGGGATGCATCACCTTTTCTTCCTGATGCAGTGAATATTTCGTTGCGAAATCAATCCAAATAAATTGTTGTATGATTATCTGGCATAAAAAAGATCTTCGGCTGGAAGATTTTTCTGAATTGGGTAAAGACACTATGGGAGATCACCTCGGAATCCGTTTTTCTGAACTCGGCCCTGATTTTATAAAAGCCACCATGCCGGTTGATCATCGTACCAAACAACCATATGGATTATTGCATGGGGGTGCATCTGTAACCCTTGCTGAAACATTGGGCAGTGTTGGTTCTGCATTGGTTATAGATACCGAACAAAATATTTGTGTAGGGCAGGAGATCAATGCGAACCATATCAGAAGTGCGAAGAGTGGATTTGTTACAGGCATTGCAAAACCCATTCATCTTGGAGCAAGCTCTCATGTTTGGGAAATCAACATATTTGATGAGGCAGAGAAGCTGGTTTGTGTGAGCAGGTTGACGGTGGCGATTTTGAAAAGGAAATAGTTGAGAAGTTAAAAGTCAAAACTAAAAAATCAAAAACGAGGAATCATTTTTGATTTTTTAGTTTTGCTTTTTGAATTATCTCCTCAAACGGCCCGTACTTATGTTGCTCTTCAGTAAAGCTATCCGCATAAGGCCCGAAGGGATGATCGAAGGGTTTGGATTTTATTTTTGGCCAGTCATAACTTACATCTTTTGCAGGCCGTGGTTGTGAGTTTATATAGGCTGCCACATCCCAAGACTGTTCATCTGTTAATTGTGGATTGTGATAATTGAGTGGGTTGGGCATATTGTTTTTTACATAGCCGGCCAATCTTGATAAACGAAACAATCCTGCGCCAATATTATAACTGTTATTTCCCCATAAAGGCGGATAGGTATAGCCGGTTTGATCTGGATTGATTTGTCCTTCACCATTTTTACCATGGCATTTTTCGCAAGTGGTTATATAAACTGTTTTACCTTTTAAAGGATCTGCGGCCCTTGTTAAATAAGCAAGATCCATAATGCCCGTGCCTTTGGGTTTGGTGTCTTTGGGAATTTCTTTTCCCAGCCATTTAATGTAAGCAACCATGGCGCGCATTTCTTTGCTGAGGCTGTCGATGGCTTGTCCGTTTAAACTTCTTTCGAAACAATCATTCACTCTTTTTTCAATGCTTTCAATATGTCCTGAGCGTTCTCTGTATTTTGGATAAGTAGACGCTACTGCACCATAATTATTTCCCCAAGGTTTGGTACCGGCTTCCAGATGACAGTTCTGGCAATTCATGCCATTGCTGATGTGAGCAACGGTTCCTTTGGGGCCTAAATAGTAAGCAGTATTTTCAATTAATTTTCTTCCGTAACGGATCAATTCACCATCAGCATCAACAGGTATTTGGTTGGTGCCGGCACCTGTCCAGCAATTGGCATCTGAGATTGTAATCTTTTGTTCAGGCTGTTCATAATGATCCCATACTGCATTGATAATGATGAATGCAATAATCACACTTAATAATATCGGGAACCAGTTATACCTGATCTGCATATTTAGTGAGGTAATTTATCTCTTAATAATCCATACACCCATGTTCCTGCAATGGCGCTTATTAAAGTTACTATGATTACTGTTGTACCGCTGCCGATCTGGGCGTAGAGTGGGCCAGGGCAAGCGCCTGTCATCGCCCATCCAAAGCCAAATAATAAACCGCCAATGATCTGACCTTTGTTAAAGGGTTTGCCCTGAAGATCAATCTCTTCACCATGAATGGTTTTGAGTTTATATTTTTTAATGATGAAAACAGAAATGGCACCTGTAACAACTGCAGAACCAATTACGCCAAACATGTGAAAGCTTTGCAGACGAAACATTTCCTGTATGCGAAACCATGAGATCACTTCGGCTTTGGTTAAAATAATTCCGAATAAAATTCCGGCAATGATATATTTAAAATTATACCACCAAGGATGATTGATCTCACTTGCATTAATACACATGGCATCTAAGGAACGTGTTTCGAAATCGGTATTGATCTCTTTGTTTTGCATGCTTACAATTTTAAAATGATGGGCAGGATGAGATTGGCCATGATAAATCCACCGGCCATAAAACAGATTGTAGCTACGAGAGAAGAAAACTGGAGGTTACTCAATCCCATAATCGAATGGCCGGATGTACAGCCCCCGGCGTATCGTGTGCCGAAGCCAACCAGAAAACCTCCGAATACCATCAATAAAAATCCTTTTAGTGTAAATACACTTGCCCAATTGAAAATATCAACAGGCACAAGGGTATCATGGTTTGTGATCCCGTATTGCTGTAACTCAATCAATAATTTTTCATTTACATTTACAGGATCAGGTGATGCGAGCAGGGTAGCGGCAATGCACCCACCTATCAGAACACCTGTTACAAAAAACAGGTTCCAGGCTTCTTTTTTCCAGTTGTATTGGAAGAAAGGAACTTTAGCGGGTAAGCATGCTGCGCATATATGCCTCAGCGAAGAAGAGATCCCCAATGTTTTATTACCTATTAATAACAATGCAGGAACCATTAATCCGATCATTGGCCCTGCTACATACCAAGGCCAGGGTTTGTGTAACCATTCTAACATGAAAATTGATTTAGATTATCCTTAAGCAATGAAGGTAAAAAATACTGCTTTAAACACCTAACATAACTATAAGGTACAAAGGGGCACTAAGAGCAATGTCATTAAGTTAAGAAGATTTCACGCAAAGAAAAATAAGGGGGCAAAGTTGCAAAGAAGGACTCCTTGCGACTTGCCCCCTTAGCGGCTTTGCGTTAACCCTTAAATAATAACCTTAAATTAAAAGCAATGTACTAAGAGTGGTTTAAAATAAAGGCTCTTAACAGATTCTGGGCAATTGTTCCCCGGTTAAATAATTCACCATTCTTTTTCCACCAACACGACTTTTCATGATCACTCTACCGCAGTTCTCAGTTGTTACTTCTCCAATGATCGCGGCATGTGTTCCGTTAGGATCATTTTTAAGTTGTGCAAGAAATTCGTTGGCAGATTCTTTTTTAACGATGGCCATGAACAATCCTTCATTGGCAACATACAAAGGATCAAGTCCCAGCATTTCGCAGGCGCCATCAACCTGTTCATCAATAGGGAGTAATTTTTGATCGATATAGAATCCTCTTTGTGTAAGCTCTGCAATTTCATTTAATACTGATGCAACGCCACCTCTGGTGGGGTCTCTTAAAAATTTAATATCATCCCCAAATACATCCAGTAAAGAGAGTATGGTATGATTGAGGTTGATGGTATCGCTGAGTATATCTGTTTCAAACTCCAATCCTTTGCGGATACTCATGATAGCCATTCCATGGGATGCGATATTGCCACTAACGATGATCACATCACCCACTTCAATATTCTTGTGATCGATATTTGCTTTGGGATGAATGATACCAACTCCGGAAGTATTGATATAAATTTTATCACCCTTTCCTTTTTCAACCACTTTGGTATCACCGGTTACGATGGAAATATTTGATTGCTGCGCTGCGCCTTTAATACTTACCATTACTTTCCAGAATTCATCCATGGCAAAACCTTCTTCAATAATAAAACTGAGCGATAGGTATTTTGCTGAGGCACCACACATAGCAAGATCATTCACTGTACCATTGATAGCAAGATCACCAATATTACCGCCGGGAAAAAAAATAGGAGATACCACATAACTGTCTGTACTAAAAGCCATTTTCCCATTCATCTCAAAAATAGCACCATCATGTTGCTGATCTAACAGATCGTTCTTGAAAATATCAAATACACCACTTTGTAATAAACGGTGAGTTAACAATCCGCCGCTGCCATGTCCGAGTGTGATCACATCAAAATCAAATTTTGGCATGGGACAGTGGAGTGCCATTTTTATTTTTTCTTCTTTCATAATGATCAATTAAATAGTCAACATACTATCTGCGTCTGCATAATGGTAGTAAGCTGCGCAAGCTCCTTCACTGCTAACCATGGGTGCGCCAAGTGGGTGTTCAGGTTTACATTTACTGCCGAAATTTGGGCACTGTTTTGGTTTCTTTAATCCTTTCATAATATCGCCGCTGATACATTCTTTATTTTCTTCTGCAAAGGGGATATCAATATTGAATTTATTGCGCGCGTTGAAATTTTTGTATTCTTCATTTACTTCATATCCACTTTGCGGAATATTACCAATGCCACGCCATATACGATCACTGATGGCAAATACTTTGTGTATAGTATTCTGTGCCAATACATTTCCTTCACGCTGTACACTGCGACTGTATTGGTTCTCTACTTTGTATTCTCCGTTTTCCAATTGTTGTACGGCCATTAAAATTCCTTGCAACAGATCAACGGGTTCAAAGCCGGTAACTACTATGGGGCAATGATATTTAGATGCAACAGGATGGTATTCTTCAATTCCCATAATAGTACAAACATGACCTGCTGCAAGAAATGCGTCGATCTTATTTTCATCATCGCTTAATATCGCTTCCATAGCAGGCGGTACCAAAACATGTGAGGCAAGAATACTGTAATTATTGAGCTTCAGTTGTGCGGCATGAACCACACTTAATGCATTGGCAGGGGCAGTGGTTTCAAAACCTACGGCAAAAAATATCACTTGTTTGCCCGGATTTTGTACTGCCAGTTGTACTGCTTCCAATGGCGAATACAATATCCGGATATCAGCACCGGATGCTTTGGCTTCCAGTAAACTTTTACTGCTTCCGGGAACACGAAGCATATCTCCAAAAGAACAAAGAATAGTATTGGGTTGTTCTGCCAAAAAAATAGCTTCATCAATCACACTTACACTGGTTACACATACGGGACAGCCGGGGCCATGTACCATAGTGATTTTGTCGGGCAACATTTCTAATATTCCGTTCTTAACAAGGCTATGTGTTTGTCCGCCACAGATCTCCATCAATGTCCATGGTTTTGTGGTGATGCGGTGAATTTCTTTGATGAATTCTTCTACCAGTTCAGGGTCTCTGTATTCTGATAAATATTTCATGAGATAATATTTTATTTTACTAACAAGAAAATGTCAAAATGTTTGTAATAATCAATCCCTCAGTTATTCAAAATTATTGTTCGCTCAAGGCCGCTGGGCCTCGTCCCTGTTACTGGGCTGCCGAGGCCTTCGCCCGGTACCGAACCAAAAGAGCCCATCCACAGGGACTGATTAGAAATGATTTTCGATCAGGTTATTTTTTTGCAGTTAATATTTTATTGTTGTTGCATTATTATTTGTTTATTTCTGGTATATGCAGTTCTTCCACTTCGCCCATGTTTTTTAAATAACTGAATACTTTAACGGCTTCTTCTTCATCTACTTTTCCAATGGCTACTCCTACATGCACCAACAAATAATCTCCGATCTGTGCATTGGGTACCATGCATAAATTTACTTCTTTCTGTATGCCACCAAAAGATACCTTGCCGGTTCTGAAAGTATCATCCAGCATGGCTGTGATGGCAATTAATTTTCCGGGAATAGCTAAACACATAGGAATGGTTTTAGGATAATACGGTTGTTTTTACCTGGTAATATTCTTTGTTCGATCGTTTGCTTATCTCAAAACAGGCAAGCTGTCCAAAGCCAATGCATTCATCATTCGGACTCAATTGCTTGTGGAAATAAAGCTGTCTGTTTTTAGATGCATTTTCTTTGATAAGATCTGTCAGTAAAGCATTTTGAAACACACCTCCACTAAATGCAATTGTATGTATGGAAAAGAATTTACTCAACTGCACAACAAGTCTTGCGAGTGAATAAAATATTTTATAAGCAATTACCGAAGTATCTTCTTTATTCTCGATGTCTTTTAAAAAGGCTTTCATAAATGCACACCAGTCAATAATACCTTCCTGTAATGTGAAGGGGTATTTTACTGATGATCTTGCTGTACAGTTTCTTGCCATGCTTTCCATCACCATTACAGCTTCTCCCTCATATGTATTGATGCTGCGAATACCCAACAGGCAAGCCAGACCATCAAGAAATCTGCCCATTGAACTGGTTACTGTATGACTATCCTGATTTACTATTTTTTGATAATACTGCCATTCATTTTTTGAAAATAGTGATTCGAGTAAATATTGATGTTCCGGAAAATCAGTTAAAAGGCTAAGAGCAGATAATCGTGGTTCTTTACTCATTTTATCTCCCAGCAATTGAGGAAAATAATTCAAATGTGCAACCCTTGTCATCTCTTCATGCTGGTAAATAAAGAGTTCGCTACCCCAGATCTGTTTGTCATCTCCATAACCAGTGCCATCCCAGATAAAACCAAGTACCGGCACTTTAGTATGCAGCGAATTATTTTCAGCCAGTACTGCTCCAAAATGTGCTTTGTGGTGTTGGATTTCAATAGCAGGTTGAGGAGAGAAACGAGTAGCCATCTCTTTTCCCAATTGAGAAACTACATAGCCGGGATGTTGATCGATCAATATTTTTGAAGGAACCGTTTGCAGTAATTCCATCATGTGATCTAATGTATGCTGATAGCTTTCCTGTGATTCAATCGTGCCTTGATCGCCAAGGTATTGACTGATAAATACTTTGTTTTTGATCTGAATGGCAAAGGCACTTTTTAATTCACCTCCGGTAGCTAAAACAGGTTCTGATACAGTTGGCAAAGTATTGGGATAATAATTAGGTGCGAGTCCGCGGCTTCTTCGAAGAATTATTTTTTGTTTGCTTTCTGTAAACTGGATCACACTGTCATCTTGCGGTATTAGAATTTCTCTGTCATATGTAAGTAGTAAGTCTGCAACTTCAAATAAATTTTCCAGTGCGTCTTCATCTTTAAAAATGATAGGGGAGCCACTGATATTGGCACTTGTAGCAATTAATGGTTTTCCGATTGTTTCAGCTATTATCAACAGTAAAGGTGTGTATGCAATCATCACACCAATCTTATCGAGATCAGGTGCAATATCTTCAGTCACTATTCCATTACCCGATATTGTTTTCTTTTTGCAAAGAACAATGGGTGCTGATTTGCTTTCCAATGCATCTGTTTCTTCATGACGCAGATACACATCGGCATTCGCCATTTCGATGGTTGGATATAATATGGCAAAGGGTTTCGCAGGCCTGTGTTTTCTATTGCGTAATATATTGACAGCAACTTTATTGGTTGCATCACACATCAGTAAATAACCACCGATTCCTTTTACGGAAATAATTTTACCGTTATTAAATTCGTTGGTAAGTGTGGTAATGATTTCTTCTTCAGTATAATCACATTCTGCATACTGCGATTTATACAGATGCATTTTGATAGCACAGGATGGACATGAATTAGTTTGACTATAATGTCTTCTGTCATGAATATTACTAAATTCTTTTGAGCAGGATTCGCACATTCCCAATTCTGCCATTGTTGTATTTTCACGATCGTAAGGAAGTGATCTTGTAATCGAATACCTTGGCCCGCAATTCAGGCAGGTCGTAAATGCATAACCACTTCTTTTATTAGAATTGTCTTTTATTTCAAGTCTGCATTCGGGGCAGATAACAATGTCAGGTGTTAATAAAAGATCAGGCTCAGTTTCATCACAACTTTGTTTAATAGAAAAGCCTGAAAAATTTTGTGGATCAATCTGATGTATACAATGATCTGTGATCACAGCATTGTTAGGAGGGAAGCTGATAATATGATGATAAAATGCAGAACGCTGTTCTACATCAGCATTGATCTCAATGATTACACCATTGTTTGAATTACTCACCCACCCGTTGATCTTTAGTTCTTCTGCCAGTTTACATACAAATGGACGGAAGCCAACCCCCTGCACCAAACCCTTGATATGAATATGATATGAATGCTGCATGTACTTTTTCATGTAAGGGTTGGGGTTGTTGATCAGTTCAATTGAGGAGCCAGCACTTTAGATTGTAACCATTTGTACCATTCGGATAAACCTTCGCCTGATGTACAGCTTACTTCTATAATATCCAATGTAGGGTTCACTTTCCTTGCATTTGCTTTTACTTTCACTATATCAAAAGGAACATAGGGGAGAAGGTCAATTTTATTCACAATACATAAAGTAGATGAGTGAAACATATCAGGATATTTCAAAGGCTTATCATCCCCTTCTGTTACACTGATGATCACCACTCTTTCTTTTTCACCCAAGTCAAACATAGCAGGGCAAACCAGGTTACCTACATTTTCAATAAATAAAACAGAATTCTCTTTGGGCCGCATTCCTTGTAAAGCATGCAATACCATGTGCGAATCCAGGTGGCAACCCTTGCCGGTATTGATTTGTGTAACTTTTGTTCCGGTGGCATGAATGCGGTCTGCATCATTGGTGGTTTGCTGGTCGCCTTCGATCACAGCAAATTCCATTTTATCTTTCAGATCGATCAGTGTTCTTTCCAGCAAAGTAGTTTTGCCGGAACCGGGCGAACTAACCAGATTCAATGCCAGTATGTTCTTTGCTTCAAAATAACCCCTGTTTCTTTCTGCCAGTAAATTGTTCTGGTGCAATACATCCTGTTCCACATCCACAATCGTTTTCTGTTGAAGATGGGTATGAGAATGGTCGTGCGAATGATCATGACCATTATTTTCTCCAAGATGTTGAATACTTGTATTGCTGCCTGAATCGCAGCCGCAGGTTGCACACATACAATTGAGTTTTATGTTTGAACAAAAAATAATCTATGAAACCACTAATGATTTCACCCTTAATTCCTTGCCCTGCAGGATATTTAAAAAATGTTCACCACAAACAGGACAGGCATCGTATAAATGTTGAATATTAAATTCAGCTTCGCAATCGAGGCATTTGGCTTTGGCTTCTATCCGGTTGATCTTTCTTTCGGTATTTTCAAGAATGGTTTGTTTAACAGCCTGATCCCAGGCAAAATCCAAAGCATTCATTTCAATACCGCTAAGGGTTCCGATATCCAGTTCTATTTCATCTACTATAGTAGCGTTAGCCTGTTTTGCCTGTTCTCCGGCAATACCAATAATGCTCATTACAATAGACAGTTCATGCATCGTTTATTCCTGGTTAGATTCTTTTTTGGTACCGGCAAGTTTCACGCATACAACAGTGGCAGCAATGATACCCAGTGTTACAAAAGCATGCATGGGTTCTATAAAATAGTGGATGATGGTGTAGCCATCCGTTCCGCCATGTCCGGGATGTGCAAATGAAATTAACGGTGCAACAACAATAAACGAAAGGCTTAAAAGAAGAGCAATTTTTTTCATATGTAAGGTTTTTACGGATACAATATTAAACTGAATTGAAAACGGGTTTTATGATAAAAGTCATGTTTGCTTATGACAATTAGCATATTAATGACTAAACACCGGATTTACATTTGGTTTCCCTTTCACCTTTTAAATCAGACAGCATGACTAACGATGTGCTTCCACAACAACCTACTTATTATGAGGAGGTTCAAAGAAAAGGATACTCCCGCCGCGATTTTGTAAAGTTTGTAAGTATGATGACCGCTTTTATCGGGCTTGAACAATCTGCCATCGGGCAGGTTACCAAAGCATTGGAAACCCAACCGAGATTACCGGTGATCTGGCTTCACTTTCAGGAATGTACCTGTTGCAGCGAAAGTTTTATCCGTTCTTCTCACCCTATTGTAGCAGATATCTTACTCGATAAGATCTCGCTCGATTACACAGAAACATTGATGGCTGCATCAGGCACACAGGCAGAAGATGCACTCAAAAACACCATGACCAAATACAAAGGCAAATACATCCTTTGTGTGGAAGGTAGTGTTCCACTGGGTGCAGATGGTGTGTATTGTATGATCGGTGGAAAAACATCACTTCAGATCCTGGAAGAAGTTTCTGAAGGTGCTGCAGCCATTATCGCATGGGGCAGTTGTGCCAGCAATGGTTGTGTACAGTCTGCCAAACCAAATCCTACAGGTGCTACACCTATTCATAAGATCATTAAGAACAAACCCATTATTAAAGTACCGGGCTGTCCTCCAATTGGTGAAGTAATGGCTGGTGTGATCGTTCACTATTTAACATTTGGAAGAATTCCCGAATTAGACAGATTAGGAAGACCAAAAGCTTTCTACAGTAAGCGTGTTCACGATTCCTGTTATCGTCGTCCATACTACGATGCCGGTTTGTTTGTTGAAACCTTTGATGATGAAAATGCCAAGAAAGGATATTGCCTCTATAAAGTAGGCTGTAAAGGGCCATCCACTTACAATGCATGTGGTGTAACAAAATGGAATGGAGGAACCAGTTTCCCAATTCAATCAGGCCATCCTTGTATTGGTTGTAGCGAAGAAAATTTCTGGGATAATGGACGATTCTATGAAAGAGGTTCTGCTTTTGCCGGCTTTGGTATAGAATCAGATGCAGATACGCTAGGTAAAATTGCATTGGTGGGAACAGGTGTTGCCATTGCAGGACATGCCATCGCTACCAATATCGGTAAATCCACACTCATTCATAAACACGAAGAGGAAGGCAAACTGAGTGAACATGAACTGGAATCCTAATCTTAATTAACTAACCTTTTAATCAGTTATATGAGTAAAAGAATTGTTGTTGACCCAATCACACGTATTGAAGGTCACCTACGCATTGAAGCAGATATTGAAAACGGAAAAATAAAAGACGCATTCAGCAGCGGTACCATGGTTCGCCTGCTCGAAGAAATTTTACGCGGCAGAGATCCCAAAGATGCCTGGGCATTTGTGGGAAGGGTTTGTGGCGTTTGTACATCCATCCACTCACTCACTTCTGTGCGTTGTGTGGAAGATGCATTGGATATTGTGGTTCCGCCAAATGCAGAACTGGTTCGTAATATCATGTTCTGCACACAATACATTCATGACCACGTAGTTCACTTTTATCATTTGCATGCGATGGACTGGGTAGATGTGGTGAATGCTTTAAAAGCAGATCCTAAAAAAACATCTGAACTGGCACAGAGTATTTCCAAATGGCCCAAAAGTTCTCCGGGGTATTTCAGTGATATTCAAACAAGAATTAAAAAATTTGTTGACAGTGGTCAGTTAGGAATTTTTTCCAATGGTTATTGGGGACATCCGGCTTACAAATTGCCTGCAGAAGTAAACCTGATCGGACTTGCTCACTATTTGGAAGCATTGGAATGGCAGAAAGAAATTGTAAAAGTGCATGCAATATTTGGCGGTAAAAATCCACACCCTAATTATTTAGTGGGTGGGATGGCTTGTGCAATTAGTATTGATGATGTGAGTGGATTAAATGCGGAAAGACTTGCCCATGTTGGCCAGTTATTAAAGCAGGGAAAAGAATTTGTAGAGCAGGTATATATTCCTGATCTGATGGCGATTGCTTCTTTCTATAAAGACTGGGGTGCAATCGGTGGTGGATTAGGAAACTATTTGGTGTATGGTGATCTTCCAACGAATGGTTATCGCGATATGTCGAGTTACAAATTTCCTGCAGGTGCTATTCTTAATAAAGACATCACGAAACTTTATGATGTTGATCTGAAAAAAGAGGATGAGGTACAGGAATTCATCACTCACTCATGGTACGAATACAAAGAAGGAGATGCCAAAGGATTGCATCCATGGAAAGGTGAAAGCAAAGTAAAATACACCGGGCCTAAACCTCCATTTGAACATCTGGAAACAGATCATAAATACAGCTATTTAAAAACACCACGTTGGAAAGGCAATGCAATGGAAGTAGGACCACTGGCACGTGTGTTAGTTGGTTATGCAAGAGGAAGAGAAGACTTTAAAGCGGTGGTAGATAAAGCATTGAAAGATCTGAATGTACCTGTAGCCGCATTATTCTCAACATTGGGAAGAACAGCTGCACGCGGATTGGAAAGTATTTTAACCGCACAGTGGGGAATTGAGTTTTACGATCAGTTACTTGCCAATATTAAAAACGGTGATACAAGGATGGCAGAGATGAGCAAGTTTGATCCGGCAACATGGCCAAAAACCGCACTGGGTGTGGGCCATACAGAAGCTCCACGCGGAGCACTGGCACACTGGATCAATATTGAAGATCAGAAAATTGCAAATTACCAACTGGTGGTTCCTACTACATGGAATGCTTCTCCGAGAGATCATAAAGGACAGATGTCGGCATACGAAGCATCATTGATCGATACGCCTGTGGCTGATGAAAAACAGCCATTGGAAATACTGAGAACCATTCACAGTTTCGATCCATGTATGGCATGTAGTGTTCACCTGTATGATGAAGAAGGAAAAACCATCAGCAGATTTAATGTATTGGGCGATTAACATTTAAACATTTTTTATGGCAAAAAAATATTTGCATATCCACAGGCTTCGCCGGGTGTATGTTTGGGAATTGCCTGTACGATTTTATCACTGGTTAAATGCAGGTGTAATCATAGCATTGATCATTACCGGTTTTTATATCGCCAATCCGCTGGCCTTATTAAGCAACCAGGAAGCCGCCAACCGTTATACCATGGGCTGGTTCAGGTATATCCATTTTGCAGCGGCTTATTTGTTCTTCTTTAATTTTCTGTTTCGTTTGTATTGGGGATTTGTTGGAAATAAATACGCCAACTGGAAACAGTTCATTCCTACCTCACGCCGATTTTTTTCTGAAATGTGGAAAGTATTTAAGATCGATATCCTGATGCTTCGCAAAAATGGAAAACAACAGGATCACCTGAGTGTTGGACACAATGCAATGGCAGGGTTTATTTATTTCCTAACCTTTTTTGCTTTTTTGATACAATGCTTAACAGGCTTTGGTTTATATGCATCTATGAGTGGCTGGTGGTTTCCTAAATTGTTTGCATGGGTGCCGGCTGTTTTTGGTGGTGATATTCTTACAAGGCAGATCCATCACTGGTCTATGTGGTTCTTTATTCTCTTCGCTGTTATTCATGTTTACCTTGTATTCTATCACGATTATGTTGAAGGAAGAGGAGAGATCAGCAGCATGGGTGGCGGATGGAAATTTATTGAAGAAGATGTGTTTGAACAGAACAAACACCAGACTCCAAATCCTGAAAAAAAGTAGAATGTATTATTTGTAAAGTAGTCCTATTATAAATAATCTCTCTGCGGTTACTCTGCATCTCTTGTTCTCTGCAGTGAAAAAACATTTGTCTTGAACGAGCAAGTTAATGACGGAGAGCTTTTCACCGCGGAGGCGCGGAGTAGCAGAGTTTACGCAGAGAAATAAATTTAGTTATATAGTACTTAAAATCTGGTTACATGAGTCAGCAAAAATCAACCCTTATCTTAGGTATCGGTAATTATTTAATGGGCGATGAAGGTATTGGGGTTCATGTGGCCAACAGACTGGAACGCGAAGATGGGTTGGATGGAGTAGAAGTGATCGATGGAGGTACAGGGGGATTTCATTTACTGTCGTACCTCGAAAATTTTGATCACGTGATATTGATCGATGCAACATTGGATGGAAATAAACCCGGAACCATCCGCATGATCAAACCAAAATTCGCAAAAGACTTTCCGCCTGCCATGAGCACTCACGATATCGGATTAAAAGATATGGTGAGTGCCTTGCAGTTATTAGACAAAATGCCCGAGATAGATCTCTTCGTTGTAAGCATTGAATCTATCCAACAACAAGGCATAGAACTAACTCCAGAAATAGAAGCCATCGTTCCTGATGTAATTGTACAAATAAAAAATCTGTTGAAAAAAACGCAGGTATTAGAACCTGTATTGTAAGAAAATAGCTAAAAAAAGCTTTCCGACTTCCGGACATCCCAACTATATTACTATTTCACAAACAACTCATGAATAATAATATAGATCCCCATCACCAATACAAACCAGCCAAATCCTTTTTTTAATTTTTCTCCGGAAATAGTTTCTCCCATCTTTCTGCCAATAAATGTTCCTGTAATAGCAATCGCAGTAATAGGCAATAATAACGACCAATTGAATTGGTGATGAAAGAGATCGCCTGCAAAACCAAACAAAGAATTCATAGCAATGATCAGCAGCGATGTACCTATTGCTTCCTTCATTTTTAAATGAAAGGAAAAGATCAAAACAGGGATAATAATAAAGCCGCCACCTGCTCCAAGAAGCCCTGTAAGTATACCTACCTGAATGCCTCTGAACAATGCTTTGGTAAGATGAATGGGATTATCAGCCTCTTCTTCCTGTTGAATAATATCTTTTCTGATCATATTCAATGAAGCAATGATCATCACCACCGCAAACAACAACATCGTGAGCAATGATTTTGTAACGGTAAAAGATCCGCTTACAAAAAGGTGTTCAGGAATAACAGGCACTAAAAATTTGCGGATCAATACAACGGTAATGATAGAAGAGATTCCAAAATAAAAGGCTGCTTTAAAATTGATATTCCCTTTTCTGTAATTTTTCCAGGCACCCGCCAAACTGCTGCATCCTACAATAAATAAAGAATACCCCGTAGCAATGGTCGGCTGAATATTGAAAAGATAAACAAGTACCGGAATGGTTAAAATAGAGCCCCCGCCTCCAATTAATCCGAGCGAGATCCCTATCAATAAAGCAGCAAAATAGCCTGCAATTTCCATGTACTTCTAATTAGTGGGCAAAGATGCTGAATAATCAATCAGTTATTACTTTGTGGGTTACATTTTATACGAATGGTTGTGTAAATGCTATTGTAATTGGTTATGGGCAATAGTTGATATAACAATAAAAGAGCTTAGATTACTAAGATCATTTATTTGAAGCACATAAGGACATAGGTTAGGCAAAAGTTCACATAGTATTCAATGCTATATGCCCTTTTTCTTATCCTATGTCCTTATGTGTTTCAAATAAACTAATTCTTAGCAGCTTCCTCCGTCAATTCATCCATACTAATACCCATATGGCTTTCATCATAAGTACATTCGCCATTTTTGATCAGCAATATTTGTGGCGATTCATGATATACATGAAACTTCTCTGCAATTTCTGCAGAAATGTTACGGTAACTCAATAGATCTAAAAAATAGAAATCAATTTTTTCAGGAGTTTCAGATCTTTCCAGCCTGCTTAATACCATACTGCTGGTACCACAACGCGAACTGTGTTTAAAAATTACCTGTGGAACGATGGAGGATTTTTCTACTATTTCTGAGAGTTGTTCTTTGTTGATTAGGGGAATCCAGTTCATTAACGCCTTTTAGAATAATGGTGCAAAGACAAAATCTTTGTTCAAAAAATTATTGCCTGAAATATTTAGGATTGGTTGTAGGGCAACCTTTTCTGGAAGGTGCGCAGGAGGTAAACACTACTGCAACAACTAAAAATGTGAGGAATAAAACGGCAATCTTTTTCATGCTTCTTGTTTAAATAAGGGATTAGGCTGTATTTTGCGTTACATCAAAGATAAACTTTCATCTGTAAACGTTGCCTTTCGGGCACACAGATTTTGTTAATTTGTCGTTTCAGCACTAAATAATAACGTATGCGGGTTCATTTTATTTCAATTGGTGGCAGTGTAATGCACCAATTGGCGATTGCTTTACACCGGAAGGGCTACCAGGTTACCGGTACAGACGATGAAATATTTGAGCCGGCAAAATCTAATCTGGCTTTGGAAGGACTACTTCCCGGGGAGATTGGCTGGCAACCTGAACTGATTACCAATGATTTAGACGCTGTGATCCTTGGTATGCACGCCAAGAATGATAATCCAGAAATACAAAAGGCCAAAGACCTTGGATTAAAAATCTATTCTTTCCCTGAATACATTTACCATGAAAGTCAGACCAAGAAAAGGGTAGTGGTTGGCGGAAGTCATGGTAAAACCACTACCACGAGTATGATCATGCATGTGCTGCGGCATCTTGGGAAAGATTTTGACTACCTGGTTGGTGCCCGATTGGATGGTTTTGATCAATCTGTAAATATTACCGATGCGCCTGTGATTATTTGTGAAGGAGATGAATATCCCGCCAGTGCTATTGAACGCAAACCTAAATTCCATTTCCTGTTTCCACATGTGGCTATCCTTACAGGAATTGCATGGGATCATATCAATGTATTCCCCACTTTTGAATTTTACCTGGAGCAGTTTATCATTTTCATTAATAAGATCGAAAAAAATGGTTTGCTGATCTATAATGAATCAGATCCCGTATTAAAAAAACTGGTGGAAGAAAATCTGCGGGATGATATTCGCTATCAGGCTTATGGTGTTCCGGAACATACCATCAACCATGGTAAAACAGAAGTCACAATAGAAAATGCTACCGGCCCTTTGCGTGTTTTCGGAAATCATAACCTGATGAATTTACAAGCTGCTTATTATGCCTGTAAGGAATTGGGTGTAACTGCGGCTGATTTTGTAAAAGCTATCGCCACATTTACCGGTGCAGCCAAACGTTTGGAATTACTGGCCTCCAATGAAACTACCAATGTTTACAGAGATTTTGCCCATGCCCCCAGTAAAGTAAAAGCTACTATTGAAGCAGTAAAACAGCAATACCCCGCCAGAAAATTGATCGGTATTCTCGAATTACATACCTACAGCAGTTTGAATGAACAGTTTATGCTCGAATATAAGGGAGCAATGGATAAAGCGGATAATGCTGTCGTCTTTTATTCAAAACATGCACTGGAACTGAAACGTATGCCCGATCTTCCCGCTGATAAAGTAATTGAAGGTTTTGGTAAACCCGGATTACTGGTTATGACTGATAAGAATGAATTATGGAACTGGCTGCAAAAACAATCATACAGTAAGTCAAATTTAGTTTTAATGAGTAGTGGCAACTATGATGGCTTAGATATGCTTACTTTCGCAAAACAGATCACCCAATAAGAAAAGAATTACTGATAATGAAATTGCAGCTAACCCGCCCCATTGCTTTTATCGATCTTGAAACCACAGGCATCAATATCAGTACCGACAGGATTGTAGAAATTGCCATAGTGAAAGTATTACCCGATGGTACCCGTCAGGTAAAAAGAAAACTGATCAACCCCGGAATGCCCATTCCTGTCGGCTCTACAGAGATTCATGGCATTACAGATGAAATGGTAAAAGATGCACCTACTTTTAAAGTGGCGGCCAATGAGTTGAAACAATTTATCGATAATTGCGATCTTGGCGGATATAACAGTAACCGTTTTGATATCCCGATGTTGATAGAAGAATTTATGCGGATTGGAATGGAGTTCAGCATTGAAGGAAAGAAACTGGTTGATGTTCAGAAAGTGTTTCATATGATGGAACAAAGAACGCTGAGTGCAGCCTATAAATTCTATTGTCAAAAAACCCTGGAAGGTGCCCATAGTGCCGAAGTAGATGCAACGGCAACCTGGGAAATTCTGGAAGCACAGGTAGAACGATATCCGCAAATTGGCAATTCTGTGGAAAGTATCGTGAAATTTACCGGAGAAGATGATATCGTTGATTTTGCCCGTAGATTCATCAAAGAAAAAGGGATAGAAATATTCAATTTCGGAAAACATAAGGGAAAACCGGTTACCCAGGTTCTGAAAGAAGAGCCACAGTATTATGATTGGATGATGAAAGGTGATTTTGCGATGAATACCAAGCAAAAGCTGACTGAAATACTGAATCGAACTTTGGTAAAGAAACCCTAATTCTGTTTTAAGGATTTCTTATTACATAATACCATATTTGTAACCAATCTAAGTTGTAACTTAGATTTTCAACCGATACCCCCTTTATTTGGAAAAAATTGTAATCATACCTACTTATAATGAGAAGGAGAATATTGCTGCTATCATTAACAAGGTCTTTTCACTGGGGCAGGGTTATCATGTGCTGGTAATAGATGATGGTTCTCCTGATGGTACCGCAGCAATTGTTCGCGAGTTGATGTTTATTTATCCTGATCAGTTATTTTTAGAAGAAAGAAAAGGAAAACTTGGTTTGGGTACGGCTTATATCTACGGATTTAAATGGAGCCTTGATAAAGGATACCAGTATATTTTTGAAATGGATGCTGACTTCTCTCACAATCCGGAAGATCTTGAAAGGTTATACAATGCCTGTAAAAAGGAAGGTGGAGATGTTTCCATTGGCAGTCGTTATGTACCCGGCGGAAAAACGGAGAACTGGCCATTAGACAGGCAGCTCTATTCAAAAGGCGGAGCGTTTTATACAAAACTGATTACGTGGATGCCTGTGAATGATCCTACTGCAGGTTTTGTTTGTTATAAAAGGATTGTGTTGGAAACGATCAATTTTGATATGATCCATTTTGTGGGTTATGCTTTCCAGATAGAAATGAAATTTGCTGCCTGGAAATTAGGTTTCCAAATAAAAGAAGTTGCCATCACTTTTGTAGACCGTAAGATCGGAGTTAGTAAAATGAGCAAAGGCATCATCAAAGAAGGTGTATTGGGTGTTCTCAGCATCCAATGGAAAAGCCTGTTTAGCAATTACAAGAAGAAGGTGAAGAATAGTTAATCTATTTGATGAACACAGGACGTCACTGCGAGGAACGAAGCAGCCTGTGCCAAGCCATCCAACCTGCAATTCAAAACACAGATTGCTTCGCGAAGCTCGCAATGACGTTTCTACCCCTCATACACTTTCGTAACCAAACTGTCCCATGTTTTATTTTTCAACGCATCCATCATTAACCATGATGCAATGATGGATAATACGCAGAGGATGAGTATCACAATAAAATAACTGTAAACAAAATAATGCATCGCAGCCAATATGCCCATGATCATCATGATAAACAGGCCGCGGATAAAATTGCTTCCTTTTACTGAAGCAGATTGTTGTTGAGAAAAGGGAAGATCTCGCATTGACATGTAGGCACGTATTGTTGTAATCAGAAATAGATTAAATATCCCTAATAATAAATTCGGAATAACTGCCGGGCCAACAATAATAATGGCTGCTGCAGAAGTTATTACAACAATAGGCAGATAAAATTTTACAATGGTTGCTTTCAAAGCACCACTCAATAATTTACCTGGCGATTTTATTGGGGTGATATAATAGATCCAGGCTGCTTTGTATTTATCAGAAAATGTAAGTTGTTGTAAAGCCATGATCAATACAAAACTGCAGAAATAGATGACTCCCAGAAAAAGGAATTTACCTTTTCCGGATTGGTCTCTTATCGCATCTAAAGAAATATCTCTGTTTCTCATGAAAATAAGAACGATGTAAACAACAAGATATCCCATGGAAGGATAAACTTTCATTTTAAAATCACGGCTTCGACCAGTCATCTTCCAGGTATGAAGGAATGACATTCTTTCCGTTCCTTTTTCTGTAAACCGGTTTGCCATAGAAGTGATGAAAACAGAAGTGGTTGAGATTAATCCTTTTTTATCAGCTTTCACAGGTGTGGCTTCTCCTTCGCTGCCACTGATCATCGATAATTTCTGGTTAAAGGATGGCGCAAAATATTTGATCACGATCCAGATACTGAGAATGGGTAAAGCTATACTTAAAACAAAATAAAGAACCAATGGTGAACCCAGATCGAAAGTTTTCAGGTATTGCCAGCTGGCTGCAAACCAATAGGGTGGTACAATTCCTGCCCAACTGAACGTAGTAATGCTATAGTTTTCCAAAGCCGCTTTGCTGAATAATTTGGGAACCAGTTGGTAGCCTGCATAAAAAAAGATGGCAAAAAAGATCTGAAAATAACTGATCACTGTTTTGAATTTTTCGGGGGTAGTTATTTTCAGGATAAAAATATACAAGGCATTGATGAGGAAAATGGTAAACAGGGTAGCGCACAATATTAAAAGGATAAAAGGTATAACACCAGTGATACCTTCAAGAATTCCCATCATGATCATACCCGGTAATGCCATTGGCAGTATCAGTTTTGAAATATGAATCACAATATGTAAAAGCCTTGCCAATACAAAAGTTTTATCATTGATAGGTTTGGGAAGAATGATCATATTATCCCGAACATCAATTAAAACAGAAGTAAAATCAGAGATTAGTGTTGATGCCAATACAAAAATGTAGAAGGAAAAATAAATGGTTAGTTTGGTGGAATAATCTTTTCCAACAGCAAAAGCACTTAAAAAAACACAACCCAAAATGCCGGTAAAAAGCATGGTACCCAAAGTGGCAAAGCTGATGGGTTTTTTCTGTTTTTTCTGTTTGGTTTGCTGAATGCTATTGGGCCTTCTGTCATCCATGATCAGTTTAATCCTGAGAATAGATCGCAGATGTGGAACACTTACACCCATTTTTTCATACAATCCGGAAGGAAATAATAGTAGCCAAAGAAAAAATTTATTAATGATGTTCATGGTTGTGTGTTTGTTTATTTTCCAAATGCACTCATCAGCTGGTCAGCTGCATCAGACAGGGATTCTTTAGCTGTCATATGAGCAAATATTTTTTCCAGACTCTGGTTACCCTGTTGCTGTTGTAACTCTTCAAAACTGCCATCGGCCAAAACAGTTCCTTCGTTGATCAATACAATTCTGTCGCTCACTTTTTCAACCACATCCATCATATGACTGCAATAGAAAATGGTTTTTCCTTCTTTGGCCAATTTGCTGATCAGGTCTTTCACAATGATCACACTGTTGGCATCTAATCCACTTAACGGCTCATCAAGAATAATAATATCAGGGTTATGTAACAAACCCGAAATGATCAATACTTTTTGCCGCATCCCTTTACTAAAAGTATCCATGCGCTGGTGCATATTGGCTTCTAATCCAAATGCAGTAAGCATTTTCAGTATCCTGTCATCGGCCAGTTCTTTAGGCATATTGTATAGTTCGCCCATAAAACCCAGAAATTCTGCGGGGGTTAAAACATCATACAATTCAGCCAGTTCGGGCACATAACCGATTTTAGATTTTATGGTGATGGGATCATCTTTCAGGTTAATACCATCAATAATTACTTCCCCTTCATAGTCAGAGATCAATCCACACAATATTTTTACCGTAGTACTTTTTCCCGCACCGTTTGGGCCAATATATCCGATTACCTGTCCGGGATAAATAGAAAGATTGATGCCTTTCAATACCTGTTTGGCGCCATAGCTTTTATACACATTGGTTAAACTGATGATCGGATTCATGAGAAGATTTTATAGGTTAGTCGGTTGTTTGATAATTTATTACAATATGAAACTAATTATTTTGAAATCCAAACAGATTTATACAGAAAGATTAATTAGCACGCAAAGGCGCAAGGGCGCGGTTTTAATTGCGCCCTTGCGCCTTTGCATGCTTTATTCAGTCTTCTTCAATTTTTAGATTGCTAACATTTAAAAGGAATATTCTGTTTCTTTGAGTGTTATGAAGAAAGCCCTCATCAATCTGCATATCTCTGTTCTCCTCGCGGGATTTACCGGCGTATTGGGTAAACTGATTCTGTTGAATGAAGGGTTACTGGTATGGTACAGGATCATGATCACGGTTGTAACACTTTTTATCTGGCTCAGCTGGAAGAAAAAGATCGCTAAGATATCTCCTGCTTCTGTATGGAAATTATTGGGGATAGGCACATTGATCGCATTGCATTGGGTTTGTTTTTATGGAAGTATTAAAACCGCCAATGTATCTATCGGACTGATCTGTTTTGCTTCTGTTGGATTATTTACCGCCATACTGGAACCCTGGATGACGGGAAACAAATTCAGTTTGGCAGAAATAGGTTTGGGGCTGATCAGTTTACTCGGCATCTATCTCATCTTTCATTTTGACACCCGTTACCGGACCGGAATATTAATTGGCATTGCTTCCGCTTTATTAGGTGCTTTATTTTCGGTACTGAATAAAAAAAATGTAAACATAGCACCACCACAAACATTGATGTTATATGAATTGAGTGGAGGCGTTTTACTACTCACACTCTGTATGCCCTTTTATTTGCAATATTTTCCAACGGATTATATTTTTCCGTCGCTGTCAGATTGGGGATGGTTACTGGTATTAAGCTGGCTCTGCACAGTGCTGGCAATGGATCTGATGTTACGGGCATTAAAAAAAGTATCGGCATTTACTCAAAACTTAAGTCTTAACCTGGAGCCCGTTTATGGAATATTACTTGCCTTTGTTTTGTTCAAAGAAAATGAGAATCTTGATACAAGTTTTTACATTGGCTTTTCGCTCATCGCTTTATCTGTTGTACTGCAGATGATAAGGGTTGTGAAGAGGAAAAAGGTTTGATGGGGTGTTGGTTTATTTGTTTATTGGGAAACTATACAAATAAACGAGTAAACCAATAAACTATTTCAACTCATACGCCACAATACAATTCTTATAAAAAGTAGGCACATATACAATTCTCTTTTTTGCATCGTAACCTATATCTGCAGTATTTATTTTTTGTGCACGGGTATCAAGTAATACCTGTTTATGTCCGTCGGCATAAATATAGTAGATAACACCATTCCATGCGGTTACGAGGTATTCATTCTTTTGTACCATTTCAATACCATCTGTAGTAGGGTCCATACCTTCGGCAATATTTGATAGTGTTCCACTGGGGATCATTTTAATAAGATTGCCTTTGTCTAAGATCAATAGTCCGTCCGCCTGTATCAACAAACCATTGGGTGCCTGCAGGTTTTCGAGCAAAGTGGCTACCATATTGTTTTCTATGCGGTATACTTTATTGATACGGGTATCGCTCACAAACACGGCTCCGTTTTTATCAATGGTAATATCATTCAGAAAAACGGATCCCTCAACAGGAATATGCCGGATGATCTTTGCCTTTTCTATATCTATCACCACCACTTCTGTAAGATCGGCCACATAGAGTTTGTTTTTATAGATCCCCATTCCTTTGGGTGCATTCAGTCCGCCCACCCAATCAGTTTGTATGATCTTACCATCCAATGCCACTTTGCCGATTGAACCCTTCCCGTCTTTTTCGTTGGGAACACCATCAATATTGGATACAAAAAGAAAATTCTCTTTAGCATAGAACAGCACAGATTCGGGTGTTTTTAAAAGCGTATCGGTTGACCATAATTTTACGAGGCTATGCTGCTGGGCGTTTGTTGAAGAAGTAAATAAGGTAATAATAAGTAGATATGGTATATGTTTCATGGGATAAAATTATGGAGTAAAGATAAAGGATGTTTGTAATGAATAAATTGGGCATAGGCTAATGTCATTAAGTTAAAACGATTTCACGCAAAGAAAAACTCATTGCGGCTTTACTACTTGGCGCCTTTGCGTGAAAGCTTCCGATACTAACTTACCTTAATAAAATTGGTCATCGGTACTCAATCAGCAAAAAACAACCCGTATATCCATGTATGCCGGGATGTTCATAAAATTTACCGATAGTATATAAACCCTATGTCCTGATTGAGTATCTTCGGAACTATACCAAACTAACTGTACATGAAGAAGTATCTCTTTTTGTTCCTCTGTATTATTTCCCTTTCTGCACTTGCCCAAAAAAAGCCCTTAGACCATTCAGTGTATGATGGCTGGCAAAGTATTGCAGAACGTTCTATCAGTAATGATGGTAAATATGTGGTGTATGCTATCAATCCATAGGAAGGTGATGGCGTGCTCGTGATTCAAAGTGTTTCAGGTGATTACAAAAAAGAAATACCGCGGGGATATACTGCGGCTATCACAGACGACAGCCGTTTTGTGATCTGCCGTATCAAGCCCGCATTCAAAGATACCCGCGATGCAAGGATCAAGAAAAAACGTCCTGATGATATGACCAAAGACACGCTGGCGATTCTTGAACTGGGCAAAGAGAATATCGAAAAAATAGCCCGTGTAAAAACCTACAAAACGCCGGAAGAAAATGGCAGCCAATGGCTGGCTTATCTGATGGAAAAAGTGGTTGCCGATCCTGCAAGTCCCGGCGGCAGACCTGCTATGGATTCTGCCTCCCGTATCAAGAGCATGTTAAATGCAGCTGATAGTTTAATGCATGTGGCAGACAGTATCCGTAATAAAGCCAATGATGCCAAAACAAAAGGTATGTCGGTATTGCAACAAGCCCGGCCTGCCGGTGGTGGTGGAGGTGGTGGTGCCGCACAAGGAGCGGGAGGTGGCGGTGGTGCCCGCGGTGGACGTGGTGGTACTGCCGGTGCAGGCGCAGCAGCAGCCGGTGCACCCGCAGCAGATGCAGCAGCTGAAGAAGGAACAGAATTGATTTTGAGAAATCTGCAAACCGGAGAGAAACAATCTTTTAAATTAGTTAGTGAATATTATTTCAGTAAGAACGGAAATGTGCTTTTGTATGAGACCACTAAAAAAACAGGTGATTCAACTGTACTATCTTCTGTGGTTAGATATGAAACCGGAAGCAAAACCAGTAAAACCGTTCTCAAAAAATTCAATGATGCCAAAGGGTACACCATGGATGAAACCGGCAACCAGCTAGCTTTTATCGCAGAACGTGACAGCAGTAGTAACGCTGTTCAGAAATTTTATAAACTGTATTATTTTAAAAACGGTGCAGATAGTGCTGTGCAAATTGTATCACGTAACAGTAAAGGCATGATACCCACATGGACAGTTGCTGAAGGCAGTGGTGGCGCATTTGGCGGTGGCGGTGGTGGACGTGGAGGAAGAGGCGGCGGTGGCGGTGGCCTCAGCTTTAGTAAAAGCGGCCAGCGTTTGTTCTTTGGCACTTCACCTGTATTGCCTCCGAAAGATACTTCACTACCTGATTTTGACAGAGTGAGTGTAGATATCTGGCATTATAACGACGACCAGATCCAGAGTGCACAGGTAAGAAGTTTGAATGCAGACCTTAGCCGTTCTTATCTGGCACGTTATGATATGGATAGCAAAGAAGTGGTACAATTAGCCAATCCTTCTCTTCGCAGCGTATTACAAACCAATGAAAGTGATGGGGCTGTATTTTATGGTACATCCGATACCGGACGCCGTATTGCCAGCCAGTGGCAGGGATTTACGCTGAGTGATATTCATGCAGTAAATCCTGTAACCGGTAAATCAGAATTGATCAAAAAGAATTTTAAAGGAAGTGCATTGTCTGCTTCTTACACAGGAAAATACCTATTGTTCTTTGATGAATTGAAACAGGCTTATTTCTGTTATAATTCTACTACTAAACAATTGAATCCTGTTGCAAGGGATACTAAAACAATTTTGTCTGATGAAGACAATGATGTACCCGATGATCCCAATGCCTATGGTGTTGTGCAATGGATGGAAGGCGACAAATATGTATTGATCTACGACCGCTTTGATCTATGGCAGGTTGATCCCGAAGGAAAAGAAAAATCTATTTGTTTAACAACAGGCAGAAAAGATAAAGTACAGTATCGTTTTGTAAATGTTGACAGAGATGAAAAATTCATCGTACCCGGACAGAAATTATTGCTTCGTTTATTTGATGAGAAAGATAAGAGTAGTGGACTGGCAGTGTTGGATCTGGCAAAAAATACAACCGTTACTATGATCAAAGAAGCGGCATCCATTGCGGGCCCGCAAAAAGCAAAAGATGCTGAAGTGTACAGTTTTACAAAAGAAACTTTTGCAAAGTCAACAGATGTGTATGCGAAATCAGGAACAGCCAATGCTGTAAAATTATCCAATACCAATCCGCAGCAATCAGAATACAATTGGGGCACTGCAGAACTGTTTAAATGGAAAGCGTATACAGGAAAGGAAACGGAAGGGGTTTTATACAAACCGGAAGACTTCGATCCTAAAAAGAAATATCCGATGATCGTTTATTTCTACGAGCGGAATAACAATACCTTATTCAATTACCAGGCACCTGCACCAACACCATCCCGTTTGAACATTCCATTCTTTGTAAGCAGGGGATATATTGTGTTTGTTCCGGATATCTGGTATAAAAAAGGATATCCCGGACAAGGTGCGTACGATTATATCTTAAGCGGAACAAGGGCCGTGGTAAAACAAGGATATGTAGACAGTACTAAAATTGGGTTGCAGGGGCAAAGCTGGGGCGGATACCAGATCGTATACCTCATCACCAAAACAAATTTATATGCAGCTGCATGGGCCGGAGCGCCTGTTGCCAATATGACAAGTGCTTATGGTGGTGTACGCTGGGGGCCGGGCATTGTGCGTCAGTTCCAGTACGAAAAAACACAGAGTCGTATTGGTGCCACACTGTGGGAAAGACCAGACCTGTACATCAAGAACTCTGCTCTGTTCTCATTACCTAAAGTAACCACGCCACTGGTTATCATGGCCAATGATGCAGATGATGCCGTGCCTTGGTATCAGGGAATTGAAATGTATTCCGGCATGCGGCGCTTAGGTAAAAAAGTTTGGATGCTTACTTACAATAATGAAGCCCATAATCTTGTTGAAAGAAAGAACCGCAAAGACATTCAGATCCGTGAGCAACAATTCTTTGATTACATGCTCAAAGGAGATAAGCCTGCCAAATGGATTGCTGAAGGTGTGCCGGCGGTGATGAAAGGAAGGGATTTGGGATTGGGGTATTGAACAGACGAATATTGAACAAGGAACAGATGAATATCGAACAAGGAATGATGAATGATGAAGGAGTTTGAAGTGTAAGGTGTAAAGTAGATAAGAAGAATTTCCCCTCCTCACTTGTGAGGAGGGGTGCCCCAGCGGCTTAGCGAAGGGCGGGGTGGTGCAGGGGTTTGAATTATTTGCACCTAACTCATAACCACCCCCGCTATTTATTTTTCTTTGAAAAATAAATAGCGTCCCCTCCTTGAAAAGGAGGGGATTTTTTTTGGTGCGTCTTTAAACATTAAACTCTTTATAAAATTCCCCCCATTTGCAGAAAATATATTTAACTTATCACTCCAAAAAATACCTAAACCAATTATACCTTTTATGAAGAAAACGATTGCCTGCTCTTTTGTGTTTGTTACACTTTGCACAAGCATACTTGCAAGTGAAATACATTCCATAGAAAACAGTTTGTTTGCCGACACACTAAAACCCGTAGAAACCAAAGCACCCAACAGTAATTACAAACCCGCTTTTGCCGGACAAACAAGAATCAAAGGCGCCAAAACAACTACGCCCTATAAGGTTGAAAAAATTGCAGAGAAACTAGGAAGTCCGTTTGCCATTGTGGCCATGCCGGATGGGCGATTGATGGTTACGCTAAAGAAAGGTTACATGGAAATACATGATACCAATGGTAAACTGGTTAAAAAAATTGAGGGCTTCCCGGCAGTGGATCTGGTGGGGCAGGGGGGAATGCTGGATGTAGCTTTTGATCCTGCATTTGCCAAAAACAAAATGATGTACTGGACCTATTCTGAAAAATACGGAGCCGGTAATCTTACCGCCGTTGCCAAAGGAAAACTAAATGAAGCAGAAGGCAAGGTGGAGAATGTGTCTGTTATTTTCAGGGCAACACCGGCATTGAATAGTCAGCTGCATTTTGGATCGAGGTTATTATTTGATAAGGCGGGGTATTTGTTTGTGAGTGCGGGTGAGCGTTCTATCATACCCGGTCGTATGCAGGCGCAGAAACTGGATGCGGGTTTGGGAAAAGTATTTCATATTACTACCGATGGTAAACCTGCACCGGGCAATCCTTTCTTAAAAACAAAAGGAGCGATGCCGGAAATTTATAGTTACGGACACCGCAATCCGCAAGGGTTGGATATTAACCCTGCCACCGGCGATCTTTGGGAAGCTGAGTTTGGCCCGCGTGGTGGTGATGAAGTGAACCTGGTAAAACCCGGGAAAGATTATGGATGGCCAACAATCACATACGGCATAGAATACCCCGGAGAAAAAGTAGGCGAGGGCATACAACAGAAAGCCGGTATGGAACAACCTGTGTATTATTGGGATCCTGTAGTATCTCCCAGCGGTATTGCTTTTTATAAAGGCAATGCCATCCCCGAATGGAACAACAATCTATTCATTGCCTGCTTAAGCGGACTGCATGTAGACCGCCTCATTATCAAGAACAATAAAGTAGTAGGCGAAGAAAGATTACTAACCGATAAAAGCGACCGCTTCCGCGATATCACTTACCTGAATGGGATGTTGTTTACGATCACGGATTTTGGGGATGTGTATAGGATTAGTAAGAAATAAAACTCTCATTTCCCCGCAATGTCTCCCGATAGGGGACATTGCGGATTAGAAGCAGAAGGTATAATAGCGTCAACTTTAGTTTAGTGCAAAACAATATAATTTAATTCTCCGAATCCGCCGGGTCCTCTATCGAGAGACCCGGCGGAGAAATAAAGCATTAAAACAATACAAACTACTGCTAATATTATTACAGCATATTAAAAACTGAAAATGCCTAAGCAACTGACTTTATTTATTATCGTATGCTTTATTGCTTTGCAATCCTCTGCACAAAAAATTAATACCGATAGCTTGTGGCATATTGCCGAAACTTCTAATAATGATAGCCTGCGTTTAGAAGCAATCAACAGACTGTTTATTCATTATACCATCTTAGAAATAGATTCCAATTATCAATTCAATAAAAGGTTTTTAAAACTATGCGACAAGTTGAATACGCCCAGATATAAGGCATTGGGAATAATTCTTTCTTCAACTGTAAATTATAGAATTGGCGATTTGAAAACAGTACAAGAACATATTACCAAAGCCTCAGAAATAGCTGAAAAAAATGCAGATGCAGAGGTGCTGTTTAGGATAGAAAGTGTAAGAAGCGCAATTGAAAATGACCCCTATAAAAAAATTGAACACTTACGAAAATCTATTCAATACAGAACAAAACCACCTATCATAAGTCTTGGCAATCTTTCCAGTGCTTTCCTGTCTGTTAATCAGATTGATTCTGCTTTTTTTTATGCACAAAAAATATATGAGCTATCCCTAAAAGAAAACGTTGTATTGTCAAGTTTTGTAACTGCAACAATGGGAAATGTGTATTTAAAAATGAACCAACCCGATATCGCATATACATTTTATAAGAAAGGCATAAAATGGGCTATACCTACACAAAAAAATGACGATTTGTTGAGAGCGTATATACCCATGGCTAATTACTTTGATAAAATAAACCAGCCTGACTCAGCCTTGTACTATTGGAAAAAACCTTTCGAATATGGGCCTAAAGAAGCGTTTCGTGCAAAACTTAATGCATCAAAAAAAATATATGATTACTACTTTAAAAAGGGAAATAATGATAGTGCAGCCAAGTATATGAACTATTATATTATAGCCAATGATAGTATTAATGGCGCCAACAAAGTGATACAATTACAGATGGCAAAATTTGAGGAGGAGCTTAAACAAAAAGAAATAGATAAAGTTAAAGCAGAAGATGAAGAATCACGCAATCACAATATTCAGCTCGCCATTACTGCTATTGCTATTTTAAGTGTAATTATTTTATTCTTACTGTTAAGCAGAAGTATTCTTGTTAGTCATAAAGTAGTTGAATTCTTAAGTGTATTGGTTTTGTTGGTAGTTTTTGAATTCATCAACTTACTCATTCATCCTTTTTTAGAAAGTATCACCCATCATTCCCCTGTGCTTATGCTACTGGGGTTAGTAGCCATTGCGTCATTGATTATTCCATTGCACCACCGTATAGAACATTGGACAAGCAAAAAGTTGGTAGAGAAAAATAAAGCTATTCGGTTGGCAAATGCTAAGAAAACCATTGAAGAGATAGAGAAGTCAAATATATAAACTGACAGCTTTATATAGCATGCTGCTAACATTGTATCCTTTCCCCACAATGTATCCCGATAGGGGACAATGCGAGTTAGAAGTAGATTGTAAAATAGTATGAACAAAGTTTAGTGCAAAACAATATAATTTAGTTCTCCGAATCCGCTGTGTCCTCTATCGAGAGACCCGGCGGAGAAATAAAGCATTAAAACAATACAAACTACTTCTAATATTATTACAGCATATTAAAAACTGAAAATGCCTAAGCAACTGACTTTATTCATTCATTTCCCCGCAATGTCTCCCGATAGGGGACATTGCGGATTAGAAGCAGATAGTATAATAGTATAAACTTTAGGTTAGTGCAAAACAATATAATTTAGTTCTCCGAATCCGCTGGGTCCTCTATCGAGAGACCCAGCGGAGAAATAAATTATTTCCAATTGGTATGATTACCGATTTTTTTGTAAGGTGTAAGTGTATATTTAACTGTTGTATGCTTCCGGTTTTGAGTTTACTATTCAATCAATTTTTATTTTATCCTTTATGGCTGATTTCACTTATTCAATAGTAGTAAGAAAAATCTACTTCTCCTTGTTTTTACTTACTGCAATACACTTGCACTCTTTGTGTTTATCAGCACAGCAAAATAACTCATCCAAGGAAGCGATTGCTACAACACGATATCGAGAGGAAATGCGGGTTTTAGCCAATCAGTCTGTTATTAAATCTGCGTTTCAGACCATTCTTGAACTTGAGCCTGAAACGATGAAAAACCTCATCACGCTTACCCAAATACCCGCACCTCCATTCAAAGAGAAGGAACGCGGCGAGAAATTCAAACAACTTTTGCAAGCAATAGGTGCGGACAGCATTTGGATAGACGGTGCAGGAAATGTGATTGCATTACGTCGTGGCAAATCAGGAAAGAAAACAGTGGTTATTGAAGGTCATCTGGACACTGTATTTCCTGAAGGCACCGATGTTACAGTAAAAAAACGGGGCGATACTTTGTTTGCGCCCGGCATCAGCGATGATACACGTGCACTTACGGTGGTATTAACATTACTTAAATCTATGAATCAAGCCAAGATCAAAACAGAGGCTGATATTTTGTTTGTGGCAACTACCGGTGAAGAAGGGCCTGGCGATTTACGAGGAGTAAAGCAATTGTTCAACAGTGGATTGAAAATAGATTCCTATATATCCATTGATGGAGGAGCACTGGGGAATATTGTTTACAGTGCGATTGGTTCTATGAGATACCGCATTACTTACAATGGCGAGGGCGGTCATTCTTTCGGGAAATTTGGTTTAGTCAATCCACACAATGCAACAGCTCGTGCCATTCAACAATTTGTTACCGACGCAAACATATTCACCCGAAAACTAACAAACACAACCTATAATATTGGTATGATTGGGGGTGGCACTTCTGTTAACTCAATTCCTTTTGAATCATGGATGGAAGTTGATATGCGTTCTGATAACCAAAAAAATATTCAAACCTTAGACAGTTTGCTGCAACTGGCCATTCAGCTAGGTTTGCGGGAAGAAAATGCCATTAAGCGAATTGGTAAAGATTTAACCGTTGATATTCAACGGTTAGGTAACCGTCCAACAGGAACCCAGGATTCTTCGCTTGCGCTCATTCAACGCGCAACGGCAGCAGTTGATTTCATGGGATACAAACCACGATTTATTCCCCTCTCCACCAACGCTAATATTCCTATTTCAAAAGGCATACCTGCCATCGCAATTTGGACTGGTGGTAAGAATAGTGGTGCACATTCGTTGGATGAATGGTGGATGAATGACAAAGGTTATCTTGGTATTCAATCAACACTGTTGTTGCTTATGTCAGAAGCGGGGTTAGCGAATTGATAGCTTTCGTTTCACGCAATTTCTACAGATTAGGATATTGCGGATTAGAAGGAGATATTACTATTGGAAAAGTTGTAGCCAAGTTCAAAAAAATATAATTTAGTTTTCTGAATCCAAAGGGTCCTCTGTCGAGAGAGACCTTATGGAGAAAAAGAATTAGCTCATTCAATAAACACTCATCTGAACAACCTTTCACATAATATGATTCCTGCTCAAGACACTGAAAATATTTACCTAAATTAAGAAACCTATCATATGGAAGTACATCATCATCCTGATCTTCACCATCAACCCAAAAAATGGAAAGAATACTTTTTGGAATTTTTGATGATTTTTTTAGCAGTAACCATGGGGTTTATTGCTGAAAACATCAGGGAGCATTTTGTTATAAAAAAACATGAAAAGGAATATATGGTTTCTTTGGTAAGAGATTTAAAAAACGATATTACCGGTATAACAAATTCTGAAGTAATAGTAACCGGATATATAAATGACGCAGATTCGATTTTATCTATTTTAAAAAATGCTGATTATAAAAATACAAGTAGTGATATATATTATTTCGGAAGAGTGTTAGGATTCCGGAATTTATGGAGGTCAAACGATGGAACAATTCAACAGCTTATTTATTCAGGAGGCTTACGGCTCATAGAAAATAAAACTGTCATTGACAGTATTCAGGACTATATAACTAATTTAAAGGATCTATCACAAATCTTATCTCTTGAAGATGCTGAAATAAGTGAATATCGAAAAGCAATGAGTAAAGTTTTTTCGGGATTTGCACTTAATGATATGATAGACATAAAAGCCAGAAATGCCATGACCCGGTTAAATTACAATCCCGATTTACATTCTACTGCCAAAAATGATATTAATGATCTGGCAGTGCAAATTGTAATAGTTAAAACAAACAGGATAAGGCAGTCGCGAATAATGAAAGTTTTAAAAAACCAAGCTGCTTCAATCATCAAACTAATCAATAAAGAATATGAACTGGAGTGATAGTAAAAGTATTCATGCACAACACTGGCTCCGTTTATTTTCCCGCAATGTCTCCCGATAGGCTAAAGTTTACCCACAAAAATAATAGGTGGGTTTCTTTAGCGTTTATATGTCATGCAAATTTTCCAGCGAGACGCATGTATCGGTTTTCAGAAAGCGAGTATATCATTTAGACATAAGGACAGGCAGCGCAGATATTTTTCTGTGCTTGATACGGTATTGAATAGCGATTTACATTCAAGTTTTCCATCTATTTTTAGTTGCCAATATGATTTAAAAGCGTTCTACAGGCTTATTAATAATAAGGCAATTAATATGACAACATTTATTGATGGGTATCATAAGGGGTTGCAGTTATACTCTCAAAGCATTGAGAATAAAGAGCCTTGGCTTTTGGTTCACGATTCCATGTTTACTGATTTTAATACCCGAACAGTTGATTTAGGCTATACACAAACCCTCAAATCCAATGGATTTTTGCTTCATCATAGTTTGTTATTAGATGCCAGCTTTGTTCCATTAGGCTTATTGCATCAGGAAGTATTTCATAGAGAAAGATCGGATTTTGGCAAACGGGATCTATGCACCACCAAAAAAATTGAAGATAAAGAATCTGTGAAATGGTTAAACGGGATTAAAGCAGGAGAGGTTTTTACAGAAGAAACACAAAGGCCGTTGATTCATATCATGGATAGAGAAGCCGACATTCAGGAAGTGATAAGAGAGTGTGAGAGCATTTCTCAAAAATTTATAATCAGAGCTAGGCATGATAGAAGCACATTAAACAACAGTGAGCGCGAAAAGGTAAAAAATAAAGAAACGTTCAGGTTGTTTCAATTAATGCGAAATGCGACTGATAAACAAATAGTCACACGTATTTTAAAAGACGATAGCGGAAAAGACTATGAAGCGAAATGCTATTTACATTATGATTCTTTTTTGTTCAGGGGATTACAGCAACAAATAAACTGCGTATGGCTCCAAGAGATAAAAGAGGAAGAAGAAACAGGGGTGGAATGGTTTTTATTAACCAATTTGGCTATTGAAAATGATGCCATGCAGGTATTAGATCTATATGCCCGTAGGTGGACAATAGAAGATTTTCATAAATGTTATAAAACGGGATGCGGTATTGAAAAAAGACAATTCGAATCCCGAAAAACATTAACTACATCAATCGCCTTTTTAGCATTACCAGCTATAATATTATTAAGGAGTAGGTATATAGCAAAAGCCAAACCAGACACAAGTTTGGACGAAGTAATAACAGATACAGAGACCAGAAAGATAATAGATAAGCTCGCTGTCAGGTATATGAAACCCATAGACTTAACCATCTGTAAAAAACACACAGTATTATGGTGGATATTACTTCTGGGAAGAATGGGTGGTCATCAGGGATATAAACAGAAAGGATTACCCGGTTGGCAAACTATATGGAAAGGATATAGCTTCTTTGAACAGGTTTTGGAGGCTAATAAATTTTTGAAAGACAAGAACTGATTTTGTGGGTAAACTTTAGCC
>CANBSW010000015.1 GCA_947372235.1 Chitinophagaceae bacterium | reverse complement strand
ATTTCATGGATGCCACCTGGCGCTGTACTATTAAACCAGTTGATAAAACGATCCATTTCCGCCGGCACCTGTTTCGAGGGTACTGCTTCAAAATGAACTTTCTCTTTGCCAACGGTGCCTGAAACTACCTGCATAGGTGCTTTATGTTTGCGCCATATCCCTGACTGTATTTTATATGAATTTCCAATTAACATACGATGCCAGGAGAACAACATTTCTTCTGAAAGGGGGGCTGAAAAACCTGCACGAACAGCAACCATTAATTCTCCTGCGCCACCCGATTTTTTATCTTTTATGATTTCTTTATGGTGATTAAGTCCCAGATTATTTTTTATGGAAGACATTACATCCTGGCGACTAAGATACTCGCCTTCAATAGCAGAAGTTTTAATAGCTTCCGAAACCATAATATTGATGATGGTTTCTATTTTAATTTGTTCAGTAAGACCCATTAAAAGACCAGTAACATGACCCGTTTCTCCTGCAATAGCAAAAAGCATATCCTCTAATACATTCCCGTTATAACGAAAATGCCCCCAATCTTCTTGTTGCCAATTATAGAACATGAGCCAATTAATTTGTCTATTCGGCTCAAATATATACTTTTTTTGATCCCTTTAGAACATTTATTTAACTCAATGCCCTAAAGCAAAAAGCATTTACTAATACCACATTCCAAAATATTGTTCCTTATTTATCAATACTGAAATATCAATTATACACCTTAACCTGATCAGAAAGTCTTAATTGCCGCAATAGATTAAAACAAAAAAAAGAGCCGACCAAAAGGTCAGCTCTTACTGTTATTTTCTAAGAGCATTATTATCTTAGAAAACAATTTGTCGGGACGACAAGATTTGAACTTGCGACCCCACGCCCCCCAGACGTGTGCGCTACCGGGCTGCGCTACGTCCCGAAAATATCCGACAACTCTTAAAAAGCAAACTGAAAATTGAAATCTGACAACTGTCATCCTTCATCTATCATCTGCTTTCATAATCGGGCTGCAAATATAGGAGGAAAAGAAAATTTCAGGTTATATTGCAGAAAATTTTACACCGCTACATGAAGATACTTGTAAAGCAGGCGGTTATAGCCGATCCCAACTCCCCTTTTAATGGTCAGGTAAAGGATATATTGATCGATGGAGAACTGATCACCAGAATTGCCCCAAATATTGAAGAAACAGCTGATACGATTATTGAAGCTGAAGGACTAACGGTATCCCCGGGATGGGTTGATATTTTTTCCCATTTTTGCGATCCCGGTTTTGAATACAAGGAAACCCTCGAATCAGGTGCCAATGCTGCTGCTGCCGGTGGTTTTACACAGGTATTTGTGCTGCCAAATACAAAACCGGTTGTTGACAATAAAACACAGGTTGAGTATATCAGTCAGCGTTCCAGAACATTGCCTGTAAGCATTCATCCACTCGGTGCCATAACAAAAGGTATTGAAGGGAAGGATCTTGCAGAGATGTATGATATGAAGAACAGCGGAGCCGTAGCTTTTACGGATGGACTAAATCCTGTTCAATCGCCCGGTTTATTTGTAAAAGCTTTGCAATATGTAAAAGCATTCGAAGGTGTTCTGATACAATTACCATTAGATAAAAGCATTGGCGCCAGTGGCCTTATCAATGAAGGTGTTATCTCCACAAGACTTGGTTTACCCGGAATACCTGCTTTGGCTGAAGAAGTGATCATTAAAAGGGATATTGACCTGCTGCGATATACTCAATCACGTTTACATATAACAGCGGTTTCAACAGCTAACAGTTTACAATTAATTGATGTAGCCAGAAAAGAAGGCCTGAATATCAGTTGCAGTGTTACACCCTACCATTTGTTTTTCTGCGAGGAGGATATGCAGAGCTATGATACCAATTTAAAAGTAAATCCACCATTACGCAGCAGAGCAGATATGATGGCTTTACGCGAAGGTGTTTTGAATGGTTTGGTAGATTGTATTGCATCACACCACATTCCACAGGATTGGGATAATAAGGTTTGCGAATTTGAATACGCCAAAAACGGGATGACAGGCTTGGAAACCAGCTATGCAGTCATCAATCATTTACTGCCGCAATTACCAACAGAGAAACTGGTTCAGTTATTTTCGTCCAATACCCGTAACATTTTTCAACTATCTGCGACTCATCTGAAAGAAGGTGAGAAAGCAGAGATCACACTTTTTTCCAGAACGGGTAATACATGTATCAGCAGATCGGATTTACAAACAAAATCGGCCAATACTCCATTTCTGGATACAGAATTGACAGGAAAAGTTTTCGGAATAATACATAAAGGTCAAGTATCTTTAAATAAACCAATTTAAACCAACCATATGGAAAAGAAAATTACACCTCCGTGGATGAAAGGACTGATACTAAGTCTTATTTGTATTGTATATGGACTGATTCTTTATTTTACCGGACAAATGCAGAACAAATCACTCGGGTATATTAATTTAGTGATCATGGCGGGTGCGATCATATGGTTTTGCATCCAATATGCAAAAGAGATGGACGGAAATGTTACGTTTGGAAATGTTTTTTCCCATGGATTTAAAATAACAGCTGCGGTTGCCGGTATTTTATCGGTCTATAGCATCATTGCCATTAAGTTTATTTACCCTGAAATAGTTGACATGTCGCTGGAGGAAGCCAGAAAGGGGATGGAAGCAAAAGGAACTTTAAGCGAAGAACAGATAACACAGAGTCTTGAATTTGTAAGAAAATTCTTTCTCCCTTTTGCCATTGCCGGATCTTTATTTGGAACAGCCATCGTAGGAGCGATTGCTTCATTGATCGGTGCCGGTGTAGCTAAAAAAAATCCTAACAACCCTTTTGAGCAGCAGTAATATGGATCTTACCATCGTAGTGCCTTTAATTAACGAGGACGAATCTTTGCCGGAATTGTGTAGCTGGATAGAATCTGTGGTTACACAAAATAACCTGTCGTATGAAGTGATCCTTGTGGATGACGGCAGTACCGATAACAGCTGGGATTTTATCGAGAAAAAAGGAAAAGAAAACCCGAGTTTCAAAGGCATCAAGTTTCAAAGAAATTATGGTAAATCCGCTGCATTGAATGAAGGCTTTAAAGCTGCTCAGGGCGATGTTGTAATTACTATGGATGCAGATATGCAGGATTCTCCAGACGAAATTCCTGAACTGCGCAGAATGATCGTTGAGGATGGGTTTGATATGGTGAGTGGATGGAAGAAAAAAAGATACGATAATACATTTACCAAGAACATTCCTTCTAAACTATTCAATTCAGCAGCAAGAGCCAGTTCGGGAATTCAATTACATGATTTTAACTGCGGGCTCAAATCCTACAAACGAAAACTGGTTAAAAGTATTGAGGTATATGGAGAGATGCACCGTTATATTCCCATTTTGGCAAAATGGAGCGGGTTTAGAAAAATTGGGGAGAAAGTGGTTGAACACCGTCCACGTAAATATGGTGTTACCAAATTTGGCTGGCAACGTTTTGTAAATGGATTTCTGGATCTTGCTACGATCATGTTCCTGGGGAAATTTGGTAAAAGACCCATGCAGTTCTTCGGACTATTGGGAACCTTGTTTTTTATGATCGGACTTTTTTCCAGTATGTATCTGATCGCTGCTAAATTCATGACGGTTGATTTCAGTTTAACCAACCGCCCAAGCTTTTATATCGCCTTAACTACCATGATCATTGGTATGCAGTTATTTCTTACCGGTTTTATTGCAGAACTGGTTGCCAGAAATGCACCGGAAAGAAATAGTTATTTGATTGAGACAAAATCTGGACTTCAATAATTAAAAATTAAAAAGTCAAAAGTCAAAAGTCAAAATGAAATATTTTTTTGACTTTTGACTTTTGATTTTTGACTTACCAAATGAATCAACCCCCACCCAAAAAAATCATCATCATTGGCCCCGCATGGCCATTGCGTGGAGGATTGGCTTCTTTTGATGAAAGATTATGCAGACAATTTTCGCGTGAGGGATTTGATGCTTCTATTTATACCTTCTCATTACAATATCCTGATTTCTTATTTCCCGGAACCACACAATATTCAACGGATCCGGCACCGGATGATGTGAATATTAAAGTATGTATCAATTCTATCAACCCATTGAACTGGATCAAAGTTGGAAACCAATTGAAGCAACTAAAACCGGAGCTGATCATAGTTCGCTATTGGTTACCATTGATGGGCCCTTGTTTGGGCAGTATTTTGCGAATTGCAAAAAGTAATCGCTTTACCAGAGTGGTTTGTATTGCAGACAATGTAATACCTCATGAAAAAAGACCTGGCGACAGGCCGTTCACTAAATATTTTGTAGAGCCCATCGATGCATTTGTTACCATGAGTGAAAAAGTGATGAAAGATCTGGTTTCCTTTACAAATAAACCGGCAAAGCAAGTAGTGCACCCCTTATACGATAATTTTGGAGAGGGCATTTCCAAAGCAGAAGCGAGAAAAAAATTATCAATCCCGGAAAATGAAAAGATCATTTTGTTTTTTGGTTTCATCAGAAAATATAAAGGATTGGATCTTTTACTGGAAGCCATGAATGATGAGCGTATCCGTAAATCCGGCATTAAACTTTTGATAGCCGGAGAATTTTATGAGAAACGGGAGGAATATGATGCACTGATCAATCAATTTAATATTTCATCACAACTGATCCTGCGAACCGATTTTATTGCTGATAGTGAAGTACGTTATTATCTAAGTGCTGCTGATTTTGTGATACAACCTTACCGAAATGCCACCCAAAGCGGTGTAACCCCACTCGCCTATCATTTTGAAAAACCGATGCTGGTAACCAATGTAGGTGGCCTGCCTGATCTGGTACCTGATGGTAAAGTAGGCATTGTTACAGAGCCAAATGCTACAGCTATAGCAACAGGGATTCTCTCGCTTTATGAATCAGGAGCGGATCATTTCCTGCCTAATCTTAAAGAAGAAAAGAAAAAATATAGCTGGAATAAACTATCAGAAACTATTCTGCAACTTGCCGGAGATAGTTTTAAGTAATAAGTTATAAGTATACACTTGAAATGCTCTTTTCAAATTACTATATGTCTATTCGTTACCTTCGTCTTTCATTTTTAGTTGATTAATCTATCATAGTTCAATGATCTATCGCAGCAAAGCTCCTTTACGGATTGGGTTGGCAGGCGGAGGTACTGATGTGAGTCCGTACAGCGACCAGTTTGGCGGTGCCATTCTGAATGCCACGCTTTCTCTTCATGCACATGCGAGTATTCAATTGACCAATGATGGTAAAATTGTGATGGAATCTATCGATCAGAATTCCATACAATCCTTTGACCGGATGGATACATTGCCGATAGATGGCTGTTTAGATCTGCTGAAAGGTGTATACAATCGAATTCAGAAAGACCATCCGTTTGTTAATAATGGAATGAAATTATCCACCTTCGTTGATGCACCTGCAGGAAGTGGCTTAGGTACTTCCTCAACCCTTGTAGTGGCAATTATTGGCGCTTTTGTTGAAATGCTGAAACTTCCGCTTGGAGATTATGATATAGCGCATTATGCCTATGAAATTGAAAGGTCGGATTTAAAACTGGCAGGTGGCCGCCAGGATCAATATGCTGCCACTTTTGGAGGATTTAATTTTATGGAATTCTCCGCCAATGATAAAGTGATCGTAAATCCCTTACGCATTCGACAGGATTATTTGAATGAACTGGAGAATAACCTTGTTTTATTTTTCACATCAACCACTCGCGAATCGGCCACAATTATAACTGAGCAACAAAGAAATGTAAAAGAAAAAAATACCAAAAGTATCGATGCCATGCATCAGTTAAAAGAGCAGGCAAAAATGATGAAAGAAGCATTATTGGTAGGAAAATTAGATACCATTGGTGAAATACTTGACTATGGTTTTCGGCAGAAAAAAAATATGGCTGCCAATATCTCCAACAGTCATATTGAAGAAATTTATGAAGCAGCCATGAAAGCCGGTGCTACCGGCGGAAAGATCAGCGGAGCCGGTGGCGGTGGGTTTATGATTTTTTATTGCCCTGGTAATACGCGTTACAAAGTAATAGAAACACTGAATACCTTTGGGGGCAGGATTAATCCATACCAGTTTACTCAGCATGGGTTAACCAGCTGGACCATTCAATAAAAACCTAAGAAAATAAAAGGAGTATGATCCCTAAAATAAAAAGTATCATCAACGCATCAATAGATGTAAAGAAATCAATTTTAACAGACGACTCGCTTATACAAACCATTGAAGAAGTGGTTAAAGTAATAACACTTGCTTTTCAAAACGGTAATAAAGTTTTGTTTTGCGGCAATGGTGGAAGTGCGGCAGATGCACAGCACCTGGCAGCAGAATTTTCCGGCCGTTTTTATAAAGACAGAAAAGCATTGCCTTCTGAAGCCTTGCATTGTAATTCTTCGTATCTCACGGCTGTGGCCAACGATTATAGTTATGATGTGATCTATTCAAGATTGGTAGAAGGCATTTGTGTGGATGGCGATGTATTGATCGGATTAAGCACATCGGGCAATTCAAAAAACATCCTGAATGCGTTTGAAGCTGCCAAAGAAAAGAATACGGTTACCATTGGCTTTACAGGAGCGAGTGGAGGAAAGATGAAAGATGTATGTGAGTATTTGATCAATGTGCCATCAACCGATACGCCGAGAATTCAGGAAAGCCATATTATGATCGGTCATATTATTTGTGAACTGGTGGAAGCCAATATTTTCGGCTAAATGCAGGTAACAGAAGCCATCATACTGGCCGGAGGTTTGGGAACAAGGTTGCGTGATGCAGTTCCTGATCTTCCTAAATGTATGGCTCCCATCAATGGGACGCCATTTGTTTTTTTTGTGATCGATCATCTCAAAAAACAAGGAGTAACCCATTTTATTTTTTCATTGGGCTATCGTTCAGAAGCATTTACCAATTATCTGTCCACAGTTTTAGAACCCGGCAGTTTTGAACTGGTGATAGAAAAAGAACCATTGGGTACAGGAGGGGCTATTCAATATGCATTGGGGTTTGCAAGGGAAGAAAATGTGGTAGTGGTTAATGGCGACAGTATTTTTAAAATAGATCTTTCCAAACAGGCTGCTTTCCATTTTAAACATCAATCGCATTGTACATTGGCATTAAAACCCATGAAAAACTTCGAACGCTATGGTGTTGTGGAACTCAATGCTGATGGCAGTATTGCTTCCTTTAAAGAAAAACAGTTTTACGATAAAGGATTGATCAATGGTGGTGTATATATTTTAAATAAAGACCAATTTTTACAATTGGTCTTACCTGAAAAATTTTCTTTTGAAACAGCTTACCTGCAACAATTTTATACGGAAGGAAACATGTATGGAATAAAACAGGATGGTTATTTTATTGATATTGGGATTCCCGAAGATTATCTGAAAGCACAAACAGAATTATATATTTGACTATGTTGGACCTGAAAAATATAGATCACAGCTGGACACTTTTTTTAGACCGTGACGGAGTGATCAACCATGATAAAGACAATGATTATATACGCAACTGGGAAGAGTTTTGTTTTTATGATACAACTCTGGAAGCATTGGCAATACTGGCAAAACATTTCCATCGCATTGTGGTAACTACAAATCAGAAAGGTGTTGGCAAAGGATTGATGACGGTGGATGATCTTACTGATATCCATACAAACATGATATCTCAAATTGAGGCAAGTGGCGGGAGGATTGATAAAGTATATTATTGTTCTGATCTGTCTAATGACTCTGTCAACCGCAAACCCAATCCAGGCATGGCTTTTCAGGCTAAGGAAGATTATGCGGATATTGACCTTTCTAAAAGCCTGATTGTTGGAAACCGCATCAGTGATATGGGATTTGGCCGTAATGCCGGCATTAATACCGTATTTGTGGCAACCACACATCCGGACACACCTTTTCCGGATCCATTGATCGACCTGCGTTTCCCTGACCTGCTTGCTTTTGCCAATGCGATTCAGGGCTAATAAAAACTTAAAATTGTAAAATCAGAAAGCAGATTAACAACTCAATATCAGATAGGTTGTAACTTGGTCGCGAACCTATTCATATGAAGCAATTCAGCATCCTTGTTTTGATCTGTTTTTGTGCGGGCTTACTCAACGCACAAACAAAAACTCCGGCCAGTGTGCAACTTTTATTGCAACTGGAAGAAAACATGCGTAATTATGCCAATGATATTGTGAATGCAGAAGAAACAGCTGACCGCGCCATCGCAGACAGCATTTTTACAAAATCGCTTGTGAATGCTTTAAAGATTCCGTATTCTTTTTCTTACCCTTTTGATTCTCTATCTACAATTTCCCGTTTGTACGCGCCTGACAGCAGCTTCCGCATCATCACCTGGCAGGTGATGAAAGATTTTAGTTATTACCGCCAGAAAGGGGCCATTCAATACCATACAAAAGATGGATCCTTAAAACTCATTCCACTTTATGATTACTCTCCATTCACAGAAAATCCGGTTGATTCAGTTCGCAGTAACCGTCAATGGATTGGTGCTGTTTATTATAACATCATTCAGAAAACATTCAATAACAAAAATTATTATACGCTGATCGGTTATGATGCCAATGATGCACGCAGCACAAAAAAATGGATCGATGTATTAACATTTGATGAAAAGAACCAGCCTTTATTTGGCGGACGATATTTCAATTATCCCAATGATGAAATAAAGCCATCACAACCTGCCTTTCGTTTTTGTCTGGAATTTAAAAAAGAAGCCAATGCAAGACTGAATTATGATGAAGAGCTTGATATGATCACTTTCGCCAAACTTACCAGTGAAAACGGCGAGCCTGAAAATAAATACACTTTAATTCCTGTAGGCAGTTTTGAAGGTTTCAGATGGGTTAATGGCAAATGGATCTATGTTCCTATCGTAAAAGAAGCTGACCCCAGATCAAACATCAACCCTGCACAACCTGGAGCAGAGAAACGGGGTGATAAATTTATTTTGCCGAAGAAGAATGGCAAGGGATAGTTAAAGAAGTTAAAAGGGGTTAAAATAGTTAAACCATTGTGGGTTCAACTATTTTAACCCCTTTTAACTTCTTTAACTACATACGCTAATCCAGTTTCAACACGGCCAAAAACGCTTCCTGCGGAATTTCTACGTTACCAATCTGGCGCATACGTTTTTTACCTTCTTTCTGTTTTTCCAAGAGTTTACGTTTACGGCTGATATCACCACCATAACATTTGGCGGTTACATCTTTACGCATGGCGCTGATGTTTTCGCGGGCAATTACTTTGGCACCGATAGCAGCCTGTATGGCAATCTGGAATTGCTGTTTAGGTAATAGCTCTTTTAATTTCTCACACAATTTTCTTCCAAAATCTTCTGCCCTTCCGCGGTGGATCAATGCGCTCAAGGCATCCACTTTTTCATTGTTCAGCAGGATATCCATTTTAACGATATCCGCCTGGCGATAATCGATAGGCTGGTAATCGAAAGAGGCATATCCACGGGTAGAACTTTTCAGTTTATCATAGAAATCAAATACAATCTCAGTTAATGGCATTTCAAAAACCAGTTCCACCCTTGTTGGGGTTAAATAACTTTGGTTAATGAGGATCCCACGTTTGCCCAAACACAACGTCATAATGTTACCTATATAATCCGGCTGCGTTATGATCTGTGCCCTGATAAATGGCTCTTCAATCTTGGCTATTTTAACCGGGTCGGGCATTTCAATCGGGTTGTTTACCTGGATCTTTTCACCACGGGTTGTATAGGCGATAAAACTTACGTTCGGAACCGTTGTAATGACCGTTTGGTTGAATTCCCTTTCCAAGCGCTCCTGAATGATCTCCATATGCAGCAAACCAAGGAACCCACATCGAAAACCAAAGCCCAGTGCCTGTGAGGTTTCCAGTTCAAATACAAGCGATGCATCATTCAATTGCAATTTGCCCATACAATCACGCAGCACTTCAAAATCCTCTGTATTCACGGGGAAGATCCCAGCAAACACCATGGGTTTTACTTCCTCAAAACCATGGATCATTTCGCCGGGATTATTGGCGAGGGTGATCGTATCTCCTACTTTAACTTCTTTCGCATTTTTTATACCGGTAATGATATAGCCTACATCTCCTGCTTTTACTTCATCCTTCGGCGTCATACTCAGTTTCAATACCCCTACTTCATCCGCAAAATAATCTGCTCCTGATGCAACAAAACGGATCTTATCTCCTTTCTTCAATACCCCATTCAGAATACGGTAATACACAATAATACCCCGGAAACTGTTGAATACGCTGTCAAATATCAGCGCCTGCAAAGGTGCATCGTAACTGCCTTTCGGTGCAGGGATCCGCTCAATAATGGCATGTAATATCTCTTCGATACCAATCCCTGATTTTCCACTGGCTAACAAAATATCTTCCTGCTTGCATCCAATCAGGTCAATGATCTGATCAGTTACTTCCGGGATCTTGGCACCATCCATATCAATTTTATTGATAACGGGTATGATTTCGAGGTTGTTATCAATTGCCAGATACAGGTTGCTGATGGTTTGTGCCTGTATGCCCTGCGAAGCATCTACCAGCAACAAAGCCCCTTCACAGGCGGCCAATGCACGGCTTACCTCATAACTAAAATCAACGTGGCCGGGTGTATCAATCAGGTTAAAGATGTATTCCTCACCTTTGTATGGATAATTAATCTGTATTGCATGACTTTTAATGGTGATCCCTTTTTCACGTTCCAGATCCATATCATCCAGCACCTGGTTCATCATATCCCTATCGCCGATGGTCTTGGTGTGCTCCAGCAGCCTGTCGGCCAAAGTGCTTTTACCGTGATCGATATGGGCAATGATGCAAAAATTTCTGATATTCTTCATAAGCGGCAAAGATAAGCGCCTACAACGAAGTTCGAAGTACGATTTTGAATTTGATTTACCCAGAAACTGCGCCTTTGCACCTTGGCGAGAAAAATTTGCACAACAAGTCGCAAAGGCGCAGTTTGTAATTCGTATTTTTAAATATGCTCAGAAAAAAACTTAACTGGAAGGCACAAGTAAACAACGAAACAGGGTTGGGAACCAATACAGCCTTAGGCGGGGGCCGTTTTTTTAATAAGAACGGGGTTCCCAATATGCAGGTAACGGGTTTACCGTTTTGGCGCAGGTTAAATGTGTATCATTCCATGCTTTCGATGAAAAGATGGAAATTCATTACCATTATACTTGTGTTTTTCGTTACCATCAATTTGTTTTTTGCAGGAATTTACTTGCTCATTGGTATTAACCACCTGGGAGGTATGGTGGCGGGAACGGATCTCGAGAAATTTGGGGAAGCATTTTTCTTTAGTGCCCAAACCTTTACCACTGTTGGTTATGGAAGGATCAACCCCATCGGATTTAGTGCCAGTTTAGCAGCTTCATTGGAAGCATTAACGGGATTAATGAGTTTTGCCCTGGTAACCGGTATGTTATATGGACGTTTTGCCAGACCCCGGGCATTTATCCGTTATAGCAAGAATGCCATTTTTGCACCATTTAAAGATGGAGTGGCATTGATGTTCCGTATGGTTCCCTACACTAAAAATTATCTTCTGAATGTAGAAGTAAAGCTTACACTGGCCATTAAAATCATGGAAGATGGGCAAATGAAAAACAAGTTCTTCAATATGCCACTTGATATTGCAAAAGCCACCACCATGACCGCCAACTGGACATTGGTTCATGTGATCAATGAAGACAGTCCCTTATTTGGTTTCAGCAAGGAAGATATGGCAAATGCGGAAGCTGAGATGCTGATTTTTGTACAGGGATTTGATGAGAGCTTTTCGAATACGGTAGTTTCGAGAGCTTCTTATAATTATGAGGAATTTGTGTATGGTGCTAAATTTTTGCCAATGTATCATCCGAATGCGGAAAAGACGAGCACGATTTTACACCTAGATCAGTTGGATGATTTTATAGAAGTGGAATTGCCGGTGAAGTTTTAAAAAATCGCCGCTGATTAGCACAGATTATCTAAACCGTTCTTAGTTAGATTTCTTATATTTTGTTTCCAGTGCAATGGGAACGGTTTGAATCAATTCAAGTGATTTAACCATATCCTTAGTTCCTGTTTTATATTTTAGAAAGTGCGGCGTTAAAAGATGGGCTTTGTAAGCGTCTGCATCAGCGTATATTTCAAAAACAGTAACATGGGTAGGATTATTTTTTTCATAAACAGCATACAAATTCAATACACCCGGTTCTTCTTTTACAGCTGTTTCTGCATGTATTTTTAATGCTGTTTTATAAGCTTCGAGTTGCATAGAATCGATTTGCAATTTTGCAATTCGGACAACCAGATTTTTATCCTGAGCAAATGAACTACTGATAAAAACTAAGCCCATAGTTGCTATAATGATTAATCGTACCAAATTCGGATTTCTAAGTTTCATCCTATTTTTTTGATATTATCAGGAGTAAATTTTCAACCGCAGATTCGCTGATTACTTAAGAAATAATTGGCGGATCTGCGGCTAAAAAATCATTTCAACGCATTAATAATCGCCACAAACTCATCCACAAGTAAAGCAGCACCGCCAACAAGACCACCATCTACATCAGGTTGAGAAAAAATTTCAACTGCATTGGCAGCTTTTACGCTTCCACCATATAAAATAGAAATCGAATCAGCAATTGCAACACCATATTTTCCAGCAAGTTGTGAACGGATGAATGCGTGCATTTCCTGAGCCTGATCGCTGCTGGCAGTTTTCCCGGTACCAATGGCCCAGATGGGTTCATAAGCAATTACGATCTGTTGAACCTGATCGGGAGATAAATGATAGAGCGATTCTTCCAGCTGTTTTGCCACATATTCATTCTGTGTATTGGCTTCGCGAATAGCTAAAGGTTCTCCACAACAGAAGATCGGAAGCATCTTAAATTCAAGACAGATATTCACTTTATCTGCCAACAATTGATTGGATTCATGAAAATATTCTCTTCTCTCAGAATGCCCCAATACAACATACTGAATACCGAGTGATTGCAGCATTTCAACCGATACTTCGCCTGTATAGGCACCACTTTTTTTACTGTAACAGTTTTGAGCAGCTACAAATACATTTTGCTTACCGGCCAGTTTAGCCTGTGCCATAGCCAGATAAGGAAAAGGAACCGCAAACACCGCCTGCTGGTTTTCTTTTAGCGAATGAGGTTTGCTGATAATACCATCCAATAAGGCTTCTCCCTGCTGAAGAGTTAAATTCATTTTCCAGTTTGCTGCTGCGATTTGTTTTCTCATGCTTGATAAGGTTCTTTATTATTTCGATTATGAATGTTCAAAGATATATTGTAACACGGATTTCTGCTCTGTTGTAAGTTTTTCCTGTTTTAATCCTTTCCAGTTTTCAATGGCTTCCAGTAATTTCTCAAACTCATACCTTACTCCATTTACACCCCAACTAAAATTAGCAATAATGGTAGGTAAAAGTCCGGCACCGAACACATTACAGGAAACCCCGATTACAGAACCGGTATTAATGGAAGAGTTGATAGCCAGTCTTGAATAATCGCCCATGATCACACCACATTTTAATCCAACACTTATGTATTCTTCAGATCCCATATCCCAGACCTTCACAATGCCTGCAGTATTCTTCACATTACTGTTGGTACTGCCTGCTCCAAAATTACACCACTCGCCTACTACTGCATCTCCAAGATAGCCGTCATGCGCTTTGTTGCTGTACCCCATCATCACCGCATTCTTGATCTCTCCCCCACCCATACAATAAGGGCCGAGTGTGGTTGCACCATAAATACGGCTATTCATTTTTAAAACAGAATGATTACCCAATACAAAGGGTCCGCGAATAGCAGATCCTTCCATGATCTCTGCCTCTTTACCAATATAGATGGGTCCGGTTGATGCATTTAATGTGCAATAAGAAAGTTTGGCACCATCCTCAATAAAAATATTATTTGGCTCAACAAAGGATACGGTTGTGGGAATACGCTGGGAATAACGATCTTTTATAACCAGATCGAAATCATAACGGATCATTGCATCATTCCATTGCATCATTTGCCAGGGATGGGTTAATCTTCTTACCGGAGATATTGGTATTGTGTTTTGAAAGACGGTATTCGAAGGATCAAATCCGTCAAAAGAAATATCGGCTCTTACGGCTACGATCCCTTTTTCATCAGTAATACAAAAACCAATCTGCAAAGCAAGAATTTGTACCAGAAGATCCTGATCAGGAATAACAGCTGCATCTATCCACAAATGCTCGCCATTTTCAGGTATTGCATATAAAGCCTGAAGGTATTTTTCTGTATGAACAAACACCGGTTTTTTGCTAAGTGCTTCCCATCTTTCTTTGATCGTAAGAATCCCAAACCGTAAGTCAGCTATCGCTTTCGTATACGTTAAAGGAAACAGCCTGTTACGGCAGGAATTATCAAATAAAACAATAGCCATAAGGCAAACCTATGTTAATTAGGAATTAATAATTAGTAATTAGTAATAAATCTATGAACAGAATACTCAAAAAAACATTCGCCATTGCCTATTCACCATTCACAAATGACTACTCACCACTCACAATTCCCCACACTTTCTTACCTTGCAGTCTCAAACTAAAAACGCCTACTATGAGTCTTGGATATTTCTCTTACCCCATGCCCGCAAATGAACCCGTTTTACAATATGCACCGGGAAGTGCAGAAAGAGCTGCCCTCAAAAAAACGCTGGCAGAACTAAAGAAAAAACCAGTAGAAATTCCAATGTATATTGGAGGTAAAGCCGTTAAAAGTGGTAAGAAGGTAGCCATTCATCCTCCACATGAGATCAGCCATACACTGGGTCATTTTCATGCAGGAGAAGAAAAACATATTCATCAGGCAATTGATGCAGCTTTAAAAGCCAAGGACGACTGGGCTGCTATGAGTTGGGAGAATAGGGCACATATTTTTCTGAAAGCTGCAGATCTGATGGCTACTAAATATCGGTACCATATTAACGGTACTACCATGTTGTGCCAGAGTAAAAATGCTTACCAGGCAGAGATCGACAGTGCCTGTGAGCTCATCGATTTTTTACGGTTTAATGTGCATTTTTTAAGTGAGATCTATAAGCAACAGCCTTTATCCTCACCCGGAATGCATAATCGTATGGAATGGCGCCCGCTGGAAGGATTCGTTCTGGCGATTACTCCATTCAATTTTACAGCTATTGGCGGAAACCTGCCAACCTCTGCTGCTATGTGTGGCAATGTGGTGGTTTGGAAACCAGCTAACACGCAGATCTATTCTGCTCAAATGTTTATGCGCATTTTAAAAGAAGCCGGTTTACCGGATGGTGTGATCAATCTTATTTATGTTGATGGCCCAACTCTTGGTAAAGTATGTTTCAATCACCGCGAATTTGCAGGCGTACACTTTACAGGATCAACCGGTGTATTTAATAATATGTGGAAAGTGATTGGAGAGAATGTTGCCAAATACAGATCTTACCCACGCATTGTTGGAGAAACAGGCGGAAAAGATTTTGTGGTTGCCCACAAGAGTGCCAATGTTGATGCTGTAGTTACTGCATTGGCCAGAGGTGCATTCGAGTTTCAGGGACAAAAATGTTCAGCTGCATCAAGGGCTTATATTCCAAGTAATATGGCTGAGGAAGTAAAACGCAAACTGGTAGCATCCATTCAATCCATGAAAATGGGAACGGTAGAAGATTTCAGCAATTTTGTAAATGCAGTAATAGATGAAAAATCGTTTAACAGCATTACCAAATACATAGACAACGCTAAAAAAGACAAGAAAGCCAAAATACTGGTAGGAGGCAATTACAGCAAAACAAAAGGGTATTTTATTGAACCCACTGTAATTGAAGCCAAAGACCCGAAATACACCACCATGTGCGAAGAGATCTTTGGGCCGGTTCTTACCATCTATGTTTACAACGCAGATAAATTTGAAGAAACACTCAAATTAGTTGATTCAACATCCGTGTATGCATTAACCGGTGCAATATTGGCACAAGACAGGACTGCCGTTGAACTGGCCACCGATAAACTACGCAATGCAGCTGGTAATTTTTATATCAATGATAAACCAACCGGTGCAGTAGTTGGCCAGCAACCATTTGGCGGTGCCCGTTCATCCGGAACAAATGATAAGGCAGGAAGTATGCTAAATCTTTACCGCTGGTTAAGTGCGAGAACAATTAAAGAGACGTATAACCCGCCGGTTGATTATAAATATCCGTTCTTATTGGAAGCGTAAATTGAACAGATGAATGATGAAGTAATACGTCACTGCGAGGAACGAGCGCGTGTCGCCTAGCCTAAGCTTTAGTGGTGGCACAAGCAGCCTGTATCTGAAATAATAGTTTGTAATTACGAGACACAGATTGCTTCGTTCCTCGCAAGGACGTATTTCGACTGTTCCTCATTCTTCTGTTCATTATTCAAGGAGATAAATCATATCCCACCCTGATAAAACTCATAATTTAATTTTCTAAAAAGAAGGAATCTTGCACTAATAAAATAAATTTAGTACATGATCCATCCCTACAGTTACGTACAGGCCGAAGATGCCCTTTCAATTATACAAAGCGGGCAGCGGGTTTTTGTTCATGGCGGCGTTTGTACACCTACTTTTTTATTACAGGAACTTGGCAAGCAAGCCGGTCGTTTAAAAGATGTTGAACTGGTGTCGATTACCTTAAAAGGAGATATTGAACTGGATAAACCCGAATACCAGTCTGCCTTCCATATCAATTCTCTGTTCGTTTCACCATCTATACGTTCGGCTGTTTCTGAAGGACGTGCAGATTTTGTTCCGGTGTTTTTAAGTGATATACCAGACTTATTCAAACGTAAAATACTTGAAATAGATACGGCAATTGTACATGTATCCCCACCCGATATACATGGATATTGCACGTTAAGCATGTCAATTGATATAGCCCGTTCTGCAGTTGATAATGCCAAACAGATTATCGCGCTGGTAAATCCTCTTTTGCCCAGAACACATGGTGATGGCATGATCCATACAGACCGATTTACTAAAATGGTATTTCATCCTGCCAGTTTATATGAGGAAGACTACAGCAAAAAGGTGGGTGAAACAGAAATGATTATCGGAAAAAATGTAGCCGAACTGATTGAAGATGGCAGTACCCTGCAAATGGGAATTGGAACCATTCCAGATGCTGTACTCAAATATTTAACCAACCATAAAGATCTCGGTGTTCATACTGAAATGTTAAGCGATGGGATTATCCACCTGGTAGAAAAAGATATCATTAACAATAAAAAGAAACGAATCCATCCCAACAAAACCGTTACCTCATTTGCGGTAGGCACCAGAAAATTATATGATTATTTAAATGATAATCCGGCCTTTGCTTTTCTTGATATTGATTATGTGAATGATCCGCACGTTATCAGACGCAATCCAAAAGTGATCGCTATCAACAGTGCCATTGAAGTGGATCTTACCGGGCAGGTTTGTGCAGACAGTATTGGCGAATTACAATTTAGTGGTATTGGCGGACAAATGGATTTTATGAGAGGAGCCGCATTAAGCGATGGCGGTAAACCCATTATTGCCCTTAGCAGCCGCACAGCCAAAGGCGTTCCGAGAATTGTACCAAACCTGAGGTCGGGTGCAGGTGTTGTAACTACAAGAGGGCACGTTCATTATGTTGTAACAGAATATGGAAGCACTTTCTTATTCGGAAAGAATTTACGCCAGCGCGCAAAATCATTAATTGATATTTCTCATCCGGATGACAGAGAAGCGTTAACAAGGTATTGTTATGAGAGATTTAAGATTTTTCTGAATGATTAGGAAATCATGAATATCGAACAAGGAACAGATGAATGTTGAAGTTCGTCATTGCTGAGGAACGACCGCGTGTCGCCTTAGCAGTGACGTTCATCACTCATCTGTTCCTTGTTCGATATTCATCCGTTCCCTAGTCTTTCCAGGTCTTCTCCCCTTTTTCCATTTTAGTCAGTGTTTCCTGGTAGGATTTCTTTTGATCCCCTTTTGCTAATTCCATAGCCTTCTTTTCCCATACAATCGCATCCTGAGTTTTACCCATTTTATGGAGGATGTTTGCATAAGTGTCCATAAACATTTCGTTGTCCTTGTCTTTGAAAGAACGTTTGCTCCAGTCAAGTGCCTGTGTTACGCAGGTCATGTCTTTACAATTTTCAAAAACAGCCCACGCATAGCTGTTCAGTTCCTGGGCAGATGCTTTTTCACCATACTTCGTCATATAACCAACAATCTCAGTTGCAAAATTATTCCAGTCACCTTTGGCCTGATAAAATATCACTTTGGCTTTGGCAGAAAGTTCCGTAGCCAGTGCAGGATATTTTTTATCCAGTTTTTCAGTAAGCACCTGCCAATCAGGTTTTGCATCTTTTTTCAGGATCACAGGATATATATCTTCCTGCATGATAATGCCTATCACTTTTTCTTCAGCTTTTCCGGCGCCCAATACAGCATTTACTTTATCTGCATTGTTCAGCATCATTGCAAAACCTTTATCCTTGCTGGTACGGGTAAATTTGTTGATGAATGCAAGATTGTCTTTGGTAAACAGATCGGTTTGTGTAGCCAGATATTCATCGCTCAATGATGCTGCATTTTTAAGATCGTAGGCATCCATTGCCACCTGAGCAAGGTTCATAATAAACGAAGGAGTTTTTTCGCCAGCCTTGTATTTATTTAACTGGGTATAATATTGCTTATCCGGATTGAGGCTGTTATTGCCTCTTTCCAAAAAGGTCTTATCATCAGAAGAACCTACAAATCGGTGAACAATATTTCCGTTGGGGTCAAAGATCAGGTAAGTAGGATATGCACGCACTTCATATTTGGCGGCGATATCATGCCCATCCTGGTACCATTTTTTAATTTCTTCTGCATCAGCAGCCGTTGAATCCAGTTGCACTTTTACATTGATGAACTTGGCATTGTAAAAATTGCCCACTTCTTTCATCGGAAAAATATTGGCCGACATATACTTACAGGGTCCGCACCAGGTAGTCAGGCAGTCCATAAAAATATATTTATGTTCAGCTTTGGCTTTGGCCTGTACTTCTTTCCAGCTTAACTGGTGCTCAAAATGCATCCCTTCTTCCTGGGCATTGGAAAGGAATGGAATCAGCAACAACAGAAATATTATTTTTTTCATAAATATGATTTAAGATTACAATATAAAAAAATATGGGCAAAAAATGTAATTTTTTGGATTGGCGGCAAGAGATGGGAACAGATGAATGATGAACGTCACAGCACTTCATCATTCCTCTGTTCCTTGTTCATCTGTTCCTTATTCATCTATTCTTTTCTCCCGAACTGTGGATAACAGTCAAAATCACTCTCTATTTGCCTGTAAACTCCCAGCCACAAACACCAAACTCCAAACTTTTCCCCCTATATTTGCCCCTCTAAAATTTAGCTGAGTGGCAACCAAATTTTCAAAAGAAACCTACCTCTATTGGTATGAATTGATGCAGATGATTCGTCAGTTCGAGTTAAAGGCCGAAGAAATGTACAAAATGGCCGGAAAGATCCGTGGTTTCTTCCATGCCTATATAGGACAGGAAGCAATTGCAGCGGGTTGTATGACGGCAACCGGACCTGAAGATCCGTTTATTACCGCTTACCGCGACCATGGTTTAGGACTAGCCAAAGGCATGAGTGCCAATTCATGTATGGCTGAATTGTATGGTAAAGCGACCGGATGTTCTAAGGGAAAAGGTGGCAGTATGCACTTTTTCAGTACAGAACACCATTTTTTTGGCGGTCATGGTATTGTAGGTGCTCAGATAGGTACCGGTGCAGGACTTGCCTTTGCTGAAAAATACAAAGGAACCCAGAATGTGGTGCTTTGCTTTTTTGGTGATGGGGCTTCCCGTCAGGGTATTTTGCATGAGACCTTTAATTTGGCCATGCTGTGGAAATTACCGGTGATTTTTATCTGTGAAAATAACAACTATGCAATGGGTACTTCTGTAGAACGTACCAGTAATGTAGTTGATATCTATAAGCTGGCAGATGCGTATGAAATGCCCGCTGATATGGTTGATGGAATGACACCGGAAGCTGTTCACGAAAGCGTTGCCAGAGCCGTTAAAAGAGCCCGTGAGGGAGACGGCCCTACCCTGTTGGAATTGAAAACTTATCGATATAAAGGTCATTCAATATCAGATCCGCAGAAATACCGCTCCAAAGAAGAAGTAGATGAGTATAAGAACCAGGATCCGATCAATAAAGTAAAAACAACGATCCTTGAAAATTCCTATGGCTCTGAAGCAGATCTGGCCGCTATTGATGCACGTATTGCTGCAGTGGTAGAAGAAAGCGTAAAATTTGCTGAAGAAAGTCCTTGGCCGGATGACAGCGAATTGCTGAAAGATGTTTACATGGATACCAATTATGTATTTGACGAAGATTAAATATTGTGCGTAGCGAGTAGTTAGTTGTGAGTAATTGTTTTATTGATTTTCACTATTGACCACTAACTACTGACTACTCACAACTCACAATTCACAACACAAAAAAAACAGTATGACTGATAAGCACGAAGAAATGAATGATACCCTGGTAAAAGTGCAGGGCTTTTGGGAGAAATTTCAGAAACCGGTTCTGGTTGTTATTGCCGTAATTGTAATTGGCGGCGGCGGCTGGTATGGGTACAACGAATACATTGCAAAACCAAAAGAAGAAAAAGCATCTGAAGCACTTTTTAAATCTGAGAAATATTTTGCTATGGATTCATCCAATCTTGTATTGAATGGTGATGGCCAGGCCAAAGGTGTTTTAAATGTGATCAATAATTTTGGGGGAACCAAGGCAGCTAATCTTGCTAAATATTATGCTGGTGTTAGTTATTTGAAACTGGGCGATTTTAATAACGCTGTTAAATACCTGAAAGATTTTTCAAGCAATGCAAAACAGATTCAGGTAATGGCTTATGGCTGTTTGGGAGATGCTTATTCTGAATTGAATAAAAAAGAAGAAGCCGTTGAAAGTTATAAGAAAGCTGCAAATACATTAGATACAGACGAAAGCAATTCTTCTGAATATCTTTTTCGTGCAGCTTTACTGGAAGAAACTGCCGGCAAAACCAAAGAAGCACTTGATCTGTACAAAGAACTGAAAGATAAATTTCCAAAAACAGAGAAAGGATTTCAGGCTGATAAATACATCAACCGTTTGAGCATTGAAAAAAATTAGCAAAGTGTAAGCAATGGCTACTAAAGGAAATACATCCGTAAACAAAGGCATCCCGTTAATTAAGGATGCCTTTGTTATTATTATAAAAACAGAGTGGAATGCTTCTATCATTAACAAACTGGAAGCAGGTGTAAAGAAGATCCTGAAAGCAAATAATGTTGGTTGTAAAACCTTAACGGTACCCGGTGCATTTGAAATTCCATTCACAGTAAAAAATCATTATACCTATACCCCGATTTTACCGGATGCCTATATCACATTAGGAACCGTGATACGCGGAGATACACCTCATTTTGATTATGTATGCAAGGCAGTAACGGATGGTGTAGTGCAATTAAATCTTTCGTTAGATGTACCGGTGATCTTTGGGGTATTAACAGTTGATAATGAAGAACAGGCGATGGAACGCATTGGCGGAAAACATGGGCACAAAGGAGAAGAATCTGCCATTACAGCCATTAAAATGATCGCATTAAACAGGAAACTGAAAAAATAATTTCAAAGTCACTAATTATGAATGTACAATTATTCATACCCTGTTTTGTAGACCAGTTATATCCACAAGTAGCATTTAATATGGTGAAGGTGCTGGAGAAAGCAGGATGTACGGTATCATACAATACCGGACAAACCTGCTGCGGGCAACCCGCTTTTAATGCAGGATTTTGGGGAGAAGCAAAAGAGGTATGCAATAAATTTCTTGACGATTTTTCAGGAGCTGATTATATTGTTGCACCCAGCGCCAGTTGTGTTGGATTTGTAAGAAATTATTATACTAAATTATTTGAAAACTCTCCTTCATCTGTAATTGCAAAAAAAACGGCTGAGAGAACGTTTGAGTTTTCAGAATTCCTGATTCATATTTTAAAAGTAGATGATTTTGGGGCCACTTTTAATGGCAAAGCCACTTATCACGACAGTTGTGCCGCATTGCGGGAATGTAAGATCAAAAAAGAACCCCGTCAGCTACTCAGTAAAGTAAAAGGTCTTGAACTGGTAGAGATGGCCGATGTAGAAACCTGTTGCGGTTTTGGAGGTACGTTCGCCGTAAAATTCGAACCCATCAGCATTGCCATGGGCGATCAGAAAGTGAACAATGCAAGTGATACCGGTGCAGAATTCCTGATCAGTACCGATATGAGTTGCCTGATGCATATAGATGGCTGCAACAAACACAAAGGAACAGGGTTGAAGGTGTTGCATTTGGCAGATGTGCTGGCTAGTTTTTAATTAAGAATTAGAAATTAATAATTAAAAATTACTGTGGATTTGACTGGCGGAATCAATGTTTACATTTATATAGTTTCATTGCAAACATCTTACATTATAACAATTTGAAATTCTTAATTCTTAATTTCTAATTCTTAATTACCATGGGTTATTGGTTAATCAAATCCGAGCCATCCGCCTACAGTTGGGATCAGTTTGTTGCAGAAGGCGGAACTTTTTGGAATGGGGTGCGCAACTATGCGGCCCGCAATAATTTGCGTTCCATGAAAAAAGGTGATCTGGCTTTCTGGTACCACAGCAATGAAGGAATGGAAATTGTAGGGATTGCCAAAGTTGTAAAAGAGTCTTACCAGGATCCTACCACAACAGATCCTGCATGGCTGGTGGTTGATTTTAAACCGCTTAAAAAACTAAAGAAGCCGGTTAGTCTTGTGCAAATTAAAGCAGATGCACGTTTGGCAAATATGGATCTGGTAAGATTGGGCAGGTTATCTGTTGGAGCAGTGAGAGAAGAGGAATGGGATATTGTGATGGAGATGGCTAAATAATTTCAATAGTATATAATACTCGAAAATAAAAAGGTGTCGGGTCGCTAAAGCGACCCGACACCTTTTTATTTTCTAAACACTTCCCCCTCTTTTCAAAAAACAATAATGCGCTTTCTCATTTCTTTAACTACCCTCAATGGTTACATTTTAACAGAAAAAAGTATTCAGTAATACCGGCCGCTATTGGGTTTCTATTTTATTCATTTTAAAAATTGATGTATGAAACGCATAACCATTTACATGGCCGTAATTGCCATGCTAGTATTTGCCTGTAATTCAAGCGAACAAAAAAAAGACGCAGCTGCCACTACAGATCAGGCTTCTGCGAATAGGGAGCAACCACAAGACCCCGGTTCTTCTCCCACTCAAAACAAACAGACAACTAAAACAGAAACAATCCCCACAAACAAAAATGCTTACAAAGAAGACTGGAATAAAAAGATCATCAAAAATGCATTCATCCGGTTAGAAGTGAAAGACTATTCTGGCTTCAACAAATCTATTCACGAAAACCTGAAAAATTTTGGTGCCTTTATTTCGGAAGAAGAACAAACACAGGGATACGATCAGAAAAACAACCAGCTAACCATTAAAGTTCCGGTTCATCAGTTTGAAGATCTGATCAATTCATTACCGGGTGATAGTATTAAACTGATCGAGAAAAAAATTACCAGTGAAGAAGTAACAGGGGAAATTGTTGATACCAGATCACGCATAGAAGCAAAGAAACAAGTTCGCGAAAAGTATTTGGATCTGCTCAAAGATGCAAAAAATATGAAAGAGGTTCTTGACGTACAACAGGAAATCAATGGCGTACAGGAATCTATTGAATCTGCATCCGGAAGGGTAAAATACCTGACCCACCAATCAGCTTACAGCACCATCCATTTGCGCTATGCTGAATACCTGCAGCCCAATATTCCCACAGAAGACCAAACAGGTTTTTGGACAAGGGCTACCAATGGTTTTAACAGTGGCGTAAAAGTAATTGGCAGTTTCTTTATTTTCTTAGTAACTATATGGCCATTACTTTTACTAGCTACAATTGCTTTAATAATATGGAAGAAAAGAAAGATCAATCAGGCAAATCCCTGATTCCAAAAAAGAAATTGGTTGTATTAACCGGTGCAGGCATCAGTGCAGAAAGTGGATTAAAAACTTTTCGTGATAGTGATGGATTATGGGAAGGGTATGATATTTATGAAGTAGCATCGCCAAGGGGTTGGAAAAAAGATCCCGGAGTGGTTTTGGACTTTTATAATATGCGTAGAAAAGATGTTGCCAATGCAAAACCCAATGCAGCACATTATGGATTAGCCGAACTGGAGAAAGATTTTGCTATACAGATCATCACACAGAATATTGATGACCTGCATGAAAGAGCCGGCAGTTCAAATGTGCTGCATTTGCATGGGCAGATCTTTAAGATGAGATCTTCGATGCATTATGATGAGAGAATGATATATGATATTAAAGGCGATATTAACATGGGAGATCTGGCACCTGATGGTGCTCAATTACGACCACATATTGTTTGGTTTGATGAAGCGGTGCCAATGATAGAACCCGCAGCGGAAATTGTTAGTATGGCAGATATTTTTGTAGTGATCGGTACTTCATTGGCAGTATATCCCGCAGCCGGGTTGTTAAATGTAGCAGCTGATGAGATCCCGAAATACATCATCGATAAGAACATTCCTCATACGCGCTCTGTCAATAATCTTACTGCCATTGAATCAACCGCATCAGAAGGGATACTGGTGTTAAAAAAAAGATTGCAGCAATACCTTTAGGCTTTTACTAACATTACAGATAGTATCCTTGCAAAAACCTTTTACATGAGGAAATGGTTACCCGCTTTATTCATTTTGATCAGCACCGGAAGCTTTGCCCAATTCAGCGAAGGATATAAAGAGTTACGTAACTATTCAAAAAAGAAAGAAGTATTGCCGGGAGATACAAGCCTGTATCTTGAAAATTTTTATACAAATGGATTTCATTACCTGTATCCTCTGTACAAAGCTTTTTTTCAGGAACAAAAATTATTAAAAGCCGATACTTCTTTGTATTACGATCAGCTTTGTCAGGCAGTAGCTTTTACAGGCGATTATGCATCTACTTTGGAACTGGAAAAATTATCATTTGAAAAATTAAGTGATTCAACCAAACTGGAGATCAACCAACTTACAGATCTTGCAAAAGAAGTTACGTATACTGATGCAAGGAAATATATTCTCGGTCAGACAAAAAATAATAAGGTTGTTATGATCAACGAAGCGCACGACAAACCTTTGCATCGTGTATTTACAGCATCCTTACTTGAAGAATTATACCAACAGGGTTTCCATTATCTGGCGATGGAAATGCTGGATCATTTTGCAGCAAAAGCAATTACAAAGCCAACGGTTTTTACCGGCTACTATTCAGCCGAACCTGTTGCAGGCGAACTGATAAGAAAAGCATTGGAAATAGGATATACATTGATCTCGTATGAAGACACCATTTCGTCTCACACCACTACCCAACAAAGAGAGTATTCTCAGGCTGAAAATTTATACAATACAATTAAAAAATTAGACAAATCTGCAAAAATTTTGGTGCACGCAGGATATGTTCATATTCAGGAAGCAGCCAAACCTGATACAAGAATTCCGATTCCAATGGCAGCTTATTTCAAAATTATTTCAGGCATAGATCCATTAACGATCGATCAGACTGAAATGTCGGAGAACGGCAAAGATGCTTACACAGGCATGTTCTATGATAAATGGCGACAAAAAAATCCATTCAACAATTCTGTTGTAGCAATAAAGAATGATAAAACCATTGATCCATATGGCTTGTATTTTTATGATATCCATGTAATTCATCCCCCCACTATTTATCGCAACAACAGGCCAACCTGGATGAATATGAATGGATGGAAAAAAGAAACGCCGGTTAATCCTGCATTCAAATCCCTGTTTTTGGTTCAGGCGTATTACGAAAAAGAATATAATGAAAAAACAGTGAGTCAGGCAGTGCCCGCTGATCAAACCTATAATAATGCATCGAATGGCTTGTATTATCTGTATCTGCGAAAAGGTTTGTACAAATTATTATTCAGGGATAAAGAGTATAAGATACTGGGCGTAAAGGATCTGGCAGTTGATTAGATTTGAAATTTATCATAAAACAGTATTACAATCAGATTATTATTAAACATCTTTCGTTATTTTTTGAAATTATCTAAGCAGTCATTTTCTCTAAACAAAGCTTTTCTTTGCAACATTAATCGCCCTATATGGAAAAGCAAGCAATGTATTACGGAAGCTATTTACAGCTGGATAAAGTACTGGATGCACAATACCCGGTAAGTTTTGAAAAAGGGAATGAACCTGCACATGATGAAATGTTATTCATCGTTATTCACCAGGCATACGAATTATGGTTCAAACAAATATTGTTTGAACTGGATTATGCCATGAAAATTTTTTCACAGGAAAAAATCAATGATAATTCAGAAGACCTTAATCTTGTTCGTCACAGACTTCACAGGGTAATTAGTATCATCCAGCTTTTGAATCAGCAGGTGCATATACTTGACACGATGACACCGCTTGATTTTTTAGAATTCAGGAATCTGTTAACCCCTTCTTCCGGTTTTCAAAGTATGCAATTTCGTTTGATAGAAGCGAGATTGGGATTGCAGTTAGACAAACGTCACCAAAAAGATTATTACAAACGAACGAATGAAGGTGGATTTACAAAAGAAGATTACAAGAATATTTCAGATACAGAAGATCAACAAAGTTTATTGCAATTGGTAAACGCATGGTTGGAGAGAATGCCATTTTTTACTGAAGAATACTGGAAACAATACCAATCATCTGTTGATGTATCATCACTGCATCCATTTTGGAATGATTACAGAAATATTTACCATACCGGACTAACAGAAAGAGAACAAAACAAGATTCACGATTTTGATTATGTTTTTTTTGAGAAAACTCCAGAAGGTTTTACAGCAGAACAGTTGGATGGGTTACGAAGTAACTTCTCCCCTGCTGCTTTACGTGCTGCTTTGTTCATTATGTTATATCGTGATTTTCCCATGTTCCAAACATCCTATCAGATTTTGGATTCACTCATAGAGATCGATCACCTGATGAGTAACTGGCGGCACAAACACCTCATTATGGTTCGAAGAATGATTGGTATGCGTGTTGGAACAGGAAATACTTCAGGCGCCGGATATCTGGAAGGTGCCATGAGTAAACATTATGTATATCGGGATCTTTCGGGCTTATCTACTTATTTAATTGAGAGAAAAAAATTGCCGAAATTGCCGGAGGAGTTGATTAGGAATTTGGGGTTTAATGCTTAACAAATCTACTTATATACCCCACCCTGCCCTCCCCTTTCAGGGTAGGGCAGGGTGGGGTATATACAGGAATCAATCCTTTTTTACTCTTACATTCGCATCATAACCACCAACCATGACACACCCCAAATATCTTCTCTCTTTTTTACTTTTTATAACCATACAAATCACTGCTCAAAAAACAGATTCTCTTCTCCCTATTGATCCAAGTATAAAAATTGGCAGGCTCAGCAATGGCCTTACTTATTATATCCGCAAAAATCAGGAGCCTAAAAACCGTGCAGAATTGAGATTGGTTGTTAATGCAGGATCAATTCTGGAAACCGATAAACAAGTGGGTATCGCTCATTTTGTTGAGCATATGAGTTTTAACGGCACACAACATTTCAAGAAAAATGAACTGGTAAATTTTCTGGAAAAAAGTGGCGTAAATTTTGGTGCAGATCTGAATGCATCTACATCATTTGATGAAACCATTTATGAATTACAGGTGCCTACTGACAGCCCGATGGTTTACAAACAAGCCATGCAAATTTTGGAAGACTGGGCACATGGTGTAAGCTTTGAGCCTGCAGAAATTGATAAAGAGCGTGGGGTAATTGTTGAAGAATGGAGACTCGGTCGTGGAGCAGATGCACGGTTACGTGACAAATATTTTCCGGTATTGTTGAAAGGCTCACAGTATGCAAAGCGATTGCCCATTGGCACAAAAGCCAATATTGATACTGCGCATTATAATATGCTTACTTCATTTTACCATGATTGGTACAGACCGGATCTGCAGGCAGTTATTGTTGTAGGTGATGTGGATATTGCAGAAACAGAACAAATGATCAAAGCACATTTCGAAAATATACCGGCAGCAGTAAATCCAAAAAAAAGAACCAAGTTTAGTATACCACCGCATACTGAAACCAGAACATCTATTTTATCAGATCCGGAACAACCGTATAATGTTGTGCAAATCTATTATACACAACAGGAAGCACTTCCTACTAAAACAGAGAACCAGTTTAGAGCTGATATCATCCGCGAATTATTTAACCAGATGATGAGCAGCCGCTTTGAAGAAATTGCCCAAAAACCCGAAGCTCCTTTTTTATATGGCAGCAGCAGTTATGGTGGATTTATTGGTGATAAAGACGCATTCTCATTAGTAGCGGTTGCTAAAACGGGGAAAGACATCAATGCATCTATTCAAACCTTACTCACAGAAAATGAAAGAGTAAAACAGTATGGATTTGTGCAAACAGAATTAGACCGCGCCGTTAAAAATATTCTCTCGCGTATTGAGAATATGTATAATGAGAGAGACAAAACAAAATCTGCAGAACTGATTCAGGAACTGATCACTAACTATTTAAAAGGAGATGGTATTCCCGGCATCGCATATGAATATAATCTGTACCGGAAATTCCTGCCATTGATCACATTACAGGAGGTAAATAATTTAATCACAAAATGGATCAAACCAACAGATCGGTCTGTTGTGATAACCGTTCCGGAAACGGAGAAAAAGAATTTGCCAGCACAATCTGCCGTTCTTGCTCAATTGAATAAGCCATTGGGTACACTTAAAAAGTATATTGACAAAGTATCAAAAGGTCCACTCCTTCCCATTGATCCTGTTGCTGGAAAAGTAATAAGTGAGAAGAAATATGAAGCTATCGGCACAACCGAGTGGTTACTATCCAACGGAGCACGTGTTATTTTAAAACCTACCAATTTTAAAAACGACGACATTCAGTTCTCTGCCATCAGTTGGGGAGGAACATCATTGTATGAGGATAGCGATTATATAAACGCATCAAACGCTGCTACAGTGGCTTCTATTGGCGGCATGGGCACGCTTGATGTACAGTCATTACAAAAAGCACTAACAGGAAAGAACTGTTATGTAGCAGCTTCTATTGCCGCTTATATGCAGGGCATGAGTGGATTTAGCAATAAAAAAGACCTGGCAACTGCATTTGAATTATTACATGGAAGTTTTGTGGCTGTCAGAAAAGATGCAGACATGTTCAATGTATTGCAGCAACAAATAAAAGCACAGCTGGATAATAAAGACAAAGACCCGGGTTCTGTGTTTTCTGATTCTGTGAGTTATATCATGGGAAACTACCATGTTCGCAGAAAACCTTTTGGTATTCATGATCTGAAAAAAATGGATATCAACAGATCGATAGCGATCTATAAAGAACGATTTGCCAATGCAGGCCAGTTTCTGTTTACGTTTGTGGGCAATTTTAGTATAGACAGTATCAAGCCCCTTATCGAAAAATATGTAGCTTCTTTACCGGGTACCAATCAGAAAGACAATTGGAAAGATGTAGGAATTCGTTATCCAAATGGAAAGATCAACAAAGTGATCAAAAAAGGAAAAGAGAACAAAGCCAGTGTTCGCCTATTCTTTACCGGTACTAATAATAGTTATAATGAATTGGATGATATTCAGGTAAGCCAGTTATGCAAAACACTTGCTATTAAACTCCGTGAAGTTTTACGTGAAGATGCAGGTGGCGTGTATGGAGTTGGGGTAAACGGAGGCATTAACCGGGAACCCGTTGCCAATTACAGTATTGGTATACAGTTTGGTTGTGCTCCGGAAAATGTAGACAAACTAATTGGACTGGTGATGGAAGAGATCAAAAACACAAAAACCAACGGCATAGCACAGGTAAATATTGATAAAGTAATAGCAGAACAAACCCGCGCACTTGAGAATGATGTAAAAGAAAACAGTTACTGGCGCTATCAGCTGGAACAGCAGTTCTTCAGAAAATCAGACCCATTAAAAATCCTGGATGCCCCGGGTAAAATCAAACTGCTAACAGTAGATCGTACCAAAACATTAGCCAATCAATATTTTAACGACACAAATATGGTAAGATTGGTTTTAATGCCTGAAGGGAAGTAAAAGAATCTGTTTGGAAGAATCAATCCTTCAAAAAATCAAACCGCTGATCCTGAAATCTTTTTTCTTTGATCATAGTACTTAGATTTTTAAAAGATTCAAATGGGCCTTTGGCAATAAACATATTCATCATCCAGGCAGGGATACCTCCACCGGGATCAATTCGAAGATTATATTCAATTTTGATCTTATCATTTCCCAAAGGCTCTACTTCCCATACTGCCTGTGAAAGCGGCACCCGTTGCTTACCGTTTTTTTCCGGTAATATATGATCAATGGTATTAGCATGAATCGTTAAGCGTTTTGTTACCGCATTCTGGTTCAGTGCCAGGTCTATTACCATATCACGGTTACTCATGGGCCATGGCACTGATGCTTCAGCATAATAATACAAATGAGAAGCATCAATATGTTTTACCGTATAGGCTAACTTAGTTGCAATTACCCATTCAGGCTGTAACTCTGGTTGTAATATAATAGCCGCCAATTGCGATAACCTTGCTTCAAGAACACAACTCACTTTGATAACTTTAAATTTTGAATCAGCAACCTTACCGGTATACACCTGAATTCCGTCTTTATCTTTCTTCAATGTCCAGTCAGTTTGAGACATTCCTTGATGAAAAGAAAAACATGCCAATAAAAAAAGACATATATATTGATACAGCGTTCTCAATTTTTGATCATTTGTTTCTTTACTTGATAAGATACGTCAATTCCATATTTATGTAATGGGAATAACTCATTTTTATAAAAACATTGTATATTTATTTTAACTAAACCCAATATAATAATACCATGTCTGCAAGAACTAACATTACCATACAAGCAAGTATCTCTGCCCCAATTGAAAAGGTTTGGGAGTGTTTTACCACCCCTGCGCATGTTATGCAATGGAACAATGCTTCCCCGGACTGGCATACTCCCAAAGCAGAGAACGACCTGCAGGTGGGCGGCAAATTCAGTTATACCATGGCTGCAAAAGATGGGAGTTTCAGTTTTGATTTTTGGGGGATCTATGATATTATTGAAACAAATAAACAGATCTCCTATACACTTGGCGATGAAAGAAAAGTAAGCATCCATTTTAGCGAATCTGGTGATCAAACTCATATCACAGAAACATTTGAAGCAGAGAGTATGAATTCTGTTGAAATGCAAAGAATGGGATGGCAGGCGATATTGGATAATTTTAAAAAATATGTGGAGGCGTTGGGTAAGTAATTCTATTACACCCCCTCTGTCCTTCGGACATCTCCCCCTGGGATGGGGAGAAAATTTTTAAAACTCCCTCTCTTTTCAGGGCCGGGATGGGGTGGGGTCCTTTCATGCGTAATTTAACAGACAGTTTTCTGGAATTGATTTCTGCCGGCTAAGAACTAACTTTATTACATACACTCACATGATTTTTCAGTATGGAAACCTGGATAATATACGCCATCCTTTCAATGATCTTTGCCGGGCTTACCTCAGTACTGGCAAAATACGGTTTACAAAATATCAATCCTGATCTTGGTCTGGGTATAAGAACCACTACTATTTTTTTTATCATCACCGCCATTAATCTCATCGGATCTAAATACAAAGACATTCCATTATTAACCGGCAAACAAACTTTGTTATTGGTAGTATCGGGAATTACCACAACCGTAAGCTGGTTGTTTTATTACCGTGCCATGAAAGACGGGCCGGTATCGTATGTTGCAGCTATTGATAAAGCTAGTATTGTAATCACACTTGTGTTATCATTTGTATTATTGAAAGAGCCGGCCACTCCCAAAATATTAATTGGTGGCGGATTGATCTTTATTGGAATGATTGTATTAGTTTGGAAATAATCTTTATTTATCTATATGAACTGGATCATTCTCATCATTGCCGGCTTATTCGAAGTAGGGTTCACCACCTGTCTTGCCAAGGCAAAGATCACCACGGGGAACAGTTCCCTGTTATGGATCAGTGGATTTTTTATCAGCCTGAGTTTAAGTATGTACCTCTTATACAGAGCAACACAAACCTTGCCCATGGGAACGGCTTATGCTGTATGGACAGGTGTGGGAGCCGCAGGCACAGCCATCATAGGAATTCTATTCTTTAAAGAACCGGCTGATTTTTGGCGTTTGTTTTTTATGTTCACATTGATTGCATCTATTGCAGGATTGAAATTTGTATCCAGCCATTAACCTTTTTTTATCAATGTGCAACTTTAAAAACAATGGTTTTACTTCCTGACAAACCATTAACAGTAATTCCTTGTACCACAATACCATAATTACCCGGGATATCAGCGGTGTAAAACGAAAGCTGTTGTTTACCATTTTTTCCTGAATGTATTTCTGGCAACCAGTAAAGGAGGTTTCTGTAATCGGGTAACCGGCTGTTAATTGATTCAGCACTTGCATATTTGGGTGAATAGAATTCACGCTGCAACTGTAATCCTTCGTATTCAATAATCAGAGCATTGGCATCGAGCGAATAACCGGCAAGGTCGCCCTGATATGTACTGAAATTAAGGATGCCTTCATGCACCTGATTATGCTGGTAGAATTTGTGCGACATCACGTCCAGTTTTTTGATCTTTAATGGATCAAAATTGATGATCTTATCAACATCAAAAACAGGAACCCCATCCATTAATACCAATGGATCTGATTCGAAATATTTCTTATACGGTTCATTCCATACACGGAACCTAAAATGATTCTTATTTTTACTCACAGCAACTTCTGCTACATACTCACGCATCACTTCTTCCATTGTAATAAAACGGGTATAATCATCTAAATAATAACGCTTGTCGGGAAGCCCGTAAAAAGCAGTGGTATCTGCATTTTTAGGATAGAGGAACTGCTGGTGTTTATCTGCATAATATGCATTTCCTACCTGAGAACTAATGCTATGCGATAACAATAATGACGACTGAGTTTCTGTAACAGCCAAAGGCATTAATTGCCTGTTACTATATTTTTCAAAGAAAGGGTTACCAATATCTATCCTGAACATACTGTCTGCCGAACTATTGGTTTGAACAATAACTTCATTACCACCATAAAAGTTCATCATATTAAAACGTAGAACACCATTTTGAGAACTCGTTATTGTACTAAACAAAGATTTCTCTGCCGGTACAGAAAGATAAGCCTGTACATTTTCTGCAGTTTTTCCGTTACGCTTGTCTACTATTTTTCCGGTGATGATATGCCCTTCCGTTTCTGCCGGATATTCTGGTTCTGTTTTTCGTGTCTGCAAAACAGCATCCCAGTTAAATCTTCGCCATCCCTGGGTAAGCATCAGGTTATCTGTTGCTTCCTGTACTTCAGGGCTATTGTCTCTAAAATAATAATCAGGCGATTCTATTTTCCCTTTCAGGTCAGATGTTAACCAGAGATAACTCAATATATTACCGGGCTCCAAAGTTTGCAGTGAATCCAACAGGTATACAGACATAGACAGGTTTCCGGATACCGGCAACTGTTTGGCATCATGTGTATCCAGTTCAATGGTTACTTTTTTTCTTTCACCATATTGTTGTGCATCAGTGGTAAGATTGATTGACAAAGTATCCGGTTTACTAAAAAACAATCGTTCACAAACAGCCCTGTTAGTCCCATCAAACACTGTAAACTGCGAGATGCCCTCACCTAATTTTTTCTTATCAATTTCTATTTCTGTTCTTCCACCAAACAACTCTGTAGACAGTGCATATTTTACCACATTTCGGGTATGCACCAATAATGAAATGATTGAACCAGCATTTTTACTTTCTATACTGAGTGATAGCCTGTTCTGATCCAGTTCCCTCAACTGCATTACAATGCCACTGGTATTGATAGCAGGTAATGGTTTGGAAAGGCTGGCACCGTCTGAAGTAAATAACACCGCATGATATTTTTCACCGGCATCAGGTGTAAAATTAAAATGCCCCATACCAAAACGCAGGCTGGCAAAACGAACAATAGTATCATTTCGGCTATTCAAAACCACGCCTTTACTATTTACGCCGTTCCCATGTACATCAGTTATTTTAAACGCTACTTTACTTTGTATGTTATGTACCATATTTCCTCCTTCAGGAAAAAACTGCACATCATATAATTCCGTATCAGCAACTGACCATTCGGGTTTCTTTAAACTATTTACAATAACTATGTCTTTCTCAAAAAAAAATGTTTCCCCTGCATTCTTCATCCAATTGGTATACGCACGAAAAATATAATTTCCTGAACCTACAGAATAGGGTAATTGAAATGAACCATCCCCGGTTCCTTCCTCACTCATTGCGATCTTTGCCTGTAGCACAGGTTTATTATCTTTTGTGAGTAATTCTGCATAACTGATTTTACTCAATGATAAAGGTTTGTTTAGATGGGCATCCACAGCATACACTTTAAACCAAATGATCTCACCTGCCATGTAAAAACCTTTATCCGTATGTACAAATAATTTCTCTTCTATATTTTTTGTGCGGTATTCATTAAAAGATTGCAATACTGCATCCACAGCTCTTTGTGCTGTTGTTATAAAAGGAGACAACAACATAAAGACTATAAGTGAATAATAAGCAACCTTTTTTTTCATAGTTTCCTTTCTATTTTATTTCCAGAAAGCAGGTTTAATACTGGTACCACCCCTTCTCCTACAATCCAGACAATCTTTTTTAGCGATCACCAATGTACTGTTTGGGAACCCGGTTGTAAAATGATAAGGGCCATAAGTGGTATCCGGATATGTATACAGCAGAAAATTATTATTCGCAGGGGTATTATCTATTTTACACTCGTTGCCAGGTACAGTATAAACCCAATCTATCACATCCCTCCTGTCTATAAACAATCTTTTCTCCGTAATAAAAGAAGCACTTACAAAACCGATTACCGGTTCATTGGGATTACTGATACAATGAATATTTCCCAATACCTGCGAAGGCTGTGGATCAAAAATGGTTCCGGTTTGCTGTGTACTCTTTTTTAAGATATCCCAATACTGGTATGCTTCTTTTGTTAATCCATATTGCCTGATATTAACCGAATAACGAATGCCAATCTGTTCCGAATTTTTAGGGATCCATACAACTGGCGCATAACTGATCACATCCTGACTCAACACTTCAGAACTGGCAATAGCAATAACCGATGAGTTGGCAGTTGCCCAGCAATTATATTGTTGTGTGGTTGAGTCAATATAATACATCAGACCATTTTTCAATCCCAAACCCGATTCAATCTGTGAGTGGTATTGGTAAGTTTCTATATAATCCCAACGATAAAACCTCGTACTATTCTGCGGGTCATGTGTATGAGCAAAAATGGTTACATCCTTATGCAAAGTATCCTGGCTCCAGCTAAGACTGTCAATGGGTGATGTTTGTTTTACAGCAACCAAATCAGATTGATATTTAGATCCATCAGAAGTAGCTATTCGCAACCTGTATTTCCCGTTTACAGATAAATTTAATGGCGCACTGGTATACATGCCATTGCCTTGCGATGAAAGCAAAAAAGAAACACCGCTTTCCGCATCAATGGATACCTGCGCACCGGCTTCTGGTTTGGCAGATTGGCTATCGGTGAGATTTTTTGTGCGGCTGAGTGTTATGGTGCTTACCCCATTCGGGTTAGCATTGATCACTCCATCAATCACCAGGTAATTATAGTTGATTGTTATCACCGACGGTTCGTAAGTTTTTTTACAACTGGTGGTGAAGAGTAAAAAAAACAACCAATATACTGCTATACTTTTTTTCATTACGCTCAAAATTTAAAATTATAAGTAATGAAAGGGATTGCTGTTCCGAAAATAGATAGCTGGTAACCTTTAATTACACCACCCTCCTGTATAAAGTAGATGGAATATGGGTTCTGTCGCGCCAGCATATTATAAATACCCAATGACCATGAACTATGCGCCAGTTTTTTAATTTTGTGATTGCCTTCAATATTCACAGAAATATCTGAACGAACATAATCAGGTATCCGGTATTGGTTTCTTTCTGAATAATATACACGCTGCGAACCTGCCTGGTTAAATAAAGCAATTGGCAAGGTAATGGGCCGGCCTGTGCTGTATACTGCATTCAAAGAAAGACTTAACCTGTGCGAAAATTTATAATTACCGATAAAATTTACATTATGCGGTTTATCAAAATTGGCAGGATAAAAATTTCCTTTGTTGATGGTTTCACCTGCAATGGGGTCATCCATTTGTAACCTGGTATTGGAGTAGGTATAACTTAACCAGCCATTCAGTTTGGTTTGTGTTTTCTTGATCATAAACTCAATTCCATAAGCTTCCCCTTTGGTATTGATCACATCTGTTTCAATATGTTTGTTCATTACCAGTGAAGCACCGCTTTTGTAATCGAGGTAATGATCCATATGTTTATAATAAACTTCCACGGAAGTTTCTAGGCTCTCTGTAAAATTCTTATAAAAGCCCAACGATACCTGGTATCCCTGTTGTGGCGGTATATTAGAATCGCTTAGTTTCCATATATCGGTTGGTGAAATGGCAGTTGTATTCGACAAAGTATGAATGTATTGCCGCAGTGTATTATAACTCAGTTTTACAGAAGCATCTTTTGAAATACTGTAACGCATTGAAATCCTTATCTCCGGCCCGGAATATGTTTTGATATTTTTTCCGGATGCATAACTTGTCGTACCGATAATACTGCCTGTTGACCTTGGCGAACCTGCCAGATAATTATTTACATCATGTGGCCCCAAATAACTGAATATAGAATAACGTAATCCTGCATTTATAGAAAAATCAGGAGTGATATTAAACCTGTCACCAAGATAGATAGCTGCTTCCATTGCCTGTTCTGCCGGCACTTTATCATATACTACCAGCGATTGTGCAGAAGCAGGTTCAAATGAACCCGGATGTATCTTATATAAAATAGTATGCATCCCAAAATTTACCGAATGTTTATTGTTTGGGTTATAATTGAACTCTGTTCGAAAATGGGTTTGATTGATATCGTACGATAATTTATACGCATTTACCGGAACCCGTTCGCTGCTAACAGAATAATCATACCTGTCCACACCCGCTGATACCACACTGTATAAACGGTTATTGAATAAATGTTTCCATTTAATGATGGCATTTTGATTTCCATATTTATACAAAGTATCGCTGTCAAGCCTAAACCTGTCGTGACTCATATAACCCGTTATATACAAAGTATTTTTAGAATTGACGGTATGTGTAACATTCAGGTTCAAATCATAAAAAGAAGCACTGCTGTTGGCATACGCCGAATTGGGAATCTGTTGTAAAATCCAGTCTGAGTAAGTAGTTCTGCCCCCAAGTATAAAAGTAGTCTTGCCTTTATCAAGTGGGCCTTCTAATGTAAGCCTGCTTGTAAGGATACCAATACCACCAGTTGCAGAAAGTTTTTTGCTATTACCATCACGGGTAGATACATCCAGTACAGAAGATAACCGTCCGCCATATTTTTCAGGGATCGCACTTTTATACAGTTCAACACCTTTTACAACATCCGTATTAAACGCAGAAAAAAAACCAAACAAATGAGAAGGGTTATAAATGGTGGCATCATTCAGCAATATCAGGTTTTGATCAGCAGCACCGCCGCGAACATTAAAACCGGTACTGGCTTCCCCTACAGAAGTAACTCCGGGCAATGTAAGTACCACGCGCAAAATATCCGATTCGCCCAAAACCGAGGGCACCTGTTTAATGGTTCGGATATTTACTTTTTCAACACCCATTTGTAAGCTTCTTACATTCGATCTTTTTTCAGTAGTAACAGTAACTGCTTTTAAACTGGCAATATAATCTTCCAGTTCAATGGTCAATTTTCCATCTGCATAAACTGCCAGTTGCCGTTTGGTATCTTTCATACCAATACTGTTGATACGCAGTGTATGCCTTCCCCTTGGTAAAGTGATGGAATAATAACCAAACTGATCTGTAATGGTTTTCACAGCAGGTGTATCTACATACACTACTGCCCCGCTGATGGCTTCGCCGGTTTTTATATCGCGAACATAGCCAGTAAGTATGCCATTTCCTTTGCCGGTAGTATTGGTTTTAGGGCCAATTTCAAATAACTTTTTTTCGAGTGAGGCTTTCAGTTTGTCTTTATCCCCATCTGCACTTTTCAGAAACAAAATGGGCTCTGCTATGGTATCTTTTGTATTTTTTTTTCTGTCAAAAAAACCTTCCGGCAAAGCTGTCTGTATCTTATATTTCTGGGTGATGTAAACACGGTATTGCACATCCACCGCAAACTGAAATCCGGTGCCCTGTAAAGCCTGTTGTAAAACAATGGAAAACAATTCTTTGTTTGCTTTCACAGTAATGTGGAGGTTATCTGTTTCTGCCGGATTAAAATAAAAACGGTATTGCCCGGCAGTTTCCATTTCCTGAACAAAACGGGAAAAACTTACTTCCGAAAGATCAACCGTTATACGCTTTTCCTCCTGCCCCATTGCAGTGTTTCCCACAAAGAGGGATACACTAAGCAACCATATACAAAACATTTTACGGGGCATACTTAATTTTTTAACTGCTCATAGTATTTCAGCGTTTGTACAATGGTTGCAGCAGGATTTTTTTTGAACCGGATATTACTGCCGCGCAAAAACTTACGGATTTCGGCTTTATGGTTTGCAAACAAGACCAGCAGGTTATTTTCATTTTGAATAATATGAAAAATCCCATCTTTCAAAAGGTAGTAATCATCATACTCCATAAACCTTTCCGTTCGTTCTTCTGTTTTAAGAGAACGGATGATCTTATTATCCCTCTTCACCAGCACACTATAAATCCCATTGTATATTCTTTCATAGAAACCAGAAACAATTAAAGATGTCTGACTGCTATCGGCCAATACCCTTACAAATTCATGGGAGCCAAGTGTAAATGAATGGATTTTTTCGCTCACCAGTTGCAGATTAACATCATTTGAAAATGTTTTTGATACCAGCTTGTCAAGGTGCATATCGTATTGAAGTGGCACCCCTTCATAAAACCCATCTTCAAAATAAACGTTACCCATTTGAAACTGGTCGGTCAGAAAAAAAGGGTGGCCAGCGATTGTATTCCAGTATCGTTCATAAACAACTCCATTATACAACCATGAATTAGGCCCCATCGTTTTCATATAATTGGCATGGGCTGAGGAAACTGCTTTTTGATAAAAAGAAGTATCGTTCGAATCCTGTGAATACAGTACCTGAGTTTGAAAAAGGGTACAACAAATCAAAAAAGGAAAAAAAATCCACTTTCTCATTATTACAAGCATTTAAAGCAGTATCTATACAATTGCTAAGAAATATAATAGAAATACTGATTAAATATACCCATTTTATATAATTGAAGAATTGGTATATTTTTCGGTAGATACTAACAGTACCGTAACTTTACAGTAAGATTTATATATGAGAAGATTTATCTGGATAATAGCAATACTACTTGCATCCTGCAGCGGTAAACAACAGGATTACCGAAAAGCAGACGATGCATTAGATGCCGGAAGAGAATACATCAATGCCCTTTTACAGGGTGATTTTTCAAAAGCTGCTTTTTACACATTACCGGATGAAAAAAATCAATCCATTTTAAAAGAGTTGGAAAAAAGTTATCGTGAAAAAGATAAGGAAGGCAGACAGCAATTAAGAACTGCCTCTATTAATATTAATGAAGTGAAAGAAATAACTGCAAACAGTACCCAAATTTATTATAGTAACTCGTTTGATAAAGAGCCACATATTCTTTCTGTGATCAGACAAAAAGATACCTGGCTGGTTGATCTTGGAAAATAATCAGACTCCTGTTTATGCTTTTAAAAAACATTATATTGGTTGGATTAGGCGGCATGATTGGTTCGATCATGAGGTATGTTGTTTCCTTCCTTATAAAACACGATAGTTTTCCTTTTGCTACCTTACTGGTAAACATTACAGGTTCACTACTGATAGGGGCTATTATGGGTATTGCTGCCAGACAGGAAGGATTTGCCAACTGGCGTCTATTTCTGGCAACCGGTATTTGTGGTGGATTTACCACTTTTTCTGCCTTTGCCTGGGAAAACATGCAATTATTGCAGCAACAACGATATGGAACTTTTGTATTTTACACCGGCATCTCATTAATAGTAGGATTGGCTGCCGTTACAACAGGTTATTGGATAACAAAATAAATATTTTATGATACCACTTAATGTACTTCACCCATGGCATGGCGTTCCTTTTGGAGAACAGGCGCCCCGGGTAGTTAATGCAATCATCGAAATACCGCAGGGTTCGAGATGTAAATATGAGATAGACAAAGCAAGCGGTTTGCTAAAATTAGACCGGGTAATCTTTTCCTCCTTCTACTATCCTATCAACTATGGATTTATACCTCAAACCTATGGTGGTGATAAAGATCCTCTGGATATTCTTGTGATCACTTCCTTACCGGTGCAGCCATTGACCATAATGGAAGCCAAAGTAGTAGGTGTAATGCAAATGATCGATGGCGGCGAATCGGATGATAAGATCATTGCCGTAGCTGCCAAAGATCCTGGCGTTAACCATTACAACAACATAGAAGAATTACCCAAACATTTCTTTGATGAATTACGTCATTTCTTCGAAGAGTATAAAAAACTGGAGAATAAGACAGTACTGGTTGAAGATTTTGGAGATAAAGCTCAGGCATTAGCCATTATAGAAGAAGCTGTTCACTTTTATAAAGAAACCTTTGGCCAAAAACTGTTGAACGTATAAATATGATAATAAAGATCACAACATTCAACCATACCCTAAATCTGCGAAATCAGAGATGAGTTTAACCACTTTTTTACTATTGATCCTGATTGGATTGGCTGCGGGTTTCCTTAGTGGACTGGTAGGCATTGGCGGAGGAGTGATCATTGTTCCGGCACTGGTACTTTTATTGGGCTTCTCTCAAAAACTGGCTCAAGGCACTTCATTGGGTATATTGTTGCTGCCTGTTGGAATACTAGCAGTTATTCAATATTATAAACAGGGCTATCTGAATGTGAATTTTGTGGCAGTAGTATCCATCTCATTTATATTGGGCAGTTTCCTGGGAAGCAAACTGGCATTATCCCTCAGCGATGAGAAAATGAAGAAGATATTTGCCATCGTTATGATGCTGATCGCTATCAAAATGCTGTTTTTTGACAAGCCAAAAACCAATACCACAAAGGAATCCGGAGTTTCATCAACAAATATTCAACAAACCGGGCAGGGAAAGGGGTAAAAATCATTTCGCCACCTTATATTTGCAAAAAATCAACGTAATGGAAGCACAACAATCAAGAAGTAAATATTGGGCACTCTTCTTTTTCTGGTTAGCCGTTTTGATCACTTTGTTGATCGTTTACCGCCAGTTTTTCTGGTTAGCTTTACCAGGCACTGTTACCTATTTTGCAAAAGCACTCGACCTGCTTTAATCACTTTAATCAATTACCTTTTTTAATATAAAGCAACTCTCCGGGTTGCTTTTTTGTTAACTGTATCGTTTGATGATCCTTAGTTTATGGGTTCTTTCACCGCTATCACTGCTCACGATCCCCATATTATCGATCTTATCTATTCTTACTTTACCAGATGAATGAATGATGGTATCGGAAGAATACAGTAAGCCTACATGAGTGATCTTTCCTTCTTCATTATCAAAAAAAGCCAAGTCACCGCATTTTACTTCCTGTAAAAAGCCTACCACCTCACCTTCTGCTGCCTGCTGATATGCATCTCTTGGCAATTGTTTATTAAAGAAACGGTACACCTGTTGTACAAAACCGCTGCAATCTATTCCGAACACAGATCTCCCACCCCATAAATAAGATGTATTGAGGTATTGTTTAGATATTGACATGATTGTTTCTTCTTCAAAAACAGCTTTAGTGGCATCCCATACCTTCCCTGAATAATGCAAATTAAAATTGCCAATATGTGCCTCATTGTTTTTGAATATGGTCAATGGCGTTCCCATTGAAACCTGCATCAGTGTTCCATTGATTTCAATCGGGTTTGCCCAGTCTGCTGTCAGTGTTTGATTACTATTATTAAAATCATTGGAGAATATGGGAGTTAGTTGTGTTGTCTGGCACCATCCCTCATATCCATCATATTGACAACGGATTTTGGTAAACCCATTACTTTCTTCCAATATCTCAGCGATCTCTCCAAACAACAGGCTGCTAACCACTTCTGTACGGTGTGAAGCCTCTTTTCGCATGGGGATCACTGGTATTATTCCTATTACAAATGACATGTCTTTAATTTGAAGTCAAGATATGGAATTTTACCAGTCATGCATCTATACATAAAATGCTTTATTTTGAGGCAGTGAGTACAGACAAATACCATCATATTACCGATACCGAACTGTTAGATAAATTCTACAGCGATCATGATAACCAATGGTTGGGTATTGTTTTGCAGCGGTATACAGTATTGTTATTGGGAGTTTGTATGAAATACCTGAAGAATGAGGAAGAAGCAAAAGATGCTGTACAACAGATCTTTCTAAAAGCCATTATGGAACTAGGTAAATACAAAGTAGCTTACCTTAAAAGCTGGCTGTACATGGTGGCCCGAAATCATTGTTTGATGAAACTGAGGGACAAGAATGTATTTATTCCCGTAGAAGATCATACCAACCTCTCTGCCAACGAAACCGACCAAAAAGAACTGGTTGAAAAAGAAATAACCCTTTCTCTCCTGGAAACTTCGCTCGAAGAATTGAATACAGAGCAAAAAACCTGTGTAACTTTATTCTATCTTCAGAAAAAAAGTTATCATGAAATTGTAGAAACCACGGGCTTTTCCTTGTTACAGGTAAAAAGTTATATTCAAAACGGCAAACGAAACCTGAAAATATTGGTAGAAAAGAAAATGAATACCAAAGAATGACAGACCTGAAAGACATATTAGAACAGGATGATGAACTGAATACCGAAGAACTGATGCGGTATCTGCAGGGCAATGCATCTGATGAAGAAAGGTTTGCCATTGAAAAACAGATGGCCGAATCCACTTTTGTAAATGAAGCCATTGAAGGATTACAGAATTTTAAAGATCCAAAACAGGTTGCAGAATATGTAGAACAATTAAACAGGCAACTTCAAAAACAGACTACAAAAAAAGCGGCCCGTAAGAATAAACGTAAACTAAAAGACGAAAACTGGCTGGTAATTGCCATTCTTGCTATACTTTTCCTATGTATTGCAGGATATTTTCTGATACATTTTTATAGTAAAAAATAGCAGCCTTTCGCTCTTTAAATGTTATATGGTTCTGGCGACATACATGGTAACGAAAATGTGCAAAGTCCAAAGACACAATCTACTATTCGATTGTAACATTACAAGTCCTTA
>CANBSW010000014.1 GCA_947372235.1 Chitinophagaceae bacterium | reverse complement strand
ATGACCGGTCAGGGATTATCGGCCAGTGATTATAATTTCTTCTATCCCGGCAGTACTTATACCGGCTTGAATGTAGGCCCTGCCAAAATTGTTACCCAGGATATTGTTGCAGAAAACGGTTATATCCATGAAACAGACAAGGTATTGCTTCCCTTTGCAAGCCTGGATCAATACCTAGCTGCAAACTCACAGTACAGTGAGTTTAAAAAACTATTGGATAAATACCTTGTATCATTTATTCTTAATCCGGATGCGACAAACAAATACAAACTGATTACCGGTCTTTCAGATAATGTGTATGTGAAATCATTTAATGGCGGACTGGCTTTTTCTCCCAATAATGAGAATTACCTGAAACTGCAGGATAATGATGGCCAGGCAAATGGCTATACATTAATGATCCCCAAGAACGATGTATTGTTAACATATATTAATACAGTACTTCTCGAAAAATATTCATCATTGGATATTGTTCCAACACAGGTGATCATTGATTTTATCAATGCTCATATGTGGACCAGCACAGTTTGGCCAAGCCGATTTGCCAATTCCAATAATATTCAGGGAGAATCTCCTACGTTTGATAATTCCAATGTTATTGACAAACAGATCTGTAGTAATGGATTTTTCTATGGATTAAATAAAGTACAGGATGCCAATGTTTTCAGAACCGTTTATGGTCGTGCATATCTGGATCCTACTTATCTGTTGATGACGAGAGCGCTGGATCAGAACTATCGTTATATCATTTCTATCCCCAATGTAAAATATACAGTGATCATGATGAGTGATCAGGTATTGAAAGCGCGTGGCTTTGATTACAGTACAACACAAAGTGCCTGGACATATACTGCGCCGGGAACCACCAGTACTGTTGTAGGAAATACCGCGCGTGATATGTTGCAGCGTATTCTGGCCACTCATATCATTAAAACACCCAATGGCGAAATGGATAATCTGGCAGGTTCAGGAATAATTGAAACACTGAACGGAGAATACATTAAATGGAATAACAACGCATTATCTTCTGCAGGTACGATAGACAGTAACTTTGTAGTTACTCCGGCCAGTACAAAAACTTCTTTTAACGGCCGTGTATATTATGCCAATAACCTGCTGCTTTTTAGTACAACAACCCTGGGTAATAATATCAAAAAACTGGGAACCACACCTTCTGTAACAGCATCTCAGTTTGGTAATTTCTACCAGTATCTTTTGAATGCATCCATCTTTAACTCAACCACCGGTGATATTACCGGCGTATTGCTGGGTAATTATCATACAGCGTTTATACCAAATAATGCGGCTATTCTTCAGGCAGTAAAAGATGGATACCTGCCCGGAACCGTAGTAGGTTCAACCGTTACGCCCAATTTTGTTCCAACTGCATTCGCGGATAAGGCATTGGTGAACAGTTTTATCCTTTATCATTTGATGGTGAAAACAACAACCGTACCGGGCGATGGTAAGAATGGAACATATGAAACATTATATAAAAATCCGGTAGGAGATCCCGGAACGGTAACGGTTACCAATACCGCTTCAAATCTGATGTCGGTAAAAGATGCCAAAGGAAGGGTTTCCAATGTAGTAATAGCCAGCAGCAATACATTGGCAGACAGATGTGTAATTCATTTGATAGATAATTATTTGAAATATTAACAGCGTTTGAATCAAATCAGGCTTGCCGGAACGTTTGATCATTCATGAATAAAATGAGTATGAAAAAAATTAATGTTTTTGGATTGTATCTTTTAATGGCAGGAATAGGCTGTTTGCTGTCTCTCGGACTGTATGCACAAAATACAGGAGTAGGGGAGAGCAAAATTGTACGCGGTAAGGTTATCAATCAAAAAGATAAATCACCGATCGAGCATGTATCTGTTACAGAGGTAGATAAAGAAGGCCGTATCGTAAAAGGTACGAATACAGATATCGATGGTAACTATGCATTGAAATTATCCAATCCTGCCAATAAGATCTCTTTTTCGTATATCGGATTTAAAACGGTTACTGTTGATGCTAAAGGCAAAACCACTTTTAATCTTTCGATGGAAAATGGCAGTGCAGACCTGGATGAAGTTGTTATTGTTGCAGGAAAAAGAACAGATAATGGGAACCTCAGTATTTCCAATAAAAACCTCACTGTTGCTTCTGTAAAAATTAATGCGAAGGATTTGGAAGAAATGAGCTCCGCTTCCATTGACCAGGCTTTGCAGGGCAGACTGGCAGGTGTTGATATCACTGCATCATCAGGAGATCCCGGAGCAGGTATGTCTATCAGGATCAGGGGAACATCTTCTATCAATGCCAATACCAATCCATTGATCGTTGTGGATGGTATGCCTTATGAAACAACCATTCCATCTGATTTTAATTTTGGTACGGCAGATGACCAGGGTTATGCACAATTATTAAATATATCCCCTTCCGATATCAAAGAAATTACCGTTTTAAAAGATGCAGCTGCAACAGCAATGTGGGGGTCAAGGGCGGCGAATGGTGTGTTGTTGATCTCAACTAAAAGAGGAGCGGTAGGAAAACCAATATTATCTTATACCGTTAGAACCGTTTTTCAAAAACAACCTTCTGCTATTCCTTTATTAAACGGTAACCAATATTCCAATCTCATTCCCGAAATGGTAATGAACAGAACCGGAACACCTTTGAATACACAAACGGTAAAAGAGTTTGCTTACGATCCTAATGATCCGTATAATTTTTACAACTACGGACAGAATACTGATTGGCTTGGCGCTATTACCAGAACCGGTTTTATTCAGGAACATAATCTCTCAATGAATGGAGGTGGTACCAAAGCAAAATATTTTGCATCATTGGGTTATTTGAATCAGAAGGGAACTACTATTGGTACGGATCTTACCCGTATCACAACCCGGATTAACCTCGATTACACTGTTTCTGAAAAGATCAAATTCAGATCAGATTTCTCTTATACGTATACAGATAATCCTGCCAATTACCGTCCCGGTTCAACAGCGCAGGAGATCAGGAATGTGGCTATGAACAAGATGCCAAATATGAGCATCTATGAGTATAATGAACAGGGGATTCAAACACCTAATTTCTTTTCACCAGCGGCAAACGTACAGGGGCAGTACCCGGCTACCTATAATCCGGTAGCGATGGCTTACAGTGCAGTGAATAGAACCATAACCAACCGTATCACTCCGCATTTTAATTTACAGTACGATATCATTCCAAAAGTATTATATGCCAATGCGGATGTTCAGTTTGATATCAGCAATACAAAAAATAAGACCTTCCTTCCGCAGATCGCTACGGGAAGGCCTGTTACAGAAACCGTTGTAAACAGAGCTTATGATGGTGATTATGATGGTTATAATGTGCAAACAAAGACCAATCTGATCTTTACTCCTCATTTAAAAGAGAACCACACATTCACATCATTACTGTCTATTCAAACCTATGATAATAAGGGTATTTCATTACAGGCATTAACTTCAAATACAGCTTCTTCCTTTTTGCAGGATGCATCTAATGCTTCCAGAACACAAAATCAGGAACTGGGTGTTGGTTCCAGTTATTCTCAAACAAGAACCATCGGTGCTTTATTGAATGCACAATATGCTTATAAAGAAAGATACATAATCAATGCCGGTATCAGGGGAGATGGAAGTTCAAGATTTGGTCCTGCTGCGCGATATGGTCTGTTCCCATCGGTTTCCGGAAGATGGAGAATGTCTGATGAAAAATTCATGAAGGGTTTTGCATTTATAAATGATCTGAGTATCCGCGCCAGTTATGGCCAGTCTGGTAACTCACCTAAAACAGATTATTCATTCTACAACCAGTACAATAGTTTTAACTGGACCTATCAGGGACAGTCTGGAGTTTATCCATCTACCATCGAATTACGGAATCTTAAATGGGAAGTGATCCATGGAACCAATCTTGGATTTAATCTGATCATATTTAAAGAAAGAGTAAATATTGATGTGGATATATATCGAAACAGAACGAAGGATCTGATCACCTATGGATTACAGATCCCAACTTATACAGGTTATTCTTCTGTGGATATGAATGTGGGTACACTTGATAACCAGGGATGGGAATTGAATGTGCTTACCACACCTGTTAAAACTAAAGACCTGACAGTGGATTTTAACTTCAATATTGCACAGAATCAAAATACCATTCGTGAGATATCTCCATTCTATCCTGCAAAAAATGGCGACGTAACCACGAATGGAAGTTACCTGACCTTATTGCAGGTAAACAATCCTTTTGGTTCTATTTACGGATACCGTTACCAGGGTGTTTATTCGGATCTGAATGCAACCATTGCAAATGATGCTTCCGGAAAGAAGATCATCGGACCAAATGGTCAGCCTATTTATATGCGATTCAATTACCCACTTACCAATTACCAGTTTCAACCGGGAGATGCCAAATATGAGGATATCAACCATGATGGAAATATCGATTATAAGGATGTAGTGTATCTCGGAAACAGTAACCCTAAATTCATTGGTGGTTTTGGATCAAGTATTACTTACAAAAAGAACCTGAAGATCTCTTTCTTCTTCAATTTCAAATCAAGCTATGATGTGGTAAACGGTACCGAAATGACCACTAGTAATATGTATGGCTTCAACAACCAGAGTTCGGCTGTTCTAAGAAGATGGAGAAACCCCGGTGATGTAACCGATATGCCAAGGGCTTTGTGGAATTCAGGATATAACTGGTTAGGAAGCGACAGATATGTTCAGGATGCATCTTTCCTGCGTTTAAGAACTGTTACCGCTCGTTACACATTTGATAATGCATTTGTGAAAAGGATCAAATTCAAAAGTTTGAGTGCATATCTCACACTTGAAAATCTGTTAACCTTTACAAAATACATTGGTCAGGATCCCGAAGTGGCACCACGAGGTGTAACAGGACCATTTACGGTTGTTACAGATAACTCAACAACACCGCCGGTAAAATCGATCACATTTGGATTAACAGCATCATTCTAAAAAAACAATGCCCAAAAATATTGTCATAATGAGAAAACAAATTTTATACATAGCATCTTTCCTTGGAATGGCCATGCTGTTTTCCTCCTGCAAAAAATATCTTGACCTGGCACCTCAGGATGGTATTACACGTCAGGAATTCTGGAAAACCAAAGAAAATATACAGGCAGCATTAACAGGATGCTATGCTTCTTTGTTGGCAGATCCCGCCGGGAAAGACAGACCTTTATCTGAATACCTGTTTATGTGGGGTGAAACAAGGGGTGATATGATCGCGCCGGGTTTGGGTATTACCAACGATGAGTTGGATGTAATGAATGTAAATACCCTCGCTACCAATTCACTTGCAAAATGGACTGCCGTTTATCGGACCATCAATTATTGTAATACGGTTACTGACTATGCACCCGGGGTTCTGGCTTTAGACAATACTTTAACACAGGCGCAGCTAAATGCATATCTCGCTGAAGCAAGGGCATTAAGGGCTTTGATGTATTTCTATCTTGTACGCAGTTTTAAAGATGTTCCCCTTAAGCTGACTTCTACAAGCAGTGATGAGGATCTTCAGCAATTACCAAAAACATCTTCAGATACCATACTGAATCAGATCGAGAAAGATCTTTCATTTGCAGATAGTAATGCAGTTGTCTCTCATGCAAATGCAACTTTTGATAAAGGTCAGATAACTAAATACACGGTAAAAGCCATTCAGGCGGATCTGTATTTATGGAGGGATAAATACCAGCAGGCTGCTGATGCCTGTGATTATGTGATCAATTCACAAAAATTTGGACTGATTGCCGGGAATGATGCCTGGTTTAATACAGTGTATTACAAAGGCAATTCGAATGAGACCATTTTTGAGTTTCAATATGATGTACAAAAACTGAATTCTTTCTATGGCATGTTAACCACTTCGAAAGCGAGGTATTATGCTTCGCCGAATGTGATGGATAACGTATTTACCATTGACTATATTAATGATTTTAAAGACCTGCGAGGGGAAGGAGCTTCTGTACGTACAAGTGATAATGCCATATGGAAATATCTTGGGGTTACCTATAACCAGATCAGAACATCCGATGCATCTTATGCACACTGGTTTGTATATCGGTATGCTGATATTTTATTAATGAAAGCGGAAGCGCTTAACCAGTTAGGGGGCCGTGGAGTTGAAGCATTATCATTGGTTAATCAGATAAGAACACGCGGAAAGGCATTGGCTCAAACCAATACCAATCCTGATCCCGCCGATCAGAATGCTATGGCCGATTACATTCTTCAGGAAAGAGCCCGGGAATTTGCTTTTGAAGGCAAACGCTGGTATGATGTTTTGAGAAATGCCAAACGTAAAAACTATGCAAGATTTGATTTACTGGTAAGTCTTTTAACCAAATCTGTTGCACCAAACCGTTTACAATCTGCGATCAATAAATACAAGGATTATAACAGTCATTATTTCCCTATTTATTTCTATGAGTTGCAGGTAAACCCAAATCTTGTACAAAACTCTTATTACAAATAATTATTAAACTGGCGGTAATATGAAAAATATGAAACAAGTTATTAAAATAGCCGGACTGTGGTTACTGATGGTTACAGTTTTGTCGGGTTGTAAAAAACAATCCATCACACTGACCACTACCACAGATGTAAACATCGTGGATTACCTGCGAAAGTATCCCGACCAGTTTTCTGAGTATATCAAGATCCTGGATAGAACGAATATCAGTCCGTTCCTGAATGCTTATGGAACGTATACGGCATTTGCGCCAACCAATGATGCGATCAAATCCTATCTTGTTGAAATTGGTAAAACATCAACAGATGATCTGGATACAGCTACCTTAAAGAATATCTGTAAACTGCATATCATACAGGATACTATCAGTACACCTTCTTTTATTGACGGGAAACTGTATGCACCAACTATGTACGGACAATTTTTGGTTACCGGTGTAACAGGGGAGGGAGTAACAATTATTAATCGCCGTGCCCAGATCACCAAGCCAAATGTATTAACAGGTAATGGATATGTTCACGTGATTGATAAGGTGTTAATTCCTGCTAACTTAACGGTTGCACAATTGGTAGAAAAGAATACACGCTATTCCATTTTTACACAGGCATTAAAAGCAACCGGGTTTTATGATTCATTGAACATCGTAAATAATCCGGATACCACACTTCGCTGGAGAACGCTGATTGCTGAATCGGATTCATCATTAAATGCCGGTGGTATTGCTACCTATGCTGCATTAAAGGCTAGATATAACAATACCTCAAATCCAAAAAATTCAAATGATAGTCTGTATCTGTATGTGGCATATCACATATTGCCGGGTATAAAATATATCGCAGATATTGTTGGTCAGCAGTCTCATAAGACCATGGCACCTTTAGAAGTGGTTACCGTAAGTTTGAATGGATTGAATGTATTGCTTAACGAAGCCGTATTCAATGGTGTTTTGGAAAAAGGCGTTCCTATTAACCGGGGATTAAGTGATAACTCCTGCAATAATGGTGTGTTGCATGAAATAACCGGAAATATTTTATTGAAAGTACGTTCTCCTTATTTGGTGAATTTTGATTTCGCTGCACAACCTGAAATTTTGAAATTGACCTCTATTTATCGTAAAGCAGGAAAGAGCCAGGCATTTAATTATGGACAATTGGCAGATGTGACCTGGCAGAATACCACATTACAGGCTGTAAACTATTACTGTGAAGGTCCAACGGGAACCAATAACTATTGGTGGGATGATGGTTTTGGTTTGAATCTCCGGTTTGGAAATGCTGCTGCCAATAACTGGGTAGAATTTAAAACACCATTATTGGTAAAGGGAAAGTATGAAGTGTGGTTCATGTATCGTAGAGCCAACATGGGAGCATATACCCAGGTTTCTTTTGATGGTACTCCTACCGGTGTAATCGTTGATTTTACACAGAGCTTGCCCAGTACAACAGCAACCGATGCTGCCTTGATTGCACAGGGATTTAAACGTTACTCTTTCAATAGCCCCAATTCAAATAATATAGCACAAAAAGCGGGTACTATTACCGTAACTACCACAGACAGGCATATTCTGAGGTTACAGGCAGTAAGAGATAACGGATCGGGTGTGGCTCAATCGGTTACACTTGATTTTGTTCAGTTTGTACCATTGGGAACAGACCCTACAAGGCCATTATTCGCAAGGGACGGAACCATTGTACCATAAATAAAACAGGAATACAACATTTTGACCCATAAAGAAAAATAGAAACAATGTCTTTACAGAATAGATTACAACTTATTGCAGTACTGTTTGCCTGTGCATTCGTATTTGCTACCTGCAATAAAAAATGGGACGAACACAACGCAGTAACAGACCCATTGGTGGGTACGAACCTTTACCAGAATATCAGTAAGAATACCAGCCTTACTAAATTTGCTGACTATCTGGTGAAAACAGGGTATGATAAGATCCTGGCATCGTCCAAAACATATACCGTTTGGGCTCCAACAGATGCGGCATTGGCTACAATGGATCCAACAATTGTTTCTGACACAGCTAAGCTGAAATTGTTTGTAGCAAATCATATTGCCAACCAGTCTTATCTGGTAGATCCCTCAGAACAAAGAATTGCGATGTTGAATGGCAAGTATATGACCGTTGCAGGAACCAAATTTGATTCTGCAAATATTACTACTTCAAATCAGTATGCAGCCAATGGAATCTATCATGTGATCGATAAGTTTATCCCACGTTACAGCAACTGTTGGGAGTTTATGTTGAACAGTACTGCAGCGCCATTAATGAAAACTTATTTCTTAAGTCAGAATTATAATTTCTTCGATCCAACGGTGGCAACACAAACGGGGGTGAATTCTCAGGGATTACCTGTATATGACACCACTTCTGGATTACTTAAAAAGAATCATTTTCTGGAAGATGGATTGGTGGATGTAAGTGATGAAAAGAATCAATATACAATGATCCTTTTAACTGATGCAGCGTATACTACAGAATATAATAAATTAACTCCATGGTTTAAAACAGGATCTCCTGATAGTACAGATAAATTAAGCGCATTCTGGCTTACAAAAGACTTGGTGTTCAAAGGAGCATATACACTGGCACAATTGCCCGATACTTTATTATCTGTTTCAGGCGTAAAAGTGCCGGTCAATAAACCATCCATTACGGCTTCTTATAAAACCAGCAATGGATGGGTTTATGTGATGAGTAAAGTTGATTTTACACTTACTTATAAGTTTCCTCCCATTGTAATTCAGGGAGAAAACCCAACTTTCTTTGCCGCCGACAGAACGGCCAACACTTTTTACAGGGTTAGAAACAGTCCGTTAACCGGTCAGAATTTTAATGATATACTTATGCAGAATTACAATTTTGCAAACTACTACATTAATTACCTTGTTAAGAATGTGAACTCTATGCGTTACAATGCATTTTGGGTTGCTGTAAACGATGTACAAACGACTCCTTTATGGAGCCAGCGTTTGGCGATCGATAGTACTACGAGTGCCGCTACTAATTTGGCATTTGTAACTGTTGCGTATAAAAATTATAGCGAGGTTTCTTTAGGTCAGATTTCATTAACAAGATATAGAAACCTAAACCTTTTTGTGATGGGGCCAACAACTGCATCTACAAGCGGGGGGGTGAACTCTATTTCTCTGGATTATATAAAACTGGTGCCGGCTTTTTAAGCTTGTTATTTAATTATCAGAACTATCTATTAAGCATGATCATGAAATTAGTAAAAAATATACACAAGGCTATGCTACTCGCAGGAATCAGTACTGTTTGTGCAGTACCGCTTTTTGCGCAGAAAGCACCCGTTGATCCAAAGGATGCAGCAATTGTAATCAAACCTGTTTCACAATATAATGCAACGGGAGAAATTAAAGATGCCGTTACGCATAAACCACTGCCCGCAGTTACTGTATCAGTGCCTGATTATGCTTCGGCACTAACAGATGACAATGGAAAATTTAGTATTAAAGTTCCTTCCTATAATGCAACATTGTTTGTTTCTGCAGAAGGGTATCAGGTTAAAGAAATCGCGTTAAGGGGTAAATCAACGGTTTCAGCAACTTTAATGGAAGAATCAAGTGAGTCTATTTACGATAATGCACAATTGCCTTTTGGAAGCAAGCCCTTATCTCAGGTAGTTAATTCAGTAGTTTCTGTAAATACAAACGGCAACTGGAACCGCAGTACAGAATCACCGGATGGATTCTTACAGGGAAAAGCGGCAGGATTATCGGCCACTATGCGTTCCGGAACTTCTAATGTAGGTGCTTATCTTACCATTCGTGGCTTTAATTCTTTATATACCAACAATCAACCACTGATAGTTGTGGATGGAATGATCTATGATATCAATGATTATGGTAATTCTATCATCTCTAATCATTATAGTAATGCACTTGCCAATATAGACGTAAGAGATATAGAAAATGTTACTATTATAAAAGACGGGGTTTCTACTTATGGTACAAAAGCGGCTAACGGGGTAATATTAATAACCACTATTCACCCTGCGAAACTGGCTACAAAAATTGATTTTACAACCAATGTAGGTTTCAATTTTGCACCAACTCAGTTACCGGTAATGCAGGCCAGCGATTACAGAAGTTATCTGTCTGATGTTCTTAAAACCAGACCAATGACAGATGCACAGATTCAGGCTCATCCTGCATTTGATGATAATACCTCAAATCCGCTATATTATAATTACCATAACAATACCAACTGGCAAGATGAAGTGCTGAAAAATTCTGTAAGTAATAATTATTTTCTGCGTGTAACAGGTGGAGATAATATTGCCAAATATGGCCTGACTATGGGTTATATGAAAAATGCAGGCGTTACAAAAAACACTGATGCAACCAAATACAATGTTCGTTTTAATGCAGACCTTAATCTGAGTACAAGATTAACAGTGGTAACCAATCTTACCTATTCTTATTACGAACAACGTTTAATGAATCAGGGACCGGCTTACAAAACCAATCCTATTTTACTTTCTCTGATAAAATCGCCATTGTTGATCAAAAATATAGCGGATAGTAAAGGTGGTATTTCTCCCAATCTTGCCGACAGAGATACATTTGGGATCAGCAACCCTGCTGCAATTGTTGAAAATATGCTGGCTAACAGTAAGGTCTACCGGTTCTTTGGTTCTATTAGTATGAAATATAAATTTTCTAATTATTTAAATCTGTATACCCTGGGTGGTATCACCACAGATAAAGTAAGGGAACAGATTTTCATACCTGGAAAAGGTGTTGCCTATGATACGCTTACCAATGCTATTGCCATAAACCGTTCTGCCAGTCAAACGAAAAGAATATTTAATCTTTACAATGAAACCTATTTGGATTTTGCCAAAACTTTTCAGCGTATTCACAAATTGCATGCTAGAGCCGGAATCCGCTTTATGGATGGCTCTACCGAACAGGATTTTGTGAATGGGTATAATTCTGCAACCGACGATTTTATCAGTGTAGGAACCGGTGCCGCTTTATTAAGAAAAGTTGGGGGTGATATTGGCAGGTTTTCGTGGATCAATATGTTCCTTGGTGCGGATTATTCATTGAAAGATAAATATTTTGTTTCCCTGAATATGGCTGTGGATGGTTCTTCCCGTTTTGGAAAAAGCATACCTGACGTATTGAGCCTGGGTAATAACAAGTATGCGGCATTGCCTTCTTTGGGAGCATCATGGCTGATCTCTTCTGAACAATTCATGTCGGGTGCTAAAAATATCAATGTGTTGAAACTGCGCGCTTCCATTGCCAAAACAGGTAACGATGATATTGGTAATTTCACAAGCCAGCAATCTTATGTAGCTCAAAATTTATTAGGTGTACAAGGGTTGGTTAGAGCAAATATTGCCAATCCTTACCTGCAATGGGAACTGAACACAAAAGCAAATCTTGGTCTGGATCTGTCAATGTTCAATGAACGTTTGAATATGAGTATTGATGTGTATAGCAGCAAGACCGATAAAATGCTCACTTATGAATCATTGCCATCAGCTACAGGATTTCAATATGCCATCACGAATGGTGGTGCGATGAAAACAACTGGTGTTGATTTTTCTCTTTCCGGCAGACTGATCAATAAAAAACAATTAAAATGGGATATGGGTGTAATGGTAACTGCTTACAAAAACAGACTTACCACATTACCTGGGAACAGCGCTATTTATAATTATGGAAATGCAACCGTTATTTCAATGGTTGGGTTGCCGGGTAATATGTTCTATGGTTTAAAAACAAGAGGGATATATGCAACTGATGCAGAAGCCGCAGCAGATGGATTTACAAAACGCCAATCCGATGCTTCTTATGCCGCATTTAAGGGTGGTGACGTAAGATTTGTAGATACAAATGGGGATAAGATCATTGATGATAAAGACCGAACAGCTATTGGTAATCCGAATCCCGATTATACAGGTGCCTTCACCAATAAGGTTAGTTTTAAATCATTTACACTTGAAGCATTGTGTACATTCAGTCAAGGTAATAAAGTATTTAATGGAGTACGGGCGGCTCTTGAATCTGAAGCCAATGCCAATAACCAGTTGTTAAGTGTGAACAACCGTTGGAGAGCTCCCGGTCAAATCACTTCAATGCCAAAAGCATCATGGGGCGATCCTATGGGAAACAGCAGTTTCTCTGACAGATGGATCGAAGATGGTTCATTCTTCAGATTGAAAACAATCTCAATCAGTTATGATCTTCCTGTAAATGGGAAGAAATCCATCAAATATGTAACCGTATATGCAACCGGAAATAACCTGTTGACCTTTACCAAATATCTGGGTTATGATCCTGAGTTCTATGCGGCCGAAAGCCCATTGGCCAGAGGTATTGATGTAGGATTGGAACCTCAGTTCAAATCGTTCATGTTTGGGATCAGAATGGGTTTATAATTAAATTATTATTCAGCAAAAGTTATTCAGGTGAATATGAAAACTGTTAAATATAAAATGCTAAAATCAGTATCGGCGGCGATCTTGCTGGGAACTGTATTATTTTCCTGCAATAAAATACTCGATAAGAGTCCGAATAATTCCCTTACGCCAGCACAGGTGTACCGAAATGTATTTGATGCAGATGCAGCCATTGTTGGTTTGTATGGAAAATTCATGGGTCTTGCCAAACAGTATGTGGTATTGAATGAACTGCGTGCAGATCTGCTGGATGTAACTGCCAATGCCGATGCAGATCTTCGTGATCTGAATGAGCATAATGTAAAACCGGAAAATCCATATGCAGATCCACGCCCTTTTTATGCAGTGATCAATGATTGTAATGATGTGTTGAAGAATTTCAACATTATGCTGCGCGATAAAAAAATGTCAGATGTGGATTATCAGCAACGTTATTCTGATGTAGGAGCTTTGCGTTCATGGTTATACCTGCAGGTAGGGATTCATTGGGGAAATGTTCCTTATGTAACAGATCCGGTTGAAACCATTGATGCGGTTAGAGATGCATCTAAATTTCCGGTGATTCCTTTTAATCAGCTATTGGATAGCCTGATCACTTTTACAAATAGTTTGCCTTTTGTTCGCCCTTATCCAAACGGTACAACAATTAATACCGGACTCATCACTTCCTATGACGGGTATAATACCAAAAGATTCTTTATTGATAAATTCACTTTACTGGGTGACCTGAATTTGTGGAAAGGCAATTACCGAATTGCTGCTACCTACTACAGACGTTTAATGGAACATGAAGGCTATGATCTGGATAGTCCAAATGGTTTGTATACAAATGGAGATCAGTTTTACCAGGCATTCAGAATGCCTTATGCAGATGTTGCAACCAATAATGATCTCTGTGTTGGATATATCCGATTCAAAGAATCAGATCAGGGTTCATTGATTGATAATAACGGTCAGGGATGGCGTTCAATGTTTGCCAGAACACAGGATAATCTATGGTTGCAGCAATGGGTTTGGAGTTTGCCATTCAGCAGCAATTTTGCACCGGGTAATCCATTCGTTGATTTGTTCTCTGCGAATGGTGGAAGTTACCTTTTAAAACCTGCTCAGGCAGCTATTGATAACTGGAACAGCCAGTTACAGACCAATGGCTTTCCATTTGATGCAAGAGGAAATTTTTCAGTTAAAAATATGAATGGACGCCCTGTGGTTATGAAATACTTATATAACTATGTAGATAATAGCCTTCAGCCAATTAATTTATTAAAGAAAGACGGTGCCTGGTTCTTAAACAGGGCTGCTAATGTTCACCTGCATTTTGCAGAAGCTGCAAACCGCGATGGAAGAAGAAGACTGGCATACGCATTATTGAACAATGGTATTGGAACCACCTTCGATCCAACCCCTGGAGTATCCGGAAGGGATGTAACTACTATCATGAATACATTATATGAATCGACACCTTATAATTTTGATGCAAGAAATGGTGAAGTGCCAAGGTATCGTTCAGACTGGTATAGAAACAATGGTGTAAGGGCCGATGCAAGAGTTGTGGAAAGCGGTGTGAGTGGCGATAGTACCTTATCCATCGAAAAATCATTGATCGATGAGAATGGCCTTGAGCTCGCATTTGAAGGGCATCGTTGGGGAGAACTGGTTCGTATTGCCTTGCGCAGAAACGATCCGGCCTTTCTTGCTGATAAAGTATATAATAAATTATTGAAAGCCGGTAATCCGCAGGCAGCAGCAGTAAGGGCTAAATTGATGACGGTTAGTAACTGGTATCTGCCATTTAAAAATTAAAAATATCTTTTAATTCCCCCAATAATATAAGAGCAATCATGAGGAATGATTGCTCTTGCTTTTTCAGCCTATGCGAACATTGATTAAAATACTAGTTTCCTTTTTATGTTTTTGTGCGGTGAATAGTTTAGATGCACAAACTGTTGCACCCAAACCGGTATTTGATGATCCTGTTGAACATGGGGCGGCAGATCCTGTATTGGTATACAACAAAGCAAAAAAAGTATGGTGGATGTTCTACACCAACCGAAGAGCCAACTTAGAAGATACTTCAGGAGTAGCTTGGGTACACGGCACCAAAATTGGCATCGCAGAAAGTAAAGATGGCATTCACTGGAAATACAAGGATACAGCGAATATTAATTATCGTCCCGACAGTGGTTATACTTTCTGGGCTCCTGAGATCATTGAAAATAAAGGATTGTATCATATGTATCTGTCCTATATCCCTGGAATATTTACTCACTGGAATCATCCGGCATTGATCATTCATTTAACCAGCAAGGATTTGCTTAACTGGCAATATCAATCAACATTGTCATTATCATCGAATAAAGTAATTGATGCAAATGTGATCAAACTAAATGACAGTACCTGGCGTATGTGGTACAACAATGGTGCTGTTGGAAAGACAATGTATTATGCAGACAGTAAAGATTTATTTTCGTGGGAAGATAAAGGGAAAGACAAAGGCATTGGAAGAGGTGAAGGCCCGAAAGTGTTTCAATGGCTGAATAAATATTTCATGATCGTAGATGTTTGGAAAGGGATGGAAGTATACAGTTCTGATGATCTGGTAAACTGGACAAAACAACCGGATCGTATTTTAGAAGATCCCGGAACAGGGAAAGATGATCAGGCTATTGGCGGTCATTGTGATGTGGTAGTGAATGATGGGCATGCTTATGTTTTCTATTTTACGCATCCGGGCAGAAGAAAAGATATGCCTGCTAAGAAAAACTCATTTGATGATAAACGAAGTGTGATACAGATTGCTGAATTACATTATACAAATGGTGTGGTAACCTGTAATAGGGATGAGCCTTTAGTAAGTAAGTTCAAGTAGAAATTTCAATAAGAGGATAAGAGATAAAGACCGGGATAAGAGTTCTGTGTTTTCTGTTCACCGATGCAAATGGCAGTCTTCCCGATTATGATAATTAATGGACAATAAAACAGGGCAGAACAGGATGCGATAGAAAGATGTTTGTGCCAATTTGTATCTGTCAATATCATTAAAAAATCTGTGCTAATCTGTGTCATCTGTAGCTAAAAAAAATACTATGAAATCAATCTTACTTTTCCTCATTTTAGGAGTGTGCAATTCACTCTATTCACAATACCAGATGGAATATCTTACCAGAGGGGTGTATGCCATTAACGAAGGCAATGGAAAAGTATTTGTTAGCTGGCGTTTATTAGGTACAGAGAATAATGACCTCGCTTTCAACCTCTATAAAACAGTTGATAATAAAACTACTAAACTGAATTCAAAACCTTTGATCCAGTCGAGCTGTTTTACTGATGAAAATGCAGACAGTACCAAAGCCAATACTTATTTTGTAAAAGCAGTGATCAAAGGAAAAGAGCAGGGTGCTGATAAATCTTTTACATTACAACCCAATGCAAAACCATATTTATCAGTTCCGCTGCAAACGCCACCCGGTTATATTGCAGGAGATGTTTCTGTTGGTGATATGGATGGTGATGGCGAATATGAATTGATCGTTCATATGACAGGAAGGGCGAAAGACAATTCACAGGCAGGTTTTACAGATCCTCCCATTTTGCATTGTTATAAAATGGATGGTACATTGTTGTGGCAGATCAATCTTGGAAAAAATATCCGTGAAGGTGCGCATTACACACAGTTCATGGTGTACGATCTGGATGGAGATGGGAAGGCCGAAGTAGCAATGAAAACAGGAGATGGGAGTATTGACGGGAAAGGAAATGTAATTGGCGACAGCACCAAAGACTGGAGAAACAAGAATGGATATATTTTATCAGGGCCGGAATATTTAACGGTATTCAATGGATTAACCGGCGAAGCAATGAGTACGGTTGATTATGTAGTGCCACGTTATCCCACTACACAAAATCCAACGTCAGACCAGTTAAAACAAATGTGGGGTGATGGATATGGAAATCGTTTCGACAGATTTTTAGCTTGTATTGCTTACCTCGATGGGAAACATCCAAGTCTGGTAATGTGTCGCGGTTATTATACAAGAACTATTCTCGTTGCCTGGGATTGGAAAGATAAAAAATTAAATAAACGTTGGGTATTTGATACCAATGAAGGTTATCATGCATTTGCCGGACAGGGAAATCATAATTTAACTGTTACAGATGTTGATGGTGATGGCAAAGATGAAATTGTTTATGGCCAAATGACAGTTGATGATAATGGTAAAGGATTATACACAACGGGTATTGGCCATGGAGATGCATTACATGTAAGCGATATGGATCCTGACAGACCCGGTTTGGAAGTCTTTGGTACACAGGAAAGATTTGATGATGCCGGCGCTAATTTTCGCGATGCCAAAACGGGAGAGATCATCTGGAAAAAACCTTCAGTGAAAGCAGGATCAGATGGAGAAGGTCCGGGACGTGCATTGGCATTGGATATTGACCCGCGCTACAAAGGCTTTGAATGTTGGGTGGCCGGAGCAGGTATTACCAGTTTATTTGATGTGCATGGGAATGTAATTGCAGATAAAACACCGGCTTGTAATATGGGTATTTATTGGGATGGGGATGTGTTGAGTGAAATATTAAATGGCACCAGCATTGGCAAATGGGATTATATGAACAGTGTAACCAATAAAATATTTGATGCAAAAGATTTTGATTGTGCATCTAATAATGGAACCAAGGCAAATCCCTGTTTAAGCGCAGACCTTTTTGGCGATTGGCGCGAAGAAGTAATCTACAGAACGCGCGATAGTAAAGAATTGCGAATTTTTTCAACCACTATTCCAACAGAAAAAAGATTTTATACTTTAATGCATAATCCGCAATACCGGTTAAGTATAGCCTGGCAGAATGTTGCCTATAATCAACCTCCGCATCTGAGTTATTATATGGGTGAAGGAATGCAACAACCACCTATGCCAAATATTACCATCATTCAACCCAAAAAATAATTTCCCATGAATAAAATATTTCTCAGGTCAACTGTTTTGTTTGTTCTGCTGAGTTCATTTATCTGGATGTATCAAAGCAAACCAACACTGTATATTATTGGCGACAGCACCGTAAGAAACACAACTGCCCCCGGCGGTTTATGGGGATGGGGAAGCATTATTGGTGATTTTTTTGATACCACAAAAATCGGTATCAGTAACCAGGCAATGGCCGGAAGAAGTACCCGAACTTTTATTAAAGAGGGAAGATGGGATAAAGTATTGTCTACATTAAAAGCCGGTGATTATGTAATGATGCAGTTTGGTCATAACGAAGGCTCAAGACCCGATACATCAAAAAACGGGTATCGCGGAGTATTAAGAGGTATTGGTGAAGATACAGTTGTACTAACATGGGCCGATGGTAAATTAGAAACCGTGCATAGTTACGGCTGGTATATCAGAAAGTTTATTCGTGACGTAAAGGCGAAAGGAGCTAACCCAGTTGTATTATCATTGATTCCGAGGAATGACTGGAAGGATGGTAAAGTACTTAGATCGGTAAACAGTTTTGGGCAATATGCCGCAGAAGTTGCCAAACAGGAAAGTGCATGGTTTGTAGATCTGAATGGCATTACTGCCGATAAATATGATGCGATGGGTGCAGATAAAGTAAAACCTTTCTTTCCTCAGGAACATACGCATACCAATTATGATGGTGCCAGAATAAATGCAGCATCGGTAACCGAAGGATTGCAACTGTTGAAGGATTGCAGCTTAAACAAATACCTGCTTTTTCATTAATTCCATTCAAAGCAAAAGATGAAATATAAAAATCCATGGATAACCCTTTTATGTTTGCTATTGCAAATCATGTCCATTGCACAGCAAAAAACAGATTCTGCTTTTCTACAACCGGTTTTGCCCAGGGTAACGTTGAAACTTCCCAATAATCGTGCAGCCGATATTCCAAGAGGCCCATTTGTTGCATCATGGGAATCGATCAAAGAAAACTATACAGTTCCCCAATGGTTTGTGGATGGAAAGTTTGGCATCTTTATTCATTATGGTGTTTATACAGTAGCGGCGCATGCAAGTGAATGGTATCCCCGACACATGTACAGCAACGATGGCGTTAGAAAATGGCATGAAGAACATTTTGGTGGAACGGTTGCAGGTATTGGCTACAAAGACCTGATTCCGAAATTTACCATGGCTCAGTTTCATGCAGATGAATGGGCTGAATTGTTTAAAAGATCAGGTGCAAAATATATTGTTCCAACAGCGGAACACCATGATGGCTTTGCGATGTACGATAGCAAACTTACCCGCTGGAATGCAAAGAACATGGGTCCGCATATTGATTTTATTGGAGAACTGGCCGCTGCTATTCGTAAGCAGGGATTGAAGTTTGGTGTTTCCAATCACCGAATGGAGAACTGGGATTTTATGTATCCTATGTTAAAAATTAAAACAGATTTATTTGATCCGCAGTATGCAGACTTTTATGGTCCCCCGCAACCACCTCCGGTTAGAAAAGTACCCAAGGCTGGTGAAGAAGTGATAGAAGACCAAAACGATGCTCCACAAAGCAAAGCTTTTTTGGAAGAATGGCTGGCGCGTTGCCAGGAACTGGTTGACAAATACAAACCCGATATGTTCTGGTTTGATAATGGCATTAACAGTCGTAAGCTGGATTCCATCAAATTGCGTTTTGCAGCTTATTATTATAACCGTGCGGCAAGTTGGAACAAACCGGTTTCCATCAGCACAAAAAGTGATGCCTACCTCGCAGGAAGTATCCGTGATTTTGAAAGACAGGGGAGGGCCCCTAAAGAAATGACAGATTTTGTTTGGCAGGTGGATGATCCTATTGGTGAAAAATTTGGATATGTGGAAGGAATGAAACTCACCAATACAGCAACTGTAGTGAGAAGACTGATTGAAAATGTTTGCCGCAATGGAAATTATATGTTGAACATCTCACCCAAAAGTGATGGCACTATTCCACAGGAGCAAAAAGATATTTTATTGGGAGTAGGCAATTGGTTAGAGATCAATGGGGATGGCATTTACGGAACACATGCCTGGAAAAAATATGTGGAAGGAGACGTTCGTTTTACACAAAAAGCAAAACGGTTGTATGCGATTGTTGTAAAATGGCCATCACAAACTTTGTTGATCTCTTCTTTACCAGTTACGGAAGGGAAAGTGAAAAGTGTTTCATTACTTGGTTCGAATGAGAAAATATCTTTTACACAGGATGAAACCGGATTGAAAGTAAATTTTCCAACCAACAAACCCTGCGATTTTGCATGGACATTGGTGGTGGAAGGATTTTTATAAATCTTCGTGCTCCTTTATACCTTCGAGTCTTCGTGGTTACTTTTTGAACCACGAAGACTCGAAGGCACAACGGAGTACAAAAAAAAATGACTATGAACATAAAAAATAAGATATTCCTTTTGTTTTTATTGCTGATAAAATTATCCGGTGTATCAGCCACTACATTTTATGTTGCCGTAAATGGTAGTAATTCAAACAATGGCAGTATTAGTCAGCCGTTTGCTACCATTCAAAGAGCACAGGAAGCAGTGAAGCCGGGCGATACAGTTTATATCCGTGGTGGAGTATATAAAATGCAGGAAGAGCAGATTGCCCGCAAAGAACGGATCTGGGCATTTGTAAATTATTTAGATAAGAGTGGTAAAGAAGGTGCGCCAATACATTACTGGGCTTATCCTAATGAAAAACCGCTATTTGATTTTTCTGGGATCAAGGCAGAAGGGTTACGCATAACTGCATTTTATGTTTCCGGCTCATGGATCCATTTTAAAGGGCTCGAAGTAACCGGGGTTCAGGTAACCATTAAAACACATACCCAATCTGAATGTTTTGAAAATCAGGGCAGCAATAATATTTATGAAATGTTGAGCATGCACGATGGTATGGCCATTGGTTTTTATCTCGTTAAAGGATCTGATAATCTGGTATTGAATTGTGATGCCTATAATAACTGGGATCCTGTTTCTGAAAATGGAAAAGGCGGCAATACAGATGGCTTCGGGTGTCATCCATCCGAAGGAAGCAAAAGAAATAAATTTTATGGATGTCGTGCCTGGTTTAATAGTGATGATGGTTATGATGTGATTTCTTCGCATGAGTCAGTAAGTTTCGAAAATTGCTGGGCATTCTACAATGGATTTGGAACAGATTTCAAAAGCCTAGGTGATGGTAATGGGTTTAAAGGCGGCGGTTATGGAAGCAGGGCCGCTAATCTTATTCCAGATCCTGTGCCACGCCATACTATACAGTTTTGTTTGGCTGTAAGAAATAAAGCAAACGGATTTTATTCTAACCACCATATCAGCGGCAGCAATTGGTTTAATAATTCAGCGTATAAAAACGGCACTAATTTCAACATGCTGAACAGGCTGAAAGATAATGTTACCGATGTACCAGGGTATGGACATGTTATGCAGAATAATATTGGCTACAAGGGAAGAAATGAATTACAAAACATAGATAAAGCTCAATCCAGTCTCAAGAATAATTCCTTTGATATGGAATTCAATTTTTCTGACAATGATTTTGTTACGCTTGATGAAGCATTACTCAAAAGCCCTAGAAAACCTGATGGAAGTTTGCCTGATATTCATTTTATGAAACTAAAGCCCGGAAATAAATGGGCTTCACTCGGGTATTGATTACTACTCTGCATTTATCTCTGCATTTCCTGTTCTCTGCGGTTAGAAAACGCTTAGTATTGTCAGTGATTACATTATGTGAAACCCTTTACCTGCCGCAGAGAACAGGGAGGCAGCATTTTCGCAGAGATAAGATGATGGCTATTTTCTTGAATGATAATAGATCTTTCGGATGATACTGATCAGCAACATCGCAGTAACTGCTCCCGTAAATGCAATCCCCATGTCTTTCTGTGAATCCCATATATCCCCTTGCGTTCCCAGGTAAGCATCTCCTTCTGATGGAAAGAATATGTCTGCCACCAACCATTCCAGTAATTCATACATGGCACTAAATGATAGTGTAATCTCGCAGGGCAATGTCCAGCAAACCCAGTTGGGCCAGTCAAAGTGATTTTTGAAATAATCACGCATCGGATAGGTTAACAATAATCCAAAACTGCAATGCACTATCCTGTCGTAATGGTTTCTGTGTAAGTGTAAAATATCTTTCAGCCAATATCCAAAAGGGTTTTCTGCATAGGTATATTCTGCACCATAAATATGCAGTAGCAGGTATACTGTCATCATGGTATAACTAAGATCGCTGAATTTAAATTTTCGGTAACTGATGATCAAACTGATCAGAAAAAGAAATGTCAGTGTGTTTTCTGTAAACCAATTTGCCCGGTTTGGAGTATTGATAAAAGTAACCGCCCAGCAACAAATAAACACAATGCTGAAAAATTGCAAGAGGCGGTTTTGCTCATAAGCAATACGTGTTTGGGAAGAGGTCGTTGTGTAGGTCATTTATTAGTATTTATAATTAACTATTTTATTAATGTCCCAAACCTATGATAGAGCGTATATTATGGTCTAAAATTATTTAAAAAAATGGTTTGATTTAGAGATCAGGTCTGCAATTCCTTTTGAATCCAGTTTCTCACTTATATTTTTTCGATGTGTCTTTATTGTGAGTTCACTTAAAAATAATTGGGCGGCAATTTCTTTAGTGGTTTTGCCTTCTTTAATCAGTGATACAATTTCTTTTTCTCTTTTAGTAAGTTTTAATTTGTTGGTTAAAATCTCTTCATTTATAGTGTTCTCAATTATATTGGGGTCTAAATAACATTGATCGTTTTGAAGATGGAGAATGGCAGCTTCGAGTATTTGCATGCCGGATATTTTTAGAACATATGCATCGCCGGGAAACTTTGACATAGTAAGACCGATATCCATTGGCTGGTACATTGTCAGTGTCATAATTTTTAATTTCTGATAAGTGTGTTTTAATTCTTTCAGTAATTCAATTCCATTATAAGGGGGTATGTTAACATCAAGCATCAGGATATCGATCGGGTTATTTTTTAGCAGGTCAAACAGTTCCGAAACAGAACTGGTAATAAAAACTATCTCCAGATCTTTTCTTTTTGCCAACAGGTTATTTATCCCTTCGGCAAAAAGTAAATGATCGTCGGCTATTCCGATTTTATATTTTTTCATGTTGGTATTGATTAAATTCAACTGAAATATTAAAACCTTCCTGCTTACTGCTTTCAATTGAAAAACTGCCATTTAATAATTTAACCAGTTTTTCAATACTCTTTAATCCAACCCCTTCAGACGGAACATTTTTCTGTAAACCAACCCCATCATCCTCTGCATATATGGAAATTACATTTTGCTCCACTATAATCTGCAGAAATGCGTTCTTGGCCTTTGAGTGTTTTAATAAATTCTGCAAGATCTCCTGTATAATTCTGTATATAACAATTTCGAATTGAGAGTTGATCTGATTAAATTCCCCTATCCATTCAAACTGTAAAGAAATCTCGCTGATTGTTTTGATCCGGTTTGTCATTTCCCTGATTGCAGCATATAAACCTTTTTCCTGCAATAGAATAGGAGAGAAGGTATGGCTCATCATCCTTACCTCATTGCCAAGCCTGGTTATATTTTTTGCAAGATTTTCCCGGCTTACTTCTGTAAGTTTCATATTGTCTGCCTCCAGTCTTAATAGCCCAAGATTGGCGCCAACACTATCATGTAATAAAGAAGAAATCCGCTGCATTTCTTTTTCCTGAAAAGCCACGGTTTCATTAAATATTTTTTCCTGCTGCTCACGATTTGCCCTGGCAAGATTTTCCGTTTCTGCTTTATAGTATTTATAACGCCAGATCAATGCGATACACATTACCAGTAATTCCCAATAAATGGCCCAGTAATTGGCTAACGCTGTAAAAATATTATCCGGAATTTTTTCGCTTTGATGTAAACTGAAAATAATGATCAAAATTGTTGATCCAATATAAGAGAGTAAGGCAAAAGCAGCATACTGGGTCTTTTTATAATAACAATAAATAGATTCATATAGAAGCACCGCTAATAAAGCAGGCGATAAGATTAAATTTATCTGTACCCATACTCCCTGTGTAGCATAGTTACTGGATGACGCCGAAAATGTGGCAACGATAAATAACAGGATATAGAAAATAGATATCCATTTGTTTAACCGGTAAAATCCAGGAAATAATTTTGAAAGATCAAGCAGTTGGTTAAAAAACTGGATGAGTGGGATCAGGCAAAATGCAAGAGATAATGGGCGAACAAGATCATTTAACGAGGTGAATTGTGGATATACATATTTGAACAGGATACCAATATCTGCCAACATATATATCAAAATAAAAAACTGATAAAGACTATACCACAAAAAAAGTTGCTGTCTTAGTATAACATAAAGAGAGATATTCAGAAAAAGGATCAATACTATAATGCCTATTACCAATCCACCTATTAGGTTTGTAGTTTGGTTATTGGCAAGATAATAGGGTTCGGAGCAGAAATTAACAGGAAGTGAGAGATTTGTATATCTTTTATCTGCTGCGATCACTATAAAACAATTCCTGGCATTTTCGCCATTTACCGGAAAATCAAAATTGGTTACCGGAAGCGACCTTGTGTTGTAGGTAAGATTGTCGCCGGTTTTAGGAAACTCTTTTATGAGCTGTTTCCCGGAAATTATCCAACATCGTAAAAAATTTATATGAGGGTTGTTGATCTTTAAAAAATCAAAATAACCATATTGTAAAATCGAATTCACCGGTATTTTAAGCCATATACTGGTAGATAATTTATTAAGCTGTATTCTTTTTGATTCAAGTGGTTTCCATTGGTCTGGCAATATTGAAAACAATGCATCAGCTGTAAAGTGATTGTCTTTGATAAAGGCATAACTGATGCCTGCTTTGTTAATAGTTATATCATTACCATTGTACTTTATTCGCAATTGTGCGATAGCAGTATAAGTGATAGCAGTAAAAAACAGAACAGCCAATGCCCTTTTTAACATGTACTAAAAATAGCCATTTCTTTTTTCTATAAGCCGGTCTGCAGGAAATACTCATTTGTAGGTATATTTTGATAGGATTACCCTTGTAATTTCGATTGTATAATTACAGGGGCTAAATAAATAATTTAGTCCTTTGAATAAGGATCAAATTATAATTAGTATTTGCAGACAGTCAACTTTAATTGACATGGAAAAATAATTATCGGGGGATAATGAAGAGGCGGTAGCTGTTTAGATAACAGTGCCGCTTTTCTTTTTATCAAAATGTGTCAGTTTTGTTTTTAGTGGATCATTTACGACATAAAAAAGGCGCAAAGAATATTTTACTCTTTGCGCCTTTTAGTAAAAGGGCCTGTTTATTTCTTTAAATAATTTTTTACTTTGGCATGAATAGCTTCACTTAATGGAACCACCGGAAGCCGTACAAAATTTCCAATCAATCCTTGTTCAGCCATAAAGGCTTTTACACCGGAAGGGTTATTTTCAGCAAACATCAGGTCGTAAGCATCCATTAACTGATCATTGATCACTTTCGCTGCCGAAAAATCGTGTTTCAGGCTTAAACGAACCATTTCAGAAAACTCAGCCGGAAAAGCATTGGCTGCCACACTGATCACCCCATGCATTCCACATGCGATCTGAGGAAGCGCCAGTGCATCTTCTCCGCTCACCAGTAAAAAATCTTCCGGCATATCTTTTAAGATCTGCATGCATTGAACCATATCGCCGCTGGCTTCTTTCATCCCTGCAATATTGGGAACTTCTTTAGCCAAACGCAAAGTGGTTTCTGCTGTCATGTTTCTGCCGGTACGTCCGGGCACATTGTACAGGATGATTGGTTTTGGTGATGCTGCTGCCAAAGCCTTATAATGCTGGAATATTCCTTCCTGGGAAGGTTTATTGTAATTAGGGGAAGCACTCAAAACAGCAATCGCTTTATCAAGTGGGAACTTATGAAGGTCATTGATCAGCTCAGCCGTATTATTTCCTCCGATACCAACAATTACTGGGACACGATCGGCTACTTTTTCAAAAGTATACTTTACAATATCCAGCTTCTCCTGTTTATCGAGTGTTGGGGTTTCACCTGTGGTACCAAGTGTTATTAAATATTCTACACCGCCATTGATCATGGCGTCGATCACTTTTCCCAGTGAATCAAAATCTACCCGGAGTTCAGATGTAAACGGAGTAATCAGTGCTACTCCTGTTCCCTGCAGTTGCTGACGTAAAGACATTGTTGGAGAATGGTTTATTGGTTTACTTGTTTAGTGGTATTATATTGGTTTATTGGTATAAATGAGGATTGGTGAATTTTACTTTACTTGTCACCTACCACTTCCTGAGGTACTTCTTCCCAGAATCCCATCTTACCATATTTTTCAATGCGGTCGTTTACACGTTGCATAGGGTCTTTTACTTCCATTTCTTTGAGTGCTTTCAGGATATATGATTTGAGAATATTGGCAGCATCCAGATAATCCCAATGAGCTCCACCCACAGGTTCATGAACGATTTCGTCTACCAGTCCAAATCCTTTCATATCATTGGCAGTTAAACGCAATTGTTCGGCAGCGGTTTCTTTCTTATCCCAGCTGCGCCATAAGATAGAGCTACAGCTTTCCGGAGAGATTACGGTATACCAGGTATTCTCCATCATTAACACTTTATCACCCACACCTATTCCCAAAGCACCACCACTGGCACCTTCGCCAATGATCACGATGATCACAGGTACTTTGAGGCGGATCATTTCATAGATATTACGGGCAATGGCTTCTCCCTGACCACGTTCTTCTGCTTCCAGACCGGGATACGCTCCAGGGGTATCAATCATGCAGATCACCGGTTTATTGAATTTTTCAGCCAGTTTCATCAGGCGAAGGGCTTTTCTATAGCCTTCAGGGTTGGCCATACCAAAATTTCGCAGCTGACGGGCTTTTGTATTGATCCCTTTTTGCTGCCCAATGATCATGACGGTTTCGCCATCTAATTGTGCAAAACCCCCTACCATAGCTTTGTCATCCTTGAAATTGCGGTCGCCATGCAGTTCTACAAAATTAGTAAACATATTTTCTATGTACTTCAATGTGTAAGGCCTGTCCGGGTGACGACTCAGCTGAACCCTTTGCCAGGGCGTTAATTGGGCGGTAATTTCCTTGCGCTTATCGAGTATAGAATCTTCTAATTGCTGCAGAGTAGAGGTATAATCTATCTTAGGATTCTTTTCAGCCAGCTTTTGAGTATCATCGATCTGTTCATACACTTCTTTGATCGGTTTTTCAAAATCGAGGAATTGTCTGTTGGGGTATTGAGGCATAGATAGCTATTAAGGGGGTAAAAATAAGCCATAAAAACAAAAAAGCCTCACCTTTTGAGTGAAGCTGTTTTTGCGGACCAGACGGGACTCGAACCCGTCTCGGCTCAGCCGAGACCGTGACATGGCGGCATTAACGTTTTAGGATATTAGAATTCTGTTCAATTAGCCAGTTAAGGTAATTGGGATTTTGTTTTTTCAACATTTTTTCCCGTTTCAATGCTTCTGTTTTAGAAACAAATTCTTCTACATAAACTAATTTCCATGGGGTTTTTCGGGAAGTGTATTGTGATAATCCGGAGTTGTGTTCTTCAAGTCTTTGCAAATAATTTGTGGAATAACCTTTGTAAAAGGTTCCGTCAACCTCACTTTGAATGATATAAACGTAATAACGGATCATATTTAAAGCAAAAAAGTCTCTACATTGTAGAGACTTTTTGCGGACCGGACGGGACTCGAACCCGCGACCTCCGCCGTGACAGGGCGGCATTCTAACCAACTGAACTACCGATCCATTCCTCAAATCAGGAAAATATCCCGTTTTTCGGACGGCAAAGATAGGGGGAAACGACTTTTAAACAAATCTTTTCAAAAAATATTTCACCCTTCATCCCCAAAGTGAGTATGAGAGGGGTTTGAGTCCCATCCGGTCCGCAAAAAAGTATCGGCGACAATGGAGATTTTTTTTGGGTTAAGCGATTATGAGATAGATTATCAGATATAAATAACCTAACAGAAAATAGAATGTTCGGCTTATTTTACAAACAGTGCACTTCCATACCCATAAAGCGGCATACCGAATACCGAACCATTGTGCCAATATGCTACGGAATTATAATTGGTATTATAGGGTATTGAGAGAGGAGCCGAGCCTGCCATAAATATTTCTCCATTTTTAGCAACTACTGCCATACAAAAAGTGCCGGCTCCCTGATTTAAATTAAAAGCTTTTCCATTTTCCCATAAAGTATTTCCTCCTACAGCATACACATTTGTTCCATCAACATAAATTGAATTTACCTGAGAAGGATTTACGTTATCCAGTTGAATAGGTGTGCCATTTTTCCAAAAGGTGGCTGCATTGAAATGTCCACTTGATCCCGTGGGGTTTGCATCATCATATCCGCCAACATATACATCACTACCATTTACAAATACACTTGTTGCAATAGAGTTCGCCTGACCAAGTGAAACGGGTACTCCATTTTTCCACAAAGTGGCTCTATAGATGTAACAACAGGAAGTATATTCTGAGATACATCCAGATACATATACATCAGAACCTGATACAAAAACTGAAAATCCTGACGAAATCCTGGAACTAGTATCTAGAGTTTTGGGAATTCCGTTTTTCCAAACGGTAGCATGATTATTATCTGAGCCGGCTATATAAATGTCGCCGTTAGATCCGCAAATATTATTACTGCCATTTCCAGGCATTGTTGTGTTATTGCCAGGATAAGCTGATGCCAAAGGAATGTTCACACCATTTTTCCAAACATTTCCAACATAGGTTCTTGACATTCTACTTCCATATCCATAAGTATCACCGGTAACATACACATCAGAACCAACTACACAAATGCCGGTAGCATTCGAATTTACACCACCTACTAAAGTCATAACTCCATTTTTCCAATAGGCTGCTCTTTCAGTATAGGTAGTATCGTCTTGATAAGTGCCGGCTATATAAACCTCATGAGTTGCATATCCCGTATCCGGGTTGGCGGGTCGGCTTTTTGAACAGGATTCAAAAAAATATACAACAAAAACTGTTGTAAGAATAGTAAAGACAAGATTATGGTTTTTCATACCTCTTTTTTTTTGAGAAGACCTCTTTTTAGAAAAGGATCCACAAAAAGGGGGAGTTAAATCCAATATAGAATTACAAAAAAAATAGGGTTATTCCAAAAACTTTTTTTAGGAACGAGCCCTTAAAAGATACCTGGTTCCCGAAAAGATCCAATCGTGAAATACTTGCAGAAATGATAAACTTTATGATTGGAAATTGTTCATTCAAGCTAGAAGAAACAAACTCACAATCCAATCGTCTTAATCGCAAATGCCGGCTTTCCAACAAATGGCTTTAACCATCTCTGCAAAGCTTCTTTTGCTTTCTCTAAAGAATCATAAGTATTAAAATCGCTGCTACATCCGGCTTCGTTTTCGCATTCATCATGTACCCGTTGAAAAATGGGTTTTGCCATATTAGATAATTCGGAAGGTTTACAGGTGATCTCGCCGATCTCAGTATGTTTAATGGTTTTATTTTCAGGAGCACCGGCATCGATCATAGGTTTGGAAAAGAAAAAGTAGTAATAGGTTTTGGAAACTTCCTGAGTGGTGTTTGGTGCAGATGATGATGATGATGTTGTTGTTGCTGTGGCATTCAATCCCAATATTATCGCCACATTGGTAAGAACATTATCTGTTGTGAAATATTTTGTGCGGATCATTTCAAACTTTTCCCTGTTCTTCAATACATCACTTAATGTTTGCTCTATAAAATGATAATTGGTAAAAGCAGCTGGTGTTTGTAAAAGTGCCCTCAGCCATTTCCACATGGCCTCTTCTCCAATTTCTTTTTCTATGGCGGTAAAAATGAGTGGTGCATAATAATACACATATAACTCCCTGTCGTCATAATCGTTTTTCGATTTCACTGATGCAAAAGGAATAGGTTTAAAATTTCTCAGTTCCCAGAATTTTGATTCTAACTTTGATTTGTACACGCTATCCCCAATCAGATTATGGGTAGTATTTAACGACAGGTATTCTGAAAACCCCTCAGATATCATATCTCCCAATTCAGAATTAAATACCCTTGAATTACCAAAATAATAATGTGCCAGTTCATGCGCCATATAGGGTTTGAAACCATCACCTTTCTTTTTATCAAGAAAAGTTTTCATGCCATTGTCTCCAAACCCAATATTCACAATGGTTGGGTAAGTGGCAAACATCCATGCATTATATTTTGATACGGGTGTTGTTTGTATATAAGCGGCAGTTCCTTTATATGGGATCTGCAGTTTTTTTTCATAATAATTTTTATTGGATTGGATAATCTTTTCCAGTTCTTTCAACTGGTTATCATCCAGATCAGGATTTAAAAAATAATTTCCGTTAATGGCCACCATCCTGTAATTGCCGGAGAACATGGTAAGCTCCTGCGGCTTATCGCTTTTGAAATTGGCATGTGTACCTTCTACAGGTGCGCTGCCATTCAGGTAGATGGTTTTACAATCCGGGCAGTTTACTTCTATATCATAACTAACTTTATCATACCTGAGATCTTTTTTAATATCATACAGAACAGGATACCAGGCTGTTTGACTTCCATCTGTTCGCAGAGTGCTGCCATTAAAAGCGATATTTCCTTTCCAGTCTACCACGCTTGAAGTGTCGGCAATTACCGGAAACATACCCACATAACTGAGCTGAATACCGGCAGGAAGAAATTTGCCTGTGTTATTATAGGCTTTTAAAAAATAAGCACTGGCTTCACCTGTAGCTAAAGTGTCGTCTGTTGATTTACTGTAACGGAGAGGAGCAGTACCATTCAGGCTTTTGATATAACGGATATTCATTCCCGAGTTTAACCTGATATAGTATTCGTTTATTTTCGGAAGATTGGAAAGTGTGAAATTACATTCCATAGTTCCCCTTGTTATGGAAATAGTAACTTTCCCTTTTAATATAGGAATCGTGTCTTGCGCATGTGATTGAAGTACCAGTAAAACAAAGAAAAAAAGGGTGATTCGATTTTTTATCATAGCAGTTGGTGTTTGTATTTATTTGCGCCTTCAAATTATGACAAGAACCTTGATTTTTACATTTTCTCACACACGAAACGGGGAAATCATAATCATAAATGCAACAAACTATATGCCATTTTTGAAACGATTATTAATGGATACTTTCTAAAGTAGAAAAGGGTATGAAAATGCCACAGATGCACAGATTATCACAGATATTTCAATTAAATCTGTGATAATCTGTGCATCTGTGGCAAAAAATATAAGTTAAGAATGTCTGCTTCATTTCAAAAACAACAAAACCCTTTCTGCGAAAAGTGTGGGCTCTTCTTCCATGGGTACATGGCCAACGCCTTTAAAAATGGCAACTTCACTATTGCTGATATCTTTATTGAATAATGAAGCACTCTCGACTGAGATCAGCGGGTCTTTTTCCCCCCATATTATTAAAGTGGGTATTTTGATCTGTTTGATCAGTTCACTATTCATCTGAAAGCCTGTCTGCATTCTGTCTATCAATGCTTTTCGGTTCCCTGTTCTTAAGGCCATGTCATAATAAAGGTCAATCAATCTTGCAGTAACTTTTGTTTTATCACCATATACATCTTGCACACTCTTTTTTACGAGCGCTTTAGGGGTGATCCATTTAAGTACATTATTAATTACTGGCACCCTCGCCAATGCAAAAGCCAAAGAACCGGAAGGTTTCATTTTGTCTGAATATCCACTGGCATCAACCAGGATTAGTTTTTTTATTTTTTCAGGATGAAGTACTGCATAATGCCAACTGATACCTCCACCCAAAGAGTTTCCAGCCATATAACATTGCTTTACCTGTAAACGGGTAAGAATAGAATCTATAAAGCGGGTATAATAGGCAAAACTATAATCACGCTCAGGTGATGGACCCGTTAATGCAAAAGCAGGTAGGTCGAAACGGATAATGCGATGCCTTGTTTTTAAAATAGTTACGCTGCTATCCCAGGTAAATAAGGAGGAAGAAGTACCATGTATTAAAACCAGTGGAACACTGTCATTCGGATCTCCCTCATCCTTATAATGCACTGGCATTCCCATCAGGTCTAAAAATTTCGAATCGGCATTTGCGTATTTGTTTCTGATCTCTTCAATAGGGATGTCTTTCTGGTAATAAAAAATACATCCGATCAATAAAGTACTCACAAAAATTACCAGCAGAAATCCGATGAATTTCAACAAAAAGCGCATTGCAGCAGTATTGGTTAACAGAAAGTTACAGGTTTGATTTGAATAAACCGAAAGATTACTTATTTTACAACAAACCAACGGTATGAACCAACCTATTGCCTCTGCGAAAGCAAGGATAGACTCTATTGATATACTTCGTGGAGTGATTATGATCATCATGGCACTGGACCATGTACGTGATTTTTTCCATCTGGGAGCTATGACATCAGACCCCACTGACCCATCCACTACCACGCCAATATTGTTCTTCACCCGATGGATCACACATTTTTGTGCACCGATCTTTGTGTTTCTTGCCGGCACTTCTGCTTTTCTTACGGGTACCAAAAGAACCAAAAAAGAAATGTCTGTATTTCTCCTGAAAAGAGGCCTATGGCTGATGATAGTAGATCTGGTAATTTTTAATTTGCTCTTTTCTTTTGATCCTATGTATCATGCCATTTTTGTGCAGGTACTCTGGGTAACGGGTGTTTCTATGATCATTTTATCAGCATGCCTCTACCTGCCATTGAATATTATTTTTGTAATTGGATTAGGCATGGTTGCAGGTCATAACCTGTTGGATACTTTTAATGCACCCGCCAATGGGCAACCTTCCATCTGGTGGGCATTTCTGCACCAGCAAAATTTTGTACAGTTTGCACCGGGGCGTTTTTATGGAGTATTTTATCCATTGATACCATGGCCGGGAATCATGATGTTGGGTTATTGTTTGGGCTCTTTATTTGTAAAGGGATATGATCCCGCTAAACGCAGAAGTAAATTATTGGGTTTTGGAATTACCGCAGTGATTGTATTCTTCGTTTTACGGTTTATCAATGTATACGGTGATCTGCGTCTATGGGCTACACAGAAAGACACTACTGCCACCATTCTTTCTTATTTCAATGTAACCAAGTACCCGCCATCACTTTTGTATTGTTGTATGACGATAGGGCCGGGACTGATCATGCTTGCATGGCTTGAAAAGATCAAAGCAAGCTGGACAAATATTGCTGTGATCTATGGCCGTGTTCCCATGTTTTACTACCTCTTTCACTTTTTTGTGATACATACACTTTGTGTGATTTTATTTTTTGCAACGGGAAGAAATATTTCCGAAGCGGCCAGTGGTATGATGGCATTTCATCCTAATGATTTTGGGTTTTCATTGGGAATTGTTTACCTGATCTGGGTCTTATTGGTAGCCGGTTTATATCCACTTTGTAAAAAGTACAGCATATACAAAGCTACTCACGATAAATGGTGGTTAACCTACCTGTAAAGACGAATAGCTGCATATTTAGCTATTGTTGTAACTTTGCGAAATGAATGCGTCAAAAATGGTTCACAAGGAACCCAATAAGGCGAGTAGTTCTGTTGCAGAAAACCATAATGCAGATCAAGCAAAATGGTTTATTTCTGATCTGCAGTTTCATCGCCTCTATCCTGATTCATTGCTTACGCAAGCGAATATGCATTGGACACCCCTGTCTGTTGCCAAAAAAGCCGCTGAATTCCTCGCTGTTACCGATGGTGCTAAAATATTAGATATTGGAAGCGGTGCGGGCAAATTTTGTATTACCGCCGCTTTCTATCACCCCAACTCATTTTTTTACGGAATAGAACAAAGACCTGAACTGGTAAATGCTGCAATGGCGGCAGAGGACCAGCTTCGACTGAATAATGTTTCTTTTACACTTGCCAACCTCACAGAAACGGATCTCGGTATGTATGATCATTTCTATTTTTTCAATGCTTTTTACGAAAACCTGGAAGACAGTTTTAAGATAGACGACTCTATACAGTATTCACGGGATCTGTATAGGAAGTATTGCAGTTATTTATACAAACAATTAGAAAAGAAACCAACGGGTACGAGGCTGGCTACTTTTCATAGCATGGAAGATGAGATCCCGGTCGGATACCATGAAGTTGGATCATCCCCGGATAATCTTTTGAAGTTTTGGATCAAAATATAATTAAGAGAAAAGGGTTCAATAAGAGGAGGGCAAGAGAAAAAGCGCAAGTTGGTTTCTCTTACTACACTTTTTTTCTTCTGTCCTTCTCTTATTGAAATAAAGGTATAAGACGAATTGTAAATATTGGATCATGTTTAAGCCAAAGTTATTTGATGCACTAAAGAATTATACAAGACAACAGTTTTCAAAAGATCTGCTGGCAGGTATTATTGTAGGAATTGTAGCATTGCCATTAGCCATTGCATTTGCGATCGCTTCCGGCGTTTCTCCGGAGAAGGGACTGTTTACCGCTGTGATTGCCGGTTTTATTGTTTCAGCATTAGGCGGAAGTAAAGTACAGATAGGAGGGCCTACAGGTGCATTTATTGTAGTTGTTTATGGCATTGTTCAACAGTTTGGTGTAAATGGATTGATCGTTGCCACATGTATGGCCGGAGTAATGTTGATAGGAATGGGTTTTGCAAGATTAGGTGCTGTGATCAAATTTATTCCGCATCCATTGATCATCGGATTTACCAGTGGCATCGCACTGATCATTTTTTCTTCGCAGGTAAAAGATTTTCTCGGATTGCAAATGGGATCGGTGCCTGCTGATTTTATCAATAAATGGGAAGCATATGGATTGCATATTCAATCCATCAGTATTTATGCAGCAATTATTGCGTTAGTAACTGTTGCTGTTATTATATGGTGGCCAAAGATCACTCACAAAATACCCGGCTCTTTAATCGCTATTTTAATTACTACGGCTGCTGTACAGATCTTTCATTTGCCGGTAGAAACCATTGGCAGTCGTTTTGGTTCTATTCCATCTTCATTGCCGGCACCGGTAATTCCGCATGTTGATTTTGAAACGATCAAAAAATTAATACCGCCTGCATTTACGATTGCATTACTGGGAGGGATAGAATCTTTATTATCCGCAGTGGTAGCCGATGGAATGATTGGTGGAAACCACCGATCCAATATGGAACTGGTTGCACAAGGAACGGCAAATATTTTTTCATCTTTATTTGGAGGGATCCCTGCCACAGGTGCCATTGCAAGAACAGCCACCAATATTAAAAATGGAGGAAGAACACCGGTAGCGGGTATCATTCATGCCATCACTTTATTATTGATCATGTTGTTTGTGGGCAAATGGGCTGCATTAATTCCGATGGCAACACTGGCGGGTATACTGGTGATTGTTGCGTATAACATGAGTGAGTGGGAGAGTTTTGTTTCCGTGTTCAAAGGGCCAAGAAGTGATGTGGCGGTGATGGTTACCACATTTCTTTTAACAGTTTTGGTTGATCTTACGGTTGCTATTGAAATAGGTATGGTACTGGCAGTATTCCTGTTTATGCAGAAGATGATCAAATTCAGTGAGGTAAATATTATGACAAAGGATGGCGATGAAAATGCAGCTGATGCAGATTCAATTGATCATTACACATTACCAAAACATGTGGAAGTTTTTGAAATAACCGGGCCCTTGTTTTTTGGAGCAGCTTATAAGTTTAAAGATGCGATGCGTTTTATAGAAAGCCCACCAACGGTGTTGATCATCCGTATGCGACAGGTGCCGATCATTGATGCAACCGGAATTAAAACTTTACAGGAAGTACAAAAAGAATCGTCCCACCGTGGTACTAAAATTATTTTATCAGAAGTACACAGTGCACAGGTATTAAAGGAAATGAAGGATACCCGGTTATTGTTTAAAGTTGGTAAGGCGAATGTAACAGAAACATTTGCAGATGCAATTAAGCGAAGTAATCAGTTATTGAAAGACAAGTAATCACTTTGTGTTTCTTTCTGCCTTAGTGGTTCAGACTATTTGAACCACTAAGACACTAAGGCACAAAATGGTACGAAGGAAAAAATAAATTACTTTTTCCTTTCTATGAGGTCCCACAAATTACCATAGAGGTCTTCAAAAACAGCAACGGTTCCATACACTTCTTCCTGCGGCGGGCGGATAAATTTGATATCTTTTGCGATCATCTCATTATAATCTCTCCAGAAATCATCTGTATGTAAAAACATAAAAACGCGGCCGCCTGTTTGGTTACCTACCCGGCTTAATTGCTCATCGTTAGCTGCTTTGGCCAATAAGATGGCGCATTCGGTTGAACCTTGTGGTGCTACTAACACCCAGCGTTTGGTTTCACTGAGTATAGTATCTTCTATTAAATTGAAATGTAGTTTTTGGGTATAGAAGACAATGGCTTCGTCGTAATCTTTTACTACCACTGCAAAATGGGTAATGTGCTGTTTCATAAAGTGTATAATTTATTTACCTGCGGTGCTATTTAAAATAACTCTGCGACTCCTCTGCATCTCATGTTCTCTGCGGTGAAGAAAGTACTTGAATTGAAACGGCTTGCTTTATTATATTTTTTTTCACCGCAGAGTTTGCGCAGAGATCTGATAAAATCAACAAAAAATATTAATGGCCGATCTTCTTTGCAATCAATTTAGTCCCGGGTTTAATTTCATCGCTTGCTTTTTGCAATAAAGTATCTCCTTCAGAAAGGTTTCCGAAAATTTCAATTTTATCTCCCATATTCATTCCAACGCGGGCATCTATCCATTCTGCTTTACCGTCTTTTGAACGAATCACAAATTTTTTCTCTAAGGTTGTTGCAATAGCAGAAGGTGCAACCACAAAAGATTTTTGCTCGCGCCCCAATTTTAAAATGGCATTGGCATACATACCGGAGCTTAATTCCTGTTTATCATTCTTATAAATAAATTCCCAGGTTTCGGTGCGTGTGTCTTTATTAATGGCGCCGGTTTTACGACTTAAACTTGCTTTGAATAATTTATCAGGCTGAGCATCAACCGTAAAACTAATTACCGATGAATCGATTGCAGTATGTGTATACGCTTCTTCAACAGGAACCCGTAAACGTAGTTGTGAAGTGTTTTCAATGATCAATAAAGGCTTACCATTGTTTACGCCTGCCAGTGAACCGGGATCAGCATTGCGTTGTGTAATGGTTCCGCTGAATGGGGCACGTATAACCAGATAATCTTTTAATTGAGAATAAGCGGTCACTTTTAGTTTAGCTGATTCATAAGCCGAACTATCTGCCAGCATTTGGTTGCGGCTTCTTTCGAGTTCTCCGGTTGCTATTGTTCCATTTACTTTTGCAGCTTGCGCAATTCTTTGAAATGCATCTAAACTGGCTTTGTATTTTGATTTGGCCAATTGTGCCTCAGAACCTGTTTGTGCATAGTTGGATAACATTTCAGGCGCTTCTAACATTACCAATACCTGTCCTTTCTGAACACGGTCGCCAATATCAGCTTTTACTTCTTTGATATAGCCGCTTACTTTGGCAAACAATTCTGCTTTCTCATAAGGGATCAACTCAGAAGGGAAACTCAGTTGTTTGCTTACTTTTTGTTTCTGCAAAATAAATATGCCCACAGAATCCTGTGCTGCCGGTTTTGCAGGAACCGTTTCTTTATCAGCTTGCTTGCAAGCAGATAAAGAAACGGCTAAAATGAAAATTCCCGAAAGAAAATTCATTGTCAATTTCTTATTGAAAGAGTGTTGTTTAAGCCTGAATATCATAATGGTTACTATTTATATCGTTTGGATCCAATGATTTGTTTGTATATACTTTTTTGCCGATCATCTGTTGATAGATCAGTGGTAAAAAGAGTAATGTACTGATGGTAGAGAAGATCAATCCGCCAATCACGGCAATGCCCAATGGGGCAGATTGATCGCTGCCCTCTCCAAAACCAATTGCCATCGGGATCATTCCTGCGATCATTGCAATGCTGGTCATTAAAATCGGACGGATCCGGGTTGATGCGCCAATACTATACGCACCTGCATTTTTTTCTTTCCTGTATTTTTCTGCACTCGTAATAAACAGAATAGCATTCGCAACAGCCACACCCACGGCCATGATGATTCCCATGTAAGATTGTATGTTGAGTGTTTTACCCGTAAGAAATAATAATAGTAAGGAACCTGCCACAACCATTGGTAATACAGATAATATAGTGAATGATAAACGGAAGGATTGAAAACTGATAGCTAATAATAAACAGATCACTACAATGGCGATCAATAATCCTGATTGCAGTTCACCCATGGATTGGTCTAATAATTCTGATTGCCCGCGCAAAAATATTTTTACCCCTTTCGGTAATTCTCCTAATGACGCAATAGATTGACTAACCTGTTTGATGGCAGTGCCCAGATCTTTATGAAAAATATTTGCAGTGATAGTGATATAGCGTTGCTGATTAATACGGTCATACTCTCCGGGGGAACTCATTTTTTTCCAGCTGGCTACATTGCGTAAATAAACAGGCCCATTTGTATTACCGGAAACAGGGATCAGTTCAATTTGTTCCGGTGAATTCATTTTGTATTGTGGATATTCTACCTGCACCTGGTAAGCGGTTCCACTTGTTTTATCTAGCCAGTAATTGGGTTGTGTAAACCGGCTGGAAGATGTTGCGGCCACTGTTGATTTACTGATCTGATCAACTGTTAATCCTAATTGCCCAGCTTTAACACGATCAATATCCAATTTAATTCCAGGATAATCCAATGGTGTTGCTATTTGTACATCTCTTAAATAATCTATTGCCTGCAATTTTTTATTCAAAGCAACAGCCACATCTTTTGACTGTGCAAGGTTCTTTCCCTGCACTGCAATTTCAATCGGATTATTGGAACCAAGATTGAGTACCTGTTCAGTAATATCCCCCGGCTCAAAAGAAATTTTTGCTGCGGGGATAGAAGTGGCAATCGCTTTACGCATTGCTTCTTTAAATTCTTCGATTTTAATTCCTGATCCTTTTTTCAAATTGATCTTGATCACTGCTTCATGCGGGCCGCTTGTCCATAAATGAATTAAGTTCACCGGATAACTGGATGGCTGTGTTCCCACAAATGCAGAACTGATAGCTACCTGGTTATGCGTGATGCTATCTGCAATGGATAATATTTTTTGTGTAGCTGTTTCTGTTCTTTCAACCCTGGTTCCTGTTGGTAAACGTAAACGCAGTTGTGCCTGACCTGCGTCTGTTTTTGGAAAAATATCAATGCCGCTAATGGAAAATAATCCTGCCAGCATTGCTATTGATAAGATTAAATAAAGCGGCGTTAACCATTTTGCAGAAGATGCTCTTTTTTGTAACCAGCTAGTATAATTCGATTTGAAGGTTTCAAATTTACGGTTGCTGCTATGTTCAATTTTATTTTTCAAAACCCAGTTTGCCATTACGGGTACAAAAGTTTGCGATAGGAGGAAAGAAGCTGTCATAGCAAGTCCAACAGCTAATGATAAAGGCATAAACATTGATCCCGGAATACCCGACATGAAAAAAGCCGGGACAAATACAGCGAGTATACAAAGCAGGATCAACAGTTTTGGTAAAGCAATTTCCAGACAGGCATCAGCAATGGCACGGGCTTTTGTTTTACCCATTTCCTGGTGGCTGTGAATATTCTCGATGGTTACCGTTGCTTCATCTACCAATATTCCAATGGCCAGTGCCAATCCACCCAATGTCATAATATTGATGGTTTGTCCTAATGCATTCAAACAGATCATTGCGGCTAATAAAGCCAATGGAATAGTTAGGATAACAATCAATGCGCTTCGTCTGTCACCCAAAAATAATAACACCATCAATCCCGTTAATATTGCTCCCAATCCACCTTCAAACAATAAACTTTTTAATGAGTTGATCACATAGCCGGATTGATCAAATTCATAACTCACTTTAATATCATCCGGCACTGCGGCCTGCATGTCGGGTAATGCTTTTTTTACTCTTTGCACTACATCCCAAACAGATGCATCAGAACGTTTGGTAACGGGAATATATACAGATCGTTTACCATTGATCAATGCATAACCTGTTGTTATATCAGAACCCAGTTCAACATTGCCAATATCTTTTACATAAATGGATGGTCCTGCACCTGTTTTAAGCGGAATGTTTTCGAGTTCTTTAATATTATCAACCACTGTATTCTGTGAAGTGATCAATGTTTCATCCCCCACACGAAGATTACCTGCCGGTGTGATGGTATTAGATTTTGCCAATGCCTGCACTACATCATCAGCCGATAAATTATAATCGCGGATCTTATCCGGATTTACTTTGATGATCACTGTTTTCTGGTTTCCTCCAAATGGAGGAGGTGCCGATACACCGGGCAATGTAGAGAACATAGGCCTTACTTTAAACAAAGCCAGATCCTGTATTTCTCCCAAAGTTTTCGTATCAGATTGGAAAACGAGTTGACCAACAGGAACACTGCCGGCATCAAATCGTGTAATAAAAGGAGGAACGGTTCCAGGCGGCATAAATGCTCTTGAACGGTTTACATAACCCACTACTTCACCCATTGCCTGACTCATATCCGTTCCATCCTGAAAAATAATTTTGATGATTGCCGCACCCTGAACAGATTTTGATTCAACAAATTTCACACCGGTTACATAGAGAAAGTGATATTCATAATAAGAAGTGATAAATCCTTCCATTTGTTCGGGTGAAAGTCCGCCATAAGGTTGTGCCACATAAATAGTAGGCAATCCCATTTTCGGAAAAATATCGATCCGCATTTTGCGAATGGCCAGCGTTGAAAAAAACACAATGGCCAAAATAGAAACGATCACTGTAACCGGCTTTTGTAAAGCGCTTTTAATGATGTTCATTGTGTATTAATTAACCTGGTTTAAGAATAAGTTGAGGTTGCCCGTGGCGGCTGCTTTATATAACAAAGCTTTCCAAACTGCCATATAAGTAAGTTTGTTATCGGTTTGTGCTTTTACCAGATTGTATTGCGCCTGTACCACATCTGCATAATTGGCCAGTCCGGCATTGTATCTGGAAAGAATGGTTGTATAAGCATACTCAGCAGAACTGATCAATGTATTATTTTCTTTGATAGAAGACAATGTATACTTCAACATATTTTCTGCAGATTGTTGCTGGCTGTTTAACAGAGAATTTACTTCATTCAGTTTTTCTTTATCTGCTTTGATCTGAAGATCCTGCTGAGCGAGTTGTGGTTTTATTTTTGCGGATTGTAAGAGTGGCATACTTATCTGAACACCCAATCCGTAATTGATTCTTTGTAGTCCAAGTCCATCCAGTGTTTTAGTACTGCCATCAGTCTGAACACCGGAGCCTCTTGCATAAGTAGTTCCCCAAACACCGAGGGAAGGCATGGTTGTTTTTGCAATGCTTATTTTTTTTGCTTTGTCTAATTCAATGGCAGATTCAAAAAGAGATAAAAGCGGATGTTGTGTGGTGTCGATAATTGTATAATTGGCGGGTAGTTTTTTAAAATAAGAACTGTCGTCAATTATCATTCTGTCTTCAGTGGCTAATAATTGTTGTAAAAGGATGATCGACTGCTCATGATTTTTTCTACCTGTTAGCCATTCCAGTTTTGCTTTGGCTATTTCAGCGGAAAATAAAACGGTATCAACACCGGGCTTGATACCAGCATCCACCAATGTTTTTGTATTAGTAAAAAGTGCTGTTGAACGATTGATGTTTTCGGCATATATTTTTACCAGTTCTTTTGTAGTGAGTATATCTAAATAAGCATTGGCTGTTTTTATTTTATGTTGAAGAATTTCATTGGTCATATCTGCATTTGCCTGCACAACACCTGCCTGTGAATAGGCAACTTGTGCCTCACGCTGACCAAAGGTCACGGGTTGCCAGTTTAGTAATAAACTGGTGGCACTGCCAAATACGCCGCCAAAATTATTGGTAGCAGAAGGAGGCCCGCTGATAGGCATCACAAATTGCGGATACACCATTCCGGTAATATTATTATGTGTTGCATAATTTAGCTGGTACGACGCATCCAGGGAAGGCAGTGATGTGTTCTTACTGATCTCAACAGTTCTTTTTGCTGCTTCAACAGAAAACTGTTTTGATTGTAAGGAAGGGTAATTACTTTCTGCTTGTAACAATAACTGGTGCAGTGTAGCTGGCTTACCTGAGGATTGCGCATAGCCGGTAAAAAAAGACAGCAATAGCAGGTATAGTAATAAATGTTTCATAGGTACAGGAACTTGGCTTAAATATAAAAGTAATATTCCCGGCCAATGTCATTATTAGGTAAAGTAATGATGGTAACAGGTAAAATAGTAAGTAAACCTGTATTTGGAAAATCTATTTCAACATACCCTTGATCTCATTCAGTTTCATCAAAGCTTCTACCGGTGTAAGGCGGTTGATGTCCATATCCGTGAGCATTTTTCGGATATCTTCAAATGTTTGAGAATGCGCATCAAAAATGGACAACTGCATTTTAGAGGCAACTAATTTTTTGATGTTTTGGGAGAGATGTTGATGATTGGTTGTTGAGATGGTAGTACTACTATTATTACCGTTCAGTTCGCTTTCAGCGTCCCCAGTGGCGTGATCGCTGATAGCGCCACGACCGGTATGAGCGCTTTGAGCGACCGGGTTGGTTTCGTCTACATGTTTTTCTTCCAGTTGTTTGAGGATATCATTTGCTCTGTCAATCAAAGATGGCGGCATGCCAGCCATTTTTGCCACATGGATACCAAAACTATGCGTACTTCCACCAGGTGCCAGTTTGCGTAGGAAAATGATCTTATTAGCTACTTCTTTATTGGTTACATGGAAGTTTTGTACACGTGGTAATTTTTCTTCCAGTTCATTTAGTTCATGATAGTGTGTGGCAAATAATGTTTTGGGTGCAGCAGGAGAGGAGTGTAAATATTCTACAATACTCCATGCAATGGAAATGCCATCATACGTAGAAGTTCCGCGGCCGATCTCATCCAGTAGTATCAAACTTCTTTGGGATATATTATTGATGATGCTTGCCGTTTCATTCATCTCTACCATAAATGTAGATTCTCCTCCGCTTAAATTATCACTGGCACCAACGCGGGTAAATATTTTATCTGTGAGCGGAACCCTTGCCGTGGTTGCGGGAACAAAGCTTCCCATATGTGCCATTAAAGTAATGAGTGCGGTTTGTCGGAGTATGGCACTCTTACCACTCATATTCGGTCCTGTTAAAATGATGATCTGCTGGTCTTCCGGATTTAATGTGATATCATTGGAAATATAAGATTCACCGGCAGCCAGATTTCTTTCAATTACCGGATGGCGACTTTCAGTAAACAACAATTCAAACCCTTCATGCAGTTCCGGTTTTTTATAGTTGAACTGAATAGCATTCTCTGCAAAACATAACATACAATCCAATGTGGCCAGTATATTTCCATTCACTTGTATCGGTGCGATATAATCCTGCAAAGCCAATAAAAGTTTATCATAGATATCCAGTTCGATAGCCATGATCTTATCTTCTGCGCCGGTTATTTTCTCTTCATATTCTTTTAATTCCGGAGTAATATACCGTTCTGCATTTACCAAAGTTTGTTTGCGGATCCATTCTGCCGGCACTTTGTTTTTGTGCGAATGCGTTACCTCCAGATAATAACCAAACACATTGTTGAAGCTGATCTTCAAGGATGAGATGCCGGTTTTTTCCGCTTCTCTTTGTTGTATGCCAACAAGGTATTCTTTTCCACCGGTGGCGATATTTCTTAAGTGGTCCAGTTCTTCATGAACGCCTTCTCTGATAGCTCCGCCTTTATTGGCTGCAACGGGTGGGGTTTCGTTAATTTCTTTGAGTATTCTATCAACGATTAAATGACAGCCATTCAATGCATCTCCTAATCTTTGCAAATAATTGTTAGTCGCAGATTCGCAGATTTTTTTAATTAGTTCTGTTTGTTGCAATCCTTTTGCCAAATGCATTACTTCGCGCGGATTGATCTTTTTCATCGGGATCTTACTCACCAATCTTTCTATATCACCACAGATTTTAATGGCATGCGATAATTGTTTGCGGGTATCTGTTTGTAAGATGAGATAAGCTACAGCATCCAATCGCTCATTGATCTTCGCAACATCTTTTAATGGAAAGATCATCCATCGTTTCAATAAGCGGGCACCCATCGGACTCACTGTATTATCCAAAACCTTCAATAAGCTGTTGCCATTATCAATACCGGTATTCAGTAATTCAAGATTGCGAATAGTAAAGCGGTCCATCCACAAAAAATCTTCCCGTTCCATTCTTTGGATAGAAGTAATGTGTTGTAAATTGGGGTGTTCTGTTTCTTTCAGGTAATAGAGAATGGCGCCAGCTGCAGTGATGCCCTGGTGCATTCCTTCAATACCATATCCTTTGAGCGAATGGGTTTGAAAATGCTTTAGTAAACTTTCTGTTGCAAATGCTTCATCAAAGATCCAGCTCTCCATGGTATAGGTGTAGAACTTAGGTCCAAATACTTCTTTGAAATGCTTTTGGTAACTGCGCTGGTAAATTACTTCAGCAGGTTTTAATCCCTGCAATAATTTATCAATGTATTCTTCGTTGCCTTCGGCGATAAAAAATTCGCCGGTAGAAATATCCAAGAATGCAATGCCAATGTCAGTATCGGTAAAATGGATGGCTGCTAAAAAATTATTGCTGTTATGTTCTAATAATTTATCATTGGTGGCCACACCCGGTGTTACCATTTCAGTAACGCCGCGTTTTACAATTCCTTTTACAGTTTTAGGATCTTCCAGCTGATCGCAGATAGCTACGCGGTAACCCGCTTTTACCAGTTTATGCAGATAAGTATCCAGTGCATGATACGGGAATCCCGCCAGTTCGCTTGATGATGCGGCTCCGTTATTTCTTTTGGTTAAAGTGATACCTAATACCTTGGAAGCAATAATGGCATCTTCTCCAAATGTTTCATAAAAATCGCCTACCCGAAACAACAGAATGGCATCAGGATATTTCTGTTTGATGGCCCTGTGCTGCTGCATTAACGGTGTATCGGCTGATGATTTTGACATGGATGGCAAATATAATTACTGGAAGCGGGGATGGGATGAGTTTTTGGAGATTGGGGAAAACTGATTGCTTGCTTGATTTCTGATTGCCGTTGGGTTGGCCGGAGGCCGGTGATAGTCGTCACTCGGCGGAGCCGAGCGACTGCGCCGTTGGCGCATTCACCAAATTTTAAAAAAAAGGATCGCCACTTATTTGTGACGATCCTTTTTTTTATTCAAATCAGTTCCATTGTATAGTTAGAATCCACCACGACCACCCTGTCCCGGTGCTCTTGGTGTTGGCATGGGTTTGCGTGGTAATTTCTGATCACGCTGTGCGGCATTGTATACAAAAGCAGCTACAATGGTAGAGATCTGTTTGAGATCATCGGGTAACAGATGGTCATATACATCCATATTGCTATGGTGGTTACGGGCACTGTATTCTATCTCATCCTGAATAAACTGGAAACCGGGTAAACCTACGCCATCAAATGACTGGTGATCGGTACCGCCGGTATTACTGATGGTAACCGTTTTTGCACCGAGATCATTAAAAGGAGCCAGCCATTGCTGAAAGATATCTCTGCAGGCTTCATTACCCTGAAGATAGATACCGCGTACTTTACCGGTTCCGTTATCAATATTAAAATAAGAAGAGAATTTTTCGTGGGCAGGTAATGTTTGCATGGTAGCCGGATCTGCAAAGGTTTTCTTTACATATCCTCTTGAACCCAACAATCCTTCTTCTTCACCACTCCATAAACCGATGCGGATGGTTCTTCTGGGTTGTATGCCTAATGTTTTGAGAATGCGGATTACTTCGAGCATAACAGATGAACCTGATGCATTATCGGTTGCACCGGTTCCTGTTTGCCATGAATCGAGGTGTGC
>CANBSW010000013.1 GCA_947372235.1 Chitinophagaceae bacterium | reverse complement strand
GGAACAATAACAACCGTTGCACAACCGAACATTACAAGTGTTGGGCAGTTGAGTAATTTATCGGTGAGCGGAATTATTCAAGGTGGAACTTTTAGTGGAGTTCTTTCAAGTGGAACGCTTTCAAATATTACATCGCTTGGGCAATTAAGTAATCTGTCTGTTAGTGGAACTGTGCAGGCAACAAGTTTTTCCGGAACAATTACAACCGTTGCACAGCCCAATATTACAAGTGTTGGGCAGTTGAGTAATTTATCGGTGAGCGGAATTATTCAAGGAGGAACTTTTAGTGGAACACTTTCCGGCGGAACACTTTCAACTATTACATCAATTGGCCAATTGAGTAATCTGTCTGTTAGTGGAACCATTCATGGTGGAACTTTTAGTGGAACTCTTTCCAGCGGAACCCTTTCAAATATTACATCAATTGGCCAATTAAGCAATCTGTCTGTTAGCGGTACTGTGCAGGCAACAAATCTTTCCGGAACAATAACAACCGTTGCACAACCGAACATTACAAGTGTTGGACAGTTGAGTAATTTATCGGTGAGCGGAATTATTCAAGGCGGAACTTTTAGTGGAGTTCTTTCAAGTGGAACACTTTCAACTATTACATCACTTGGCCAATTAAGTAATCTGTCTGTTAGCGGAACTGTGCAGGCTACCAATCTTTCCGGAACATTAACAACTGCTGCTCAACCAAATATTACAAGTGTTGGACAGTTGAGTAATTTATCGGTGAGCGGAACCATTCAAGGTGGAACTTTTAGTGGAGTTCTTTCGAGTGGAACACTTTCAACTATTACATCGCTTGGGCAATTAAGCAATCTGTCTGTAAGCGGAACTGTGCAGGCTACCAATCTTTCCGGATCATTAACAACTGCAGCTCAACCAAATATTACGAGTGTTGGACAGTTGAGTAATTTATCTGTGAGCGGAACCATTCAGGGCGGCAGTTTTAGTGGAACCAGTGTTACTTCTAATTCAACTCAGTCCACCCGATATTTGGCAACTATGAATACTGTTGTTGCGGCAACTACTGTAACAATTGATTTAAGTCAGGGAAATGTTATTTCAATCCCTTTATTAACCAGTTCAACAATTAGTTTTAGTAATCAGGGAAGTAATCCGGCTTCCTATGTTATCAAAGTATCTTATACATCTGCAAACGCATTTACAATAACATGGCCGGCTTCCGTGAAATGGAGCTCCGGCACTGTGCCAACATTAACCTGTTCAACTGGTAAAACTGATATCATCAGCTTAATTTTTGATGGCACTGATTTTTTTGGCACATATGCGTTGAACTTTTAAGAAATAAAACAGGTAAAATGCAAGAGGTATTCGTTAATAAAAAATCTCACTACGGTAAAAATGGTTTTGGTTATTCTGAAGGAATGAATATGATTCCCATAAACAAATGTTTTTACTATCTGTTTATTCAAACTTGTTTATTGTTTGTTTCAAATTCTTCTATTGCTCAAACCATCACGTCATTTACCCCTGCTTCAGGTCCTACCGGTTCTGTTGGATCTACCAATATTACTATTTCGGGAACCGGATTTAATGCAACCCCTGCAAATAATACTGTTTGCTTTGGTGCAGTTTATGCTACTCCATCCATTGCCTCTGCAACATCTCTCACAGTAAGAGTTCCCACTGGTACCACATATCAAAATCTGAGCGTTCTTAATAAAGTAACCGGATTATACGGATATGCCAAATCAATTCGACCTTTTATCCCAACATTTTATAATGAAGGGGCGATGTTATTTTCCAGTTCACCCACTTTTAGCCTGCCATATTCTTCTGCAAAGCCATATTTTAAGATTGGTGATATTGACGGCGATGGAAAACCTGATATCGTTTTATTAAATCCAGGCCTTAACACTGTTTCGGTACTCCTTAATACATCTACAACAGGGGTGGTTAGTTTTGCTGCCAGTATAGATTTTACTACAAATACTACCCCACATGGTTTTTCGATTGTTGATATGGATGGAGATGGCAAACTGGATATTGTGGTAGGAAATAGCGGCAGTAACGGAACCCCTTTATCTGTATTGCTCAATACATCCTCAATCGGGTCGGTTAGTTTTGCCGCTAAATTTGATATTCCTGCTTCTTCAAACAATGCTGAGGAACTTACTGTTGCCGATTTTGATGGCGACGGAAAACCCGATATCGGCTATATAAGTACTTTGGGGTTTACTGTACATGTAATTCAAAATACCTCTGCCATTGGTTCACTTAGTTTTACTGCCCGTGTTTTCAGCGATTTAATAGCAGTATCTCTGAAAACAATTATCAGCGCAGATTTTGATGGAGATGGAAAAATTGATTTAGCAGCCCTAAAAAATACTTCCACCTCTACCGCAATTACTTATCGCAATACCTCCATACCCGGAACAATTACTTTCGCTGCTTCAGTACAAATTGCTACGGGTAATACAACAGCTGATATTACTGCGGGTGATATTGATGGCGACGGCAAACCTGATCTGATATCAACAAATACGGGAGGGTCTAACGTGGCAACCAGTTTCAACACCTCCACAATCGGAACAATCAGTTTTGCCACAAGGGTTGGCAATGCAGTGGGTACAAATCCAATCTGTGTTGTAATGGGAGATATTGACGGAGATGGAAAGCCTGATCTTGCAGTTTCGGTTGCAAGCATCAATACGGCTTATGTATTGCGTAACCACTCCGTATCAGGAGCGATCGCCTTAGCCGCTAAAGTGGGTATACCAGTAACCTCTTCTCCAAGTTATCTGGCCTTTTGTGATTTTGACGGTGATGGAAAACCGGATTTAGCAATTGTAAACAGCAGCACACTATCTGTTTATCGAAGCCTTTCAAAAGACAAATTTATTTTTAGAATGGCGTTTTAGAGAGAAGTCAAAATTAAAAAGTCAAAACATGAACTTGTTTTGACTTTTTAATTTTGACTTCTACTCTATTTCTTTGTCTCCAACAACTTAAAGAACTGATCTAACTGTGGAAGAATCACAATTCTTGTTCTGCGGTTGGCAGCGCGGCCATCGGGGGTAGCATTGTCTGAAACGGGTAAGTATTGGCTGCGGCCGGCAGCTGTCATGCGTTTTGGATCCAATCCATAGGTATCCTGTAAAATACGAACAACAGTGGTGGCGCGTTTCACACTCAAATCCCAGTTATCGATAATGCCGGGACCTCGCATAGGCGCAGCATCAGTATGGCCTTCTATCAAAAATTCCAGTTCGGGTTGTGCGTTTAAAACTTTGGCAACTTTTCCCAATACTTCTTTTGCACGGTCGGTTACTTCGTAGCTGGCGCTTTTGAAAAGGAGTTTATCAGAGATATCTACATATACAACACCTTTATCAACTTTGATATTGATATCTTTATCATCCAGATTACCAATAGCACCTTTCAGGTTCATCACCAAGGCCATGTTCAAAGAATCCTTACGGGAAATGGATCCCTGCAGGTCTTTGATATAAATATCTTTTGCACCAATATTATCCAAAGATTTCTTGATGCTTTCTGCTTGTGATCCGGTTACAAAAGAAAGATCTTTTAATTGGTTCATTACCGTACTATTGTTTTGTTTCAGGTAATCGATCTGTTTATTCAAATCACCCATCTGCGTTTCGACAGCTGATTTTTTGGTATTGAGTTCTGTGATTTTAAGTGTTGCATCGTTCTGGCATCTTTTCAGTTCATCCTGCAGATCGCGATATTTTCCCTGTAATGCAAGATAATTACCACTCAGTTCTGCATATTTAGCTTGCTCAGCTTCCATTTTTTTTGTGCTTACACAGGAATACATTGCCAAAGGCAGAATGGCAGCCAATAAGTAAAATTTTGTTTTCATGGTATTCTGTTGGGTAATATGATTTGATGATTTTTTCTGAACGGGCAGAAATGGAATATATCTACAAGTACTCCTACAAAATAAAGACATAAATCGGTTGATAAAGAAGCAAGTTTTCAACAAATCAAGGTTCCTTTTTAATAGTATTATTATGAAAATTAGCTCAGTTTGTAAGTGAATTTGGCTGTAAGTAATTGTATAAATAAAGACAGAACTGCAATTTACAAAGAACTCTATTTAGCCTTAATTCAGTAACTATGGGTTAACTTACGGCTGTTTATATTGATTGAAAAAGAAAAGACCGGCGTGATCAATTTTCAAAACTGTGGAAGAAAAGATAGGAAAGTAAAAAGGCATTTGCTGTTTTGGTTCAGCCTGTTTTGCTTTGCCGGAGCTGCCAATTCACAAACAGATACTTCTTTTTGGTTTGCCGCACCGGCTGTTACGGTAAGTCATGAAAACAAACCCATTGTTTTTCGGATGGCTACCTATTCACAACCTGCTGATATTACCATTTCGCAACCGGCCAATCCATCTTTCATTCCGGTACTGCTGCACCTAAACAGTAATTCTGCCATCACTTATGATCTTACCACGCAATTAAACCAAATAGAGAATAAACCAGGCAATACTATTTTGAATTATGGGCTCAAGATCATATCTACCACCAATATTTCTGCCTATTATGAAGTGGGAAAAACCAATAACCCTGAGATCTTTCCTTTAAAAGGGCAAATTGGTATGGGATTAAGTTTTTTAATACCCATGCAAACCCGTTTTGATAACCATGCCGGACATATACCCCCTGCGCACAATGGTTTTGCCATTGTAGCAACTGAAAATAATACAACTGTTACAATCATTCCAACAGATATTGATTCTGCAGGGCATGCGGCCAATGTTCCTTTTACCATTATTTTACAAAAAGGACAATCTTATGCAGTGATCGCATCAAGCAATGTGGTAAGCCGGCATCTGGGAGGTTCTACGGTAAAAGCCGATAAACCGGTTTGTGTAACTATATATGATGATTCTGTTTTTGTGGGCACCAGTTATGATCTGATCGGAGATCAGATCGTACCAGAGATCAATACGGGTAGTGAATTTATTATTGTACGCGGCGCATTTAATTTTTCGGCCTACCCTAATCAGGATTTTTATTATGTATGGGCCACCGTTGATAATACAATAGTTTCAGAAAACGGAATTGTTGTTGCAACCATTAACCGCGGTAAAAGTTACGAAGGAAGATTAAGTAATCCCAGTGTTTATATTACTACATCGCAACCCGTATATGTTTTACAATTAACAGGTGTGGGTATTGAAGTGGCAGCTACTTCCTTACCTGGGATAAAATGCACAGGTTCTCAAACCGTTTCCTTTGTTCGTTCTACTACAGAAGCATTTTACCTGAATATTTTATGTAAGCCTGCCGATATCGGGAATTTTTTAGTGAATGGAACCTCGGGTACCGGCGCTATCATTCCTACTATGTTTCAGCCTGTACCTGGAACCAATGGTGTATGGATGGCTGCTCGAATTGATATCACTAATTTTCCCGGCATTAATGCAGTGATCACTGCCGGTAATGCTACTTCAGTAAGTAACAGTACCGGATTATTTCATCTGGGTTTTTTAAATGGAGGTGCCAGTTCAGGTTCAAGACTTGGTTATTTTTCCAATTACAGCAGGGTGCAGTTATCTCCGGTTGTTACATCCAGTACCTGCGCGGGAGCTAATGTTCAATTGTATGTTACACCCTATTCTACAGTTACCTATCAATGGGCCGGACCCAATAGTTTTTCCAGTACACTTTACAACCCCGTAATTCCTAATGCTTCCATGGGTGATTCGGGAAAATATTATGTTACAGCCAATATTGGCGGCTGTGGGATAACAACGGATAGTCTAACAGTAGATATACATCCTTTACCTACAATACAATTTGTAAAATCATTGGATACGACCTGCTTAGGTACTACAAAAAACATTTCCTTTTCACTAACCGGTAACGCACCATGGAATATGGTGTATTCGGATGGAGTAAAAAATGATACATTAAGATCGATCCTACAACCCTTATTTAATTTTTCTGCATCGCCAATTATTAACACAGTATATTCTGTTAAAAGCCTCACAGATACAAATGCCTGTGCAGCTGCCGGAACTGCAACAGTATTTCCCAAAGACACAATAGTGGTAAATAAATTACCGGTGGCAGATCTTGCATTCTCTACACTCACCTGCGAAAAAAATGCCGTTTCATTTACAGATAAATCAAAAGCTGACCTTGATACACTAGTTCATTGGTATTGGCAAATGGGTAATGGAACAGTTCGGGATGCAAGTGACAAGGATCCATTTACGCTTACTTATAACTCTTGGGGAGATGATACTGTAAAACTTGCAGTACAATCATCAATGGGTTGTAAAAGTGATACGCTATCCAGGATCATTACCATACATCCTTTACCCCAGGTTGGATTTATTATACCCGAAGTTTGTTTGAATGATGCTTCTGCACTATTTACAGATACTACCAGATTAGCTGATGGTACAAAACCAAAAACATTTGCCTGGACCTTTGATGCTTCAACAGCTTCACCAATTGTTCCTTTATCTAAATATCCCGTTCCGGGAACTTCTGCTTTGCAGAACCCTTCTATTCAATATGGTTTTTCCAGTAATTATAAAGTAAAGGAGATTGTTACTTCATCATTTGGATGTATTGATAGCCTTACACAAAACTTTACCGTTAATGGCGCTAAACCAAAAGCATCATTTGTAGTATTAGATTCTACCAGATTATGCAGTAACCTAAATGTACAATTACAAAATTTTTCTACGGTTGATTTTGGAACCGTAAGTCGTTTGGAAATTATCTGGAATACCAATGTAGACAGTCTGGATGAAAACCCCGTAACCGGAAAAAAATACGGTTTCTTATATCCCGATTTTCAAACACCCGCTACCAAAAAATATGCAATTAAAATGATAGCCCGTTCGGGTAATTCTTCTGTTTGTGCTGATTCTGTTACGAGTATTGTAACGCTGCGCCAAAGTCCGAAAGTTTCTTTCACTACTTTGCCGGGTATTTGTAATGATACTACTCCCCGGCAAATAAAAGAAGCCAAAGAAACCGGCGGCGTACCCGGAACCTTTGCCTATTTTGGAACCGGTGTTAGTGCAACAGGAGTAAGCACTCCGCAAGCTGTTGCTTCCGGAAACTATCCGGTAAAATATGTTTATACAACCGCATTGGGTTGCAGTGATTCTGCCTCACAAAATTTAACTGTATGGCCTTCTCCCGTTGCTAAATGGAATGTAGGCTTACCAACCTGCGAGAAAAATCAATTACTGTTTACAGATTCTTCCCTTGCCAATTATAGTACTATCACAAAACGTTTTTGGAGCTTTGGTGATGGAACTATTGCAGTTAAAACAACAGGCATATCGTTTACCAAACAATATACAAGTGCCAATAATTATACCGCCAGTTTGCGTGTGGTAACAGATAGTGGTTGCAGAAGTGCTTATAATATTCAAACCATCAATGTGCATGCATTGCCAGTTGTGAAATTTGGAATACCTTCTATTTGTTTGCCTGACGGAAGAGGCATGTTTACAGATTCATCTACCATTGCTGATCAGTCTGAAGCATTGTTCGGTTATCAATGGAATTTTGGTGATCCTAATGATGTAACACCATCTTTATTAAAAAATCCGGTTCATAAATATGCTGCTGTTGGTCCATATAATGTTCAATTAAAGATCACTTCAAAAGATGGATGTGTTGATTCATTACAAAAAACCATTACAACCATCTATCCCCAACCCAAAGCAGATTTTACCATTCAGCAGAATGAAGTTTGTATGGGCGATACCATTCGCTTTTTTGATAACAGTTCAGGATATACAGGTACCATTCAATCAAGATTCTGGGATCTTGCGCAGGGAAATACTTCTGTTATACAAAATCCATTCAAACAGTTTGCAGATTCGGGCACATATAATATCAGCCTCTATATCACAGATACAAAAGGTTGTGTAAGCGATACTGCTGTAAAGCCTGTGGTGATTGATCCTTACCCACATCTTACCATGCCGGGCAACCAGGTGGTTCTTGAAAATGGCAGTATACAATTAAAACCATTATGGTATGCAAAAAATCCAGTGTTTAATTGGGTGCCGGCAATATATTTAGATAGTGCAACCATTGCCAATCCTGTTTCTTCACCATTGCAGGATATTACTTATCAACTCAACTTAACCGGTAAAGGAAATTGCAATGTTAGCGGAACTGTTTTTATCAAAGTTTTATTGGGTCCGGTAGTTCCCAATGTATTTTCTCCGAATGGAGATGGAATCAATGATACATGGGTTATTCAATATTTAGAAAGTTATCCGGGATGTGAAATTGAAGTGTTTAGTCGAGGCGGGCAATCAGTGTATAAAACAACAGGCTACAGTACGCCATGGGATGGAAATTATAATGGTAAGCCCTTACCTATTGGCACTTACTACTATATTATCAACCCGAAAAATGGAAGGGCATTGATGAGTGGATCCGTAACGATCATAAAATAAAGTGCGGTTTTTTTCGATAAGAGTCTTTATATATTTCGAAGTGCAATGTTTCGATTACTATAACAGGGATTTTTAGCCGCAGATTTGATTAAAATAATCTGCGGCTAAAAATCCAGTTATATAGTAGAAGACTGGAGTGGATAAGAGCGAAAGAGATTCTCTCTTATCCACTCTTATTGAACCTTTTTTCTCTCGAAAAATAGCTACGCAAACACCACCATATCAGCAGCTTTGCTCCAGTTATCATAACGATCTCCAAAATTTGCATCGATCATTTTTCGTTTGATCTTTAGTGTAGGTGTCAATAATCCATTGGCAATGGTCCATTCTTCGGGCAATACAATGAGTCGGGATAACTGTTCGTGGTGTTCTAGTTTTTGATTGATCTCGGCCAATAATTTTTTCAATTCTGCTTTGATATTTTCTACCGTATTTGTTTTAGCCGTTTCCGATAAATTACACAAAGCCATGGCACTGGGCATACCAGAACCTACAATACAAACCTGCGCCACCAGTGGGCTTTGTAAGATCTTACTTTCTACCGGTGCCGGCATGATATACTTTCCCTTGCTGGTTTTAAACTGGTCTTTAATACGTCCGGTAATTGTGAGATACCCATTTTCATCTATTGAGCCTTCATCACCTGTTCTTAAAAAACCATCTTCAAAACATTCTGCCGTAAGTGCAGGCTCTTTATAATAGCCCAGCATCGATGCATCACTTTTTACCTGCACCTCATTGTCTTTACCCAGTCTTACCTGTACACCTTCATAGGCTTGCCCAACCGTACCAAAACGCACAGCACCTTTTCTATTGGAGTGTGAAAGCGCCACATTTTCTGTCATACCATATGCTTCCTGAATTACAATACCCATTTTTGCAAACCATTTCAGTAAAGTTGGATTGATGGGTGATGCTCCGGTAAATACAAAACGCGCATTACCCAGGCCCAGTTTTTTTTGAATGCTTTTTTTAATAATATAGGAAAGAAGCGGAATGGATAAAAAACGGTTTAATTTTTTTTGTGGCATTTTTTTCAGGATGCCTTCCTGTAACTTTTCCCAGATGCGCGGAACAGCAAGGAATACGGTAGGTTTTGTATCCGACAAATTTTTTGCAAACGTATCCATCGACTCAACAAAATAAACGGTACTTCCTGTAAACACGGCACCACATTCAACAAGCATTCTTTCTGCCACATGGCATAGGGGCAGGTATGAAAAGAAGATCTCATTTTTTATATCCGGATAACTTTTCAAAAAGGCATCTACTGCAAAAGCTACTGCATGAAAAGTATGCATCACCCCCTTTGGCTGACCGGTGGTACCGGATGTATATACAATGCAAGCCAGCGATTGCGGATCGATGGCTGGCCTCTCGGTAAGCGGTTCTGTGTTTTTAATTAAATCATCCCAATTCAAACAATCCGTATTGGGATAGAAAGGAAATGTGATGCGGATCAACTCATCCGGTACACCGGTGCGTAATTCTTCCGGATTATCCAATTTACCAATAAAAATGGCTTTGCTCTCGCTATGAACAATGATCTCGTTCAAAGCTTCGGGTGTTATGTTTGGATACAAAGGAACAGAGATACACCCTGCCATAGCAATGGCCAGATCCGACATGATCCAGTGCGCACAGTTTTTACTGAGGATGGCCACTTTATCATTTTTACCCAATCCCATTTTTTGTAATGCAGCGGCCATACGTCTGATCTCACTGCCGGCCTGTTGCCAGGTAAAAGTTTGGTATACACTTTTTACCGGCTCGGCCAGAAAAAGCATTTGTGCGCGGGATGATTCAAATGCACAAAATTTGTCAATGATGTTGGGTAGCGGGTTCATTGTACAGTAAAATTGGTTGAGTGTATAAGTAAATGGTCAAGCCCCAGCTCAGGTATCTTCCCTTTCAGTGGTGCAAAAAATTGATAGATATGGTTAAAATCTGCCACTTCATCATCCGTTGGAAAAAAAGGTTCGGAAATATGAAATTCCCTTTTCTCAAAATCAAATCCCGTCATTACAATAGGTACTCCGGCTTTTTTGGCAATATAATAGAATCCTGTTTTTAAGCGGTCCACTTTTTTTCGGGTTCCTTCGGGTGAAAGGGCCAGAAGAAAAATTTCGTTTGCATTAAAAAGAGTTACCACATCATCAACCAGATTATGATGCTCATCTCTTTCAACGGGATATCCCCCCAACTTTTTAAAAAAGAATCCAAAAGGGCCTTTAAAGAGTTCCGCTTTCCCTAAATATTTGATATGATATAAACGTAGTTTACTTCGAATAGCCAATCCGACCACAAAATCCCATGCACTGGTATGGGGGCCAACAATGAACACGGCTTTTTTTAAATGATAAGGAAACGGATCCTTTAGGGTCCATCCTTTCATACGTAAATAGAGGCTCCATAATAGTCTCATGTGGCGGCAATTGTTCTATTTACAAGATAATAAGAATGTAGATAGGGTGGAAAAATTAGTTGAACCGGTCGGGACGCTGAAGCGACCTGAACGGTTAGCACTAAATAGCAAGCAGTGAATAGTGAATATCTTACGACGCTCTTTTTCAAAGACTGACGACTGACGACTGACGACTGACGACTCACAACTCACAACTCACAACAAACCGTTCAGGTCGCTTCAGCGCCCCGACCGTTGTGCTGCGGTATTAAATTCCCATTAATAAGCAATTTTCTAATTCGAAACAGCGTTATACAATAAATCTACCTGTATGGCCTCTTTTAGAAGTTTTGTTGGTTCAGAATTAATGTCAATCAAGCAGAATATTGCTTCGGTACGGAATATGATCCCCAATAATATCAAACTGAAACCCACCGAGAGGCGAAGTATGTTTAAGCTGAATACCAAGCGACATGAGTTTGTGGAGAAAGCAGTTCAGTTTATGCGAAAGAACCCAAGCACAGTTCCCAATTTTGTAGATGTACAGGAATGTAATAATAATGTTCACCTCTATGGCCAGTATACAGAATTGTTGGAAGAACTGGAACAGGTAAGGACCAAACTGGAAGATGCCAAACTGGTAATTGGTAATGAAATACTCAAACAAACCCGGGCCTATTTTCAAAACTCAAAAAATGCGTCTGATTCAGGTAATGAATTATTGGGGAAAATCTATAAAGAACTAAAACCACATTATGCGGTGGGGAGGAATAGTAAGAAGACAGTTGTGAGTAAGGAACTTTTTGAATAATAAGTAAATGTGCTCTTTTAATAAATTTGATGTTGGTCATGCGACCCAACATCGGCAACCTGACCAACATTTACAAAAAACACCTGCTTAAATTCCTTAATAATCCGTGAATTCACCAACCTGTTATTGCAATGGAGAGTTGATCCCTTATTCAGCATCTTCTGTACCGTTAAACGATCTGGGATTACAGCGCGGTTATGGTATTTTTGATTTTTTGCGGATAACAGAAAATGTTCCCCTTTTTTGGGAGGATCATTTAGACAGATTCTACCATTCTGCGGCAGAAATGTTATTACCGATGCTGCAAACAAGGGATCAGTTGAAATCCATCATTAAAGAATTGATCAGAATAAATCAATTGCCCTTTTCGGGTATCAAAATTGTATTAACCGGCGGAGCTTCTCCGGATGGCTATACGATTGGTTCGCCTAATTTGTTTATTATTCAGCAGTCTATTGCACCTCCGCCTGCTGCTATTTTTTTACCGGGCTATAAACTGTTTACTTACCCTTACCAGCGCCAGTTACCTGAAGTAAAAACAACCGATTATTTAATGGCCATCCGTTTACAGCCCTGGCTGAAAGAACAGGGAGGTGATGATATTCTGTATCAGCAAAATGAAATGGTTAGTGAATGCCCGCGTTCCAATTTCTTTATCGTTACACAAAATAATACACTGGTAACTCCGGGCAGAAATATTTTGAAAGGCATTACCCGAAAACAATTGTTCACTATTGCATCCTCTGCCGGAATTGAGGTTGAAGAAAGAGATATTTGTATACAGGATATTGAAAACGCAAAAGAGGCTTTCATTACCAGTTCTACCAAAAGGATTATTCCGGTTACGCAAGTGGATACGAAACGGTTTGAACCCTTTTCTGCCGGTTCTGTAACAGACAGCTTATTCAATGCTTTCTGCGAATGGGAAAAGGCTGCTATCCAAAATCACTTCTGAACATTCTACATAAAACCGTGCCTCTGTGCCTCTGTGAAAGAATTAATTTGCGCACAGAGGCACGGTTTTGGCGTATGAGATTTTGGTCAGGCTTCTTTTCTTCAAAAAACTATCAAACATCTTTTTAGCGGATAACGTAATTTGTACCCGATGACGCATTCATCTCCTTATCATATTTATCCCTGCGGGGACCATGCACTCACAATTTCATTTGGGGAGAAAGTGGATATCGATATTAATGAGAAAGTGATTCAACTTTTTCATTTCTTACAAGGTGCCCCCATTGCAGGAGTATTGGATATCATTCCTGCATATTCAACGATCACCATAGTATATGACCTGATCATATTGAAGAAAAAAAATCCAGCCAGGTCCGTTTATCAATCGATGTATGCAGAAATTAAAAAAGCAGTGGAGCAAATAACAGGATCTTATATGTCTCAAAACAGGTTGATAAAAATCCCGGTTTGTTATGATCTTTCTGTTGCGCCTGATCTGGTATCACTGGCAGAGCAACATCATCTCACAATTGATGAAGTGATACAGTTACATGCCGGTAAAACCTATCGTGTTTTTATGATCGGGTTCCTTCCCGGCTTTTCTTATATGGGAACGGTAGATGAAAAAATAGCCACTCCAAGAAAATCAAAACCCAGAACCCTTGTACCCGCGGGCAGTGTAGGTATTGCAGGAGAACAAACCGGTATTTATCCTTTTGATTCTCCCGGTGGCTGGCAATTGATAGGGCAAACTCCTGTGGCCATGTTTTCTGCTTACCGAGAAACCCCATGTTATTTGCAGCCTGGCGATGAAGTACAATTTTATCCCATCACTCTTTCTGAATTTGAAAATTATACAAACGCATGAGCATCCTGATCACCCGAAACGGATTATTGGATACCATTCAGGATGGCGGCCGTTATGGCTATCAGCATCTGGGTATCAATCCGGGAGGTGTAATGGACAAAGCAGCAATGCAGATCGCCAATGCACTGGTTGGGAATGACCCAAAAGAAGCGGTAATTGAAATGCATTTCCCTGCAGCAGAAATGGTTTTTGAAAAAACAACCCTGATCGCATTATGCGGTGCCAATTTTTCCGCAACTATCAATGGTGAAGAAATTGCCTTAATGCAGCCCCTGTTAATACGGGAAGGTTCGGTGCTTATGTTTGGAAAAAAACAAAGGGGGGCAAGAATATATCTCGCTGTGCAAGGTGGCTTTATAGCAGATGAATGGCTGCAAAGCAAAAGCACACATCTTAAAGTAAAAGCGGGTGGATTTGCGGGAAAGCCTTTGCTTAAAAAACACAGGATCTTTTTACAGAGAGCACCATTGCTCAGCATTCTTCATCCGGATCATTCTTTTGAAATACTACCCTGGAAAGCAAAGGTTTCAGATCTGTATGGCTCTACCCGGCTACGGTTTATTGCGGGAGAAGAATATCAACTCTTAGACGATATATCTAAACAAAAACTTATTGATCTTTCATTTACGATTGGGCGCGACAGTGACAGGATGGGTTATCGTTTACAGGCTGACCCTTTGCAACTTTCATCACACAAAGAAATGATCTCAACAGCAGTAGCACTGGGTACTATTCAGTTATTACCCGACGGACAACTCATTGTTCTTATGGCAGACCACCAGACAACCGGTGGTTACCCAAGAGTCGGACATATCATCAGTGCCGATATTCCAACATTGGCACAATTATCTGCAGGCGAAACATTTTCTTTGGAAATCATCGATATCAACAAAGCCGAAACCATTTTGTACGAACAGGAAATGAATTTGCAACAACTGCAAAATGCCTGTAACTTCCGTCTGCAGGAATATTTAAAATAAATAACCACTAAAAAATTCTCCTCCTTTCCAGGGAAGAGACAGGTTTAAAAATTATCGTAGATGATTTTTAAACCAGAGGAGGTGAGGTTAAGATGCACACAATCGATCTCAATTGCGATATGGGCGAAGGCCTCACAAACGATGCCCAACTCATGCCTTTTATCAGCAGCGCCAATATTGCCTGCGGTTATCATGCCGGAGATGAAACCATCATGCAAGAAACCATTTTACTTGCCCGCCAATATAATGTTGCCATTGGTGCACATCCCGGATTTGCCGATAAGAATAATTTTGGCAGAACTGAAATACAATTACCCCTGAATGAAATTTACCAACTCATTCAACAACAGGTTCTATTGCTTACAAACATAGCCCACAGTTTGGGATGTAAACTAAACCATGTAAAACCACATGGAGCATTGTATAATATGTCGGCAAAAGATTCATTGCTGGCCAATACAATAGCAAAAGCGGTATATGACATCAATCCCTCCTTGATTTTGTTTGGATTGAGTGGAAGTCGTTCAATTACGGAAGCCAAAAAAGCAGGACTTACCACTGCGAGTGAAGTATTTGCCGACAGAACTTATACCGATTCAGGAAACCTTACGCCACGCACACAAATGAATGCCTTAATTGAAAATGAGGAAGAAGCATTACAACAGATTTTACAAATGACCTCACAAAAAACAGTAACTGCTGTTTCCGGAAACCAAGTGCCAATCAATGCCGAAACCATCTGTTTGCATGGCGATGGTGCACATGCAATGATTTTTGCAAAAAAGATTTACGAAACATTGCAACAAAAAAATATTCAGATCAAACCCCTTACCCATTGAAAAAAATTGCCCGATCATCCGCTATTACCGGTGCCGCTTTTCTGATGGCTACATCCGCTATTGGCCCGGGGTTTTTAACACAGACTACCGTATTCACTAACCAGCTGTTGGCAAGTTTTGGTTTTGTGATCGTATTGTCTGTACTCTTAGATATTGGCGCGCAAATGAATATCTGGCGCATACTGGCAGTTACCGAAAAAAGAGCACAGGATATTGCGAATGAATTGCTACCCGGGCTGGGTTATTTTTTAGCATTACTCATTTTATTGGGTGGCCTTGCATTCAACATCGGCAATATTGGTGGGTGTGGTTTGGGATTAAATGTATTAACGGGAATGGATACAACGTATGGTGCCATCATCAGTTGTATTATTGCACTTTTTATTTTCTGGATGAAAGAAGCAGGTAAGATGATGGACAATTTTGCAAAAGTGCTTGGAATACTGATGATCATTCTTACGGTGTATGTTGCTATAAGTTCTCATCCACCCCTGGGTGATGCCCTTTACAGAAGTTTTGTTCCTGAAAAAATAAATGTCACCGCTATTGTAACCTTGGTGGGTGGTACTGTTGGCGGTTATATCAGTTTTGCGGGTGGCCACCGTTTACTGGATGCAGGCATTAAAGGACAGGCTGCATTACCCGAGGTAACCAAAAGTGCTGTTACCGGAATTATGGTAACGGCCACTATGCGTTTTGTATTATTTCTTGCTGCCCTCGGAGTATTTATGAATGGAGGATTGTTTGATGCAGGTAACCCACCCGCCGGAGTTTTCAGGTCTGCAGCGGGTGAACTGGGTTATCGCTTTTTTGGTGTGGTAATGTGGTGTGCCGCTATTACTTCGGTTGTAGGTGCGGCTTATACATCGGTTTCGTTTCTGAGAACATTTCATCCATGGATAGAAAAAAATTACCGTTGGCTGATCTCAGGTTTTATTGTTTTTTCTACTATGATTTTTGTTGTGATCGGTAATCCTGTAAAAATACTTATCACCGTTGGCGCATTAAACGGGTTGATATTGCCGGTAGCTTTGGCTGTAATGCTGATCGCATCTTTCAATAAAAAATTAGTAGGTGCTTATAAACATCCTGTTGTATTACAGGTTGCAGGCTGGCTGGTTGTATTGGCTATGAGTTGGATGGGATATTTGACAATTGCAAAATGGTTAACTAACTAGCTTGTCGTTTAAAACTACAAAACAGAAAATTCTGTATTGTTTTAAATGGCGTAATATGATCTTCATTGATACATCGAATTTTTTTAAACCCCTGTGATAATTCTCTTTGTAATTGTTGTTCATTATATTTTTTTATAGCTAACCCACTGCATTTATCTGGTCCATTATTTGAAAAAGTACCAATAGTAAGGTAACCGGTTACAGCATTTCTTGCAATAGTCAGATATTTATTTATTTGTTCTTTAGTTGTAAGAAAATGAAAAGTTGCTCTGTCATGCCAGACATCAAATTTTATTTTTGGTTTAAATTCTGTGACATCAGCAACAATCCAGTTTACTTTTTTGCTATTACTTCCCAATCTTTTTTTGGTTCTTTCCAAAGCAGATTCAGAAATATCAAGTACTGTAATATTTTTAAAGCCTTCCTCAAGCAGAAAATCTACCAGCTTACTGTCTCCTCCACCAATATCAATAATCTTTGCTGTTTTGGGTAAATGAAAAGTATGAATAAAATCAAGTGATGTCTTGGGTATTTCCTGCGTCCAGCTTACCTCGTTGGCTTGATTTGTATTGTATACTTTTTCCCAATGATTTTTGGTTTGATTGGTCATACAGTTTTTATTTAATTACACTCTTCAATAATGTGGTTGCATTTGTTTTATCTTCAACAGTATCACATGTTACTTTATTGAACAAATCAGAGAAATTATCCCTGTTCTGTAAACTCTTCAGATAAAATTTATCATAGTAAGTAAGCAATACACGAAAGCCTTCTTTAACATTATCTTCTATCATATAATTGATGGCTGTTTTGGTTTCCAGTCCGCCCAGTCTTTTTTTGATACGGATAATCGCACTTACCAGTTTATCTTTTTCAAACCTGCCATAATTGGCTACAATAAAATTCAATCGTTCTTCAAAAGGGATGTCTAAAAAGTAGATCTGCTTTTTTCGCATCTGACTAAAAAGAGCAGTCGGGATATTTACTTCACCAATACGCTGGCTTTCATCTTCTATCCAGATATGCGTTGATAGATCTGAGTTGTGATAAGATGTTTCGTTTGCTCTCATCTGACATCTGTCATTTATCTTCTTCAATTCCATCGCCAGCAAATTCTCAAACATTTCCTGAGTAGGTTGCTGCGGCTGCCCCAGCGCTCCAAATGCAGAACCTTTGTGCGATGCCAGTTTTTCAAGATCAATAACCGTAGCTCCTTTTTTTGCAAGTGAATTCAATACTTCCGTTTTACCACTGCCTGTAAATCCGCCCAACATATTAATCGGATACTCTTTTGTAAACTGCTGCAATACCCAGTTACGATAAGCTTTGTAACCGCCAACCAGTGTATACACTTTAAACCCATACAGATCCAGCAGCCAGGCAACACCGGCACTACGCATTCCACCGCGCCAACAATGAACAAGTACAAGGTTTGAGGTACGAGGTACGAGGCTTTGTTCTTCCGTTCGTGCCTTGTACTGCATACTTCGTACCTTAAAAAGTTCTTCCACTTCTTCCACCATCTTCACCATCTTGGTTCCATAAAAATCGAGGCCGAGTTTAATGGCTTTTTGTTGGCTTTCCTGTTTATAGGCGGTTCCTACTACTTTTCTTTCTTCATCTGAAAATAGTGGCAGACTATATGCTCCGGGAATATGGGCGTGTTTAAATTCGCCCGGACTCCGAACATCCAATACCGGATTTTCTTTTGCCAGGGCTATAAATTCTTCAACGGTCAGTCGGGTAATTGCCATGTGCACAAATGTAAGTGGAGTTTTTTGTAACTTGTTAGCCTGAAACAGTTATTGATTATACGACATGCCAAAAGCAGCTGGGCAACATCCGGGCAGGAAGATTTTGAACGTCCGTTAAATGATCGCGGCCACCGTGATGCACCTATGATGGCAAAACGTTTACTCGAAAAACAAATTCAGATAGATGCATTTGTTTCAAGCACCGCCAATCGCGCATTTACCACAGCTACTTATTTTGCCGAAGCGTATCACAAAACTGCTGCCGATATTCAGGCGGTTCGCAAATTATACCATGCGTATGAACCAGTATTTTCTGATGTGATCAGTCAATTGGCAGATAATATAGAAACCATTGCCTTGTTTGCCCACAACCCCGGCATTACTGATTTTGTAAACCAACTGTGTTCTACAAAAATTGATGATATGCCTACTTGCGGAATCTTTGCTGTGAAATTGGATCTTGTTAATTGGAAAGACTTTCGTTCTGCTAAAAAAGCATTTTGGTTTTTTGATTACCCGAAGCTTTAATGATTTCAATAGCACACGGATGAAACGGGTTAGTACACATCAGATTCGTTTAAATCTGTTTAACACGTATTATCCGCATGCCATTCATCCACAACCAATATCAATCAGTTTGTTTTCTAAAATTCGCCAGATACACTCCGGTAAAAATGAATACCGCTGCGATAAATTTTACAACACTAAAATGTTCTCCTGCAAATATCACAGCGATCAATGCGGCAAAAACGGGTTGTGTATATATGTATGCGCCTGTGGCAGACGGACCAATAATTGAGATGCCATACACATTCAACAGATAAGCCAGAAAAGTTGCACCCACTGCCACAAAACCCAATGCCACCCAATGCGAATAATCAAATGCCTGCCAGTTAGTAGCTAAAAATTCATGCATCCCAAAAGGTAAGATCACCAATGAGCCAAAGGTAAAGATCCAGCGAAGAACCTGTATGCCACTATAGGTTTTCATCAATGGTCTTACCAGCACCAGATAAAAGGAATAGGATATGGCATTAATCAATACCATGATATCACCGAGTAAAATATTGTTTCCGCTATGGCCGGTGTCTTTCAATAATATCAACATAGCTGCACCGCCAATACCCAAAACTAATCCGGAAAATTTTAAGAAGGTAAATCCTTCCCGTAATAACCAGGCAGCGATCAACGTAATAAAAATAGGCGTGGCCAATGATAATAAAGCACTGTGAATAGGTGTGGTTAGCGATATCCCTTTGATGAAAAAGATCTGATTAATTACCACCCCCGTTAATGCACAAACCAGAAAACGCGGTATATCTTTTTTTTGAAGTTTTACTTTTCCGGGCTGGAAAAGAAATAAGAACCAGAACATACTCAAACTAACCAATATCCTAACCACGTTCAATGCAAAGGGGTGTAGAAAACCCGGAGTAATATATTTAACCACTGCATAATTGGCACCAAAAATAAAATTGGCGCTTAGTACTGCTGCATGAGCTTTTGTGTTTCTTGTCATCGCGGATTACGCTGATTTTTTATATAATTATTGCAAAAAAGCAATGTAACAATTGCATCCTCAATTTATACATCACTCAATAGTTCTTCCAGTTTATCATTTGTAAATACAGGAATTGATACGGTTTTGTATGAAAAACTTTTTGCCTCATCAATCGCTTCTTTCAAATCGAAAACAGATTGGTTCATACTCAAACAAATTTGCTTTTGCTGCAGCCAGGTTGCCAGGTATTCCTGTTCGGTTTGTCCGGGTGTTGGTATCAATATCGCTTTTTTCTGCAGTGATATCAATTCCATAATGGTTGTATACCCGCTTCTGCTTATCACATATTCACTTTGCAGGATCGCCTCTTCCATTTCATTTCCCGGCAGATGATTTTTGACAGTCACGCCAGGCGGAACTGATAATAAATCTACAGCACCAGGTTTACCCCGGATAATCAATGTTTCACCTTTAATTTTTGAGAGTGTTTTACAAATTCTTGCCTCCAGTATAGTACGCTGTGGTTCAGGCCCTGAAAGTATAATACACTGATCATATTTTTTTTCAAGCTCTCTTTTTTGAAAGCGCGAAAGCAACCCCATATACCGAACTTTCGTAGTTGGCATTGTAGCAGGGTGTGCAAGCTTACCGGCAATATTAATCTCTCCCAGCGCATCGGGAACCCAACATCGGGTAAATTGATCAATATAATGGTAATTGATCTTTTGTATGATCTTTTCTAACCATACAAAAGGCATTTGGATACAAAGCTGGTGTGTAATAAAAATGCAGGGTTTGGTTTTGGATGAAAAGCCATATCGGTTATCAGAAATGACCAGATCGATCTGTTGTTCTTTGATCATTTTATCAAGCCATTGATGCTCATACCGGATGGTTTGCAGCAAACGGGGTATTTGTAAAAGCAATATCAATGAAAGTGTCCATTTGCTTTTGCTGTACATAACCCTGTACCCTTTTAGTGGCAGAATAGTAAGATCGGGAAACTCAGTTTGCAAAAGTATGGCTTGTATCCCCTCAGCGGCAATGATCACGGTATAGCCATTGTTGATCAAAGCCCTGATAATGGGAATGCACCGCGTAGCATGACCAAGCCCCCAATCGAGCGGTGCAATAAGTATTTTTTGTATGTTAAAATTCGCTGTCAACAGGATGGTTCTTGTCAATTTATAAGGTAAATGTGTATTTTGGTGATACTTTATGAAACTGAAAATAAACCAAATAATCGTTTTGTTGTTGTTACTAACCATGATCGGGACTTCCTGTGGCGTTTTTAAGAAAAATAATGGTACCGCTTTTTGTGGTTGCCCAAAGCACTAAGTAAGAGTCAAAGCGTTGAAGTATGAATGAAGTAAACAGAGATTTATTGGTTTTAACCAAAATCGTTCACCTGCAGCCGGATGAACTGGAACGTCAATTACAATTATTAAACACCATCCTGTTTGATACGGAAAACTGGGAAAGTTTCAGCATGGCCAATGAAATTCTGGATATCAACCGCCGGAAGATCATCCGCAAAACTCATCTTATTCAAAGAATTCTTTCGGAAAAAAAGCAGAAACCATTTGTGTTTGTCTGCAATAAGAATTAAGTAATCCTATTTCAGTTTTTGCAAAGCTTCTTCCAGTTTACCCAACATTTCAGCAATTTCTTCTTTTTTACAAGTGCCCACACTTAAACGGTACCATGCACTTTTGTTTCCGGCGCCAAACGCAGAGAATGGTACTACTGCAAGTTTAGCTTCCCCCAAAACATAAGAAGTTACATCTGCCTGTGTAGCCAGTAGATTTCCATCAGCTGTGGTTTTTCCAACAAGTTCTATTTTGATGGTAAGATAAATAGCTGCCTGCGGAGAAACAGAATCAACCGGATATCCTTTTTGTTTTAATGCAATAAACCCTTCATGAATACTGCGTAAACGGATCTCCATTTCAGATTTAAAATGCAATAAATATTTTTCGATACTTTCTTTCTGTAATAAATATTTTGCTACCGCTTTCTGTTCTGCCATGGGTGCCCATGCGCCTAAATGACTTAAGATCGCTTTCATTTTAGCGATCACAGTTTCTGGTCCCAGCGACCAGCCCACACGAACACCGGTAGCCGCAAACACTTTTGAAATACCATCTACAAAAATAGTATAGGCTTTCATCTCAGGCCTTAGCGAAATGGGGTTGTAGTGTTGGGTTGTACCGTAAGTAAGCGTCCAGTACATCTGGTCGAACATCAGGTATAGTTTCTTTTCGTCTTCCTGGCGTAATTTATTTTCTTCCAGTATCAGATCACAGATTTCTGCCAGTGCATTTTTGGTAAGCGTGGTGCCCGTTGGGTTTTGCGGTGTGCAGATACAGATCAGCGAAGCGCCTTTGATGTTCTTCTTTACATCGGCAGGCGTAGGCATAAAATCATTTTCGGGAGTACATTCAATTACGCAATGTTCTCCATCCGTCATATGCACATAATGGTTATTATTCCAGGATGGAACGCCATAGATCACTTTATCACCCTTATCAACAATGGCTTTAAAAATGGTATAGATCAGGGGCCTTCCGCCGGATGCGATCTGGATTTCGTTGGGCGCATAATCCAGTCCTTCCCATTCTTTGATAAAACTGCTTACTGAATTTCTAAGATCCAACACTCCCTCTGCCGCAGGGTAACTGGTATTTTTTTGCTGGTAGGATTCGATAATCAATGCTTCCAGATCTGCCGGAATGGGGAAAATAGACGGATCAAAATCACCTATGGTAAAATTGTATATTTTTTCTCCGTTACGGATGCGTTCGCTGATGATATTGCCCAGTTTCACAATTTCGCTGCCTATTAAAGTGCCTGCCAGTTGACTTAGTTTGGGTTGATTCATAAAAGAAAGGTTTCAGGTAAAAAATTCGAATGCAAAATTACAGGATTGATGTGTGCAGCAGAGGAAATAATTGAGCAGTGACTGATTTATGGCATTGCAGTGACAGAAGGAAACACCCGGTTTCCATCCAAATTAACCGATGAATTACTGTTCTATAGCGACTAACAAAACCTTATGTTAGTTTTTTACATACTTTAGGAACGAAAACCACCCTGATGAAGAAGAAGATATTGATTGTGGATGATGACCCGATGATCACAGCAATGCTAACGCAGCTCATCAGCTTTTACCCCTCTTTGGAGATGGTTGGAAGCTGCACCAGTTGTGCAGAAGCAAAATTGTTTTTTCAAAAGGAGGTGGTGGATATTGTTTTACTGGATATGGAATTATCAGACGGACAGGGTTTTGACCTGATCCCTTTTATTTCGGGTGAACCATCCATCATTGTAATTACCGGTAACGAAGATTATGCGTTTACTGCTTTTGAAATTGGCGCTATCGATTTTCTCAAAAAACCTATCCTGCCTAACCGGTTCAAAAAAAGTATTGATAAGATATTTGAAAAAAATGCTCCTGCAGCACCCGCTCCCGTAGAAAAAGAGAAACCATTTTTGTTTATCAAGAGCGGAGTTAAGATCATTAAAATAGAAATAGACAGACTGGTATATGCAGAAGCACTGCGAGATTATATTAAACTGGTATTATCCAATAACGAAACCCATCTGGTAAATCTTTCTCTTTCTGAACTTTGTAAACGCCTTTCCACTTTTGGTTTTATGCAGGTACACCGTTCTTATGTGGTGGCCATACGGCATATTAAACAGGTGCAGGATGATATGATTTATTTGCAGGAAGTTAGCACACCCATCCCCATCGGGAAAACGTATAAATCGGTTATTGGAGATTTATTAAAATAGATCGGATACGGCAATAAAAAAAGGCGGCAACGGGCCCGCCATTCAGACTAATGAAAAAGTTGGATATTGAATTTTAAGGGGGGGTATTAATTCTGGAATTATTTAATGCCTGCTACCCAAATTCAATACAGTAAAATTGCAGGATAACCCGCTCTGTGTTTCCCTTGATTCTTCCAACGTATGGATATTTTCTGCGAATGGATGATTTTGGGCGGCGAAGGATAATTATCAGCTGACTTACCCATGCGTTTTACTCTGGATCTCATGTTCTCTGCGGTTGAAAGGTGTCAATTAATATAGTTACCCTCCAATTGTATAAGACTTTACCAACCGCAGAGAACATGAGATCCAGAGGTTATGCTGAGTTTGATGTATTTGAATTATTTAGCTGGGGATATAAAAAAAATTGGTCCCGATGGAAATCGGGACCGCAACCAAAACTAACTGCTTATGAGAAAATTGTAATACTGTTTATCTATTCTTATTAACGCAAAACCAGTGCCAGTGGTTTTTATTTTTTGTTAATCCTTTGCAAATAACTTTTGAACCTTTTCTATTAGATACAGAAACATGTTTCTGTGTTGCCTGTATAAAGTTCTATATAATAGATGGAATATTTTGTTCTTCGTTTACCAATGAAATGTTAAAGCCTAATGGCAGGAAATTGCCTGTTGGGTATTAGCCTGTAAATAAGGACTTATGTAAGGAATATTGAGGTTTAAACCCCTTACTATTAATAGAACGCCCATCATCAGCATAACATAGGGAACGGCTTTCTTCATGGTGTTACGGGCTGAGAGGCTGATCATCGATCCAAAATAAGAAAGAGCAAACATAGCAGGGAAAGTTCCCAGTCCAAATACTGCCATAAAGGCAATACCACCACCTACAGAGCCGGAAGCGAGTGCGCCTGTAATGGCCAGATAAACCATACCACAGGGAAGCAAACCATTGGCGGCACCCAATACAAACATGCCGTATAATTTTTTCTGCTGCATGTATCGGGCAATAAACCGTTGCAATTTATGGGTAAGTGTATCGGCCCATTTAATATGGATAATATTTTTTTTAAGCAGGGTTTGTAAGAAGAATATTAACAGTATAGCGCCCAATGTAATTGACAAACCCTGCTGCAATCCGCCGAGGTACACCTGTCTTCCTAAAAAGCCAAATACCAATCCTAATAATGCGTAAATAAAAACACGGCCTGTATTGTACAGAAAAATACCTGTCGCTTTTTGGTGAGCCGGTAAAAAATGAACTGGTAAGGCAAGTGCGATAGGGCCGCACATTCCCACGCAGTGAAAACTACTTACTGCACCTAATACAAAACCTGATATGAGTAATTGGATTGCCATGTATTAAATAACAATGCTTTGTTCTATTAAAAATCAGGCACCCTATTGTTCGAGATGCTTTGTCGCTCACGGCCGCTGGGCCCCGTCCCTGTTACCGGGCTGCCCGTCCACAGGGGCTGATTAGAAATACTTCACCAAGCACACTTTAATTTCAAATTTTATTTTTTAAATAAAAACCACTTTCAATCTTAATAGCACAATACTTCAATTAACAATAATATCCTGCTCTGTATAATATTTTTCAGTTGCGGTTTGCCAGTTTAGTTTCAACTCATAGGGGCCTTTGTGAAGTTTGTTTTTGAGAATATGCTGTAGTCCGTTCTCATCCAACTGTATAATGATCTTTCTGTCTTTATCAGCATCTGTTTTACAATAGAACAAAACTTCACCTTCCAGTTTTTTTCCTTTCATTTCGTCCGGAAAAGTGAGCAGTAATTCTTCCGCAGTCTGGCTTACCAGCACATTGCCAAGTTTATTGGCGTTTTGTTTACCGTCTATTTTATCCTGGTAACGCAATTCGTCTTTGTAATATTCTTTACTTACCAGATCGAATTTTGTATTAACCGCTTTGTATACCATCGTACCTATCAGGCCGGCGAAAATGATGAAGACGATGATGAGTTTATTTCCCCAATTCATATGGTATAGTTTATTGGTTTATTTGTTTGTTGGTTTATTGGGCAATGGGTTGCTTAATTGGCAGGCCCCAGAAAATTTGTTTTCATGGTTACGATCTTTTCGGTGCCTGAATAAAGGTCCATTTTTATTTCTGTTTTACGATTATGGATCCTGCTCTTCGGTAATACCACAAAGAATGATCCTGCACCCTGTCCTTCTTTTTCTATGGTGATATAGGGTTTACCAATCACTTCCACTGTTCCATCTCCGCCATTCAGTTTAATAAATACCTGTTCTGTTTTAATGGTCTTATTGATCATTTTAATATTGTACAGGTTCGAGATACTGTCGTTACCTCTTTCCTGGTATAACATTCCCGGTGTACGCATGATGGTGGCATCAATATCTTTACGTGTTGCAAGCAATACACTTAATACACATAATACCAGTGCACATAGGCCGGTATAAAATTTCATTCGTGTGGTGTAATGCAGTTTTTCGCCGTTGGCGATGGAGTTTTCAGATGCATATCGGATCAAGCCACGCGGCCTGTCTAATTTATCCATGATGTTGTTACAGGCATCAATACAGGCAGTGCAACCCACACATTCCATTTGTACACCATTGCGGATATCAATCCCAGTTGGGCAAACCCTTACGCACTGGTGGCAATCAATACAATCGCCCAGGTTTTCGCCTTCGTGTTTTTTAGCGTTGCCACGGGGTTCGCCACGTTTATAATCGTAGGCAACGATCATGGAATTTTTATCGAGCAATACGCTTTGTAATCTTCCGTAAGGACAAATAACGGTACAAGCCTGTTCTCTGAAAAATGCATACACTGCAAAAAATACTCCGCTAAATATCAATAAAGAAGAGAAGCCAACAATATGCTCCGTAACCGGTTCTGTAATAATTTTTTCCAGTTCTTTTATGCCGATGATATAGGCAAGAAAAAAATTGGCAATAATAAAAGACAACAGATAAAATAGAACCTGCTTAACAGTGATCTTAACGATCTTTCTGGTGGTCCAGGGAGAATTCTTAAGTTGTCTTTGTGCCGGTGCATCTCCTAATACCAAATACTCCACTTTACGAAACATCATTTCCATAAAGTTTGTTTGCGGGCAGGCCCATCCGCAAAATAAACGGCCAAATGCCGCCGTAAATAAAATGATGAAAAATACAAATGTTACCATTGTAAGCCCGAAGATGAAAAAATCCTGGGGCCAGAATGCTTTACCAAAGATGATAAATTTTGCATCCGGTATATTAAACATAAATATGGGACGCCCATTGATATATACAAAGGGCATCCCAAAAAATGCGATAAAATAAAATACACTTAACCAGGTACGGATGGTATAAAATTTTCCGCTGGGTTTAGTTGCATAGATCCATTTTCTTTTTCCACTTTCATCAACCGTTGCAATCCTGTCTCTGAAATTCTCTGTTAACGGTTCGTTGATATGCTTGATCTCACTCATGGTAATGTGGTGGCGGGTACAGCTTTTTTATCAGCTGCCGCCGATTTTGTAGAATCCACTGCTGCGCCCGGTTTTGCTGCCGGTGCGGCGGCTTTTTCGTCGTATAAAGTACCCTGTGGCTCTTTAGGCTTTCCGGGTTTGGTTCCTCGTAATGATTTTACATAACTGGCCAGTTGTGCAATCTGTACGGGAGAATAATCATCTTTCCAGCTTTTCATTCCCTTTTCCGGCCAGCCGTATTTGATGGTTTTAAAAAGATCTTTAATACCACCGCCATGTAAATAATAATCATCTGTAAGGTTTGGTCCAACGGCACCACCACCATCGGCCTGGTGACAAGCTGCACAAATAGTGGTGAATATTTTTTTACCCTCGCCAAGTGATGCTGCATCTGACAAATAGGTTACCGTATTCTCATCAACTTTATTGGCGGAATTTTTTAAGAACTCTTCTTTTTCTGCATCTGCAACCGTCATGGCAATTTGAAATTCTTCGCTGCTGGATGGTGCTGAATGTGAAATGTGAAAACGATAGATATATATAAACGCAACAATAATACACAGATAAAATCCATACAACCACCATGGCGGTAAACGGTTATCCAGTTCGCGAATGCCATCGTAATCATGTCCAAGATCAATATTGGCTTCTTCGCTTTCAGGGCGTAATACGTTTACTTTTTCCCACCACCATTTGTTCCAGTTAAAGGCAGGAGCAGGCGCAACAGCTTCTTCTCCTGCTATAGCTGCAATGGCAATGGATTCTTTTCTCAGTAATAATTTGAGGTTGTACAATAAGACCAGTAAAATAACAATCTCAACACCGATCACAGAGATCAACGCATAAAATGAGATTGAAGATAATCCGCCAACACCTGTATCAGCAGCAGCGGTTGTTGCTGCAGCTGCGGCAGGTGCATCGGCTGCAAATACACCTGAGCCAATGAGACAAAGAACGAGTAAAGAAAAAATCTTTGTGGCGTTGCCTGATCCCGCCGCTTTTTTAGCTTCTCTATATTTTTGCAGGTATACCTGTGCCGCGCCATTAACCACATTGGCTAACAAAGCGATCATTAATAACAAAGCAGCAATGATTACCATCAGCACCTGCGCCATGGGTTTCGACATTTCTGACGGAACGGGGGGGCCGGCAGCAAATGCCCCTGTTGGTAAAGAACAGATCATTACAATTACCGCCGGCAAACTAAGCCTGGTATATTTTTGTACAGAAGATCGTTTCATATCGGATGTTTTAAACATTGTTCTGGTTGATTAATTTTCTAAGGGTAAACGGCTGATCTCGTCAATCATTCCCTTATCTGCCTTCCATGCCCATAAAGCCATCAGGATAAAAAAAACAAAGAAGATGGAAAATGAACTGAGGGCGTAAATATCTACACCGGTTATTTTTTCTAGGTAGTTGATGAATTTCATCTTTTGTGTTTTTGTGTTTTCATGTGTTTGAATCGTGAGTCGTGAGATGTCAGTCGTGAGTTTTGTGTTTTGATGTATTCACTCACGACTGACGATTCACGCTTCACGCATAACTATTGCGCTGATACTACCTGCGGCTTTGCCTGTAACTTAATATCTGTGCCCATTCTCTGCAGGTAGGCTATCAGTGCAACAATTTCTTTATCAGCACCCGTTGTGATCTTGTCTATTTTTAAATTGATACGGACCCTGTTTGCCTGAGCCATCAGATCTGCATTGGCCACTTTATCATATCCTTCGGGATAAGGCACACCCAGTGTTTGCATAGCCCTGATTTTAGCCGGTGTAATCGCTGTATCAATTGGATTATCCAATAGCCATGGATAGGATGGCATGATAGAACCCGGACTCATACTTTGTGGCTCCAGCATGTGGTTGTAATGCCAGCTGTCTGGATATTTCCCGCCAATACGGGCCAGATCCGGACCGGTACGCTTACTTCCCCACTGAAATGGGTGATCATATACAAACTCACCGGCTTTACTGTATTCGCCATAACGGGCTACTTCATCACGGAAAGGACGGATCATTTGGGAGTGACATAAATAACAACCTTCACGGATATAAATATCTCTTCCCTGTAATTCAAGTGGTGTATACGGTTTTACAGAGGCAATGGTTGGGATATTACTTTTTACCAGGAATGTAGGCACAATTTCAAGTACACCACCAATGCCTACCAGTATCAAGCTGAATACCAGCATTTGTATGGGCCTTGCTTCAATCCATCTGTGCCAGTATTGTTTTCCATGAGGTGCTTTGTTTTTTTCTAATGCAGGAGCTTCTGCTTCTTCATTGGCAACCAGGCTACCCGATTTAACCGTCTTAACAATATTGTACACCATTAAGAATACACCTGACAGATATAATAATCCACCAATACTTCTGGTTACATATAATGGGATGATATGCGTTACTGTTTCAAGGAACTGGTATTTCAGTGTTCCTTCCGGAGTAAATTGTTTCCACATCATCGCCTGTGTAAATCCTGCCCAATACATTGGGATGGCATATAATACAATACCGATAGTACCTATCCAGAAATGCGTGGTAGCTAATTTCTTTGAATATAATGTTGTGTTGAAAATTTTAGGGATGATCCAGTAAAGGATGGCAAATGTGAGAAAGCCATTCCAGCCCAGTGCACCTACATGTACGTGTGCAATGGTCCAGTCTGTATAGTGCGAGATCGCATTTACATTTTTCAATGCCAGCATGGGCCCTTCAAAAGTGGCCATACCATAACAGGTAATGGCAACCACCATGAATTTTAAAATAGGATCTTCTCTTACTTTATCCCATGCACCGCGCAGTGTAAACAAACCATTCAGCATACCACCCCATGAAGGAGCGATCAGCATTACACTAAATACAGTACCTAAACTTTGTGCCCAATCGGGCAAAGCGGTATATAATAAATGGTGAGGACCTGCCCAGATATAAATAAAGATCAAAGCCCAGAAGTGAATGATGGATAAACGATAGCTGTATACCGGGCGGTTAGCTGCTTTTGGCAGGAAGTAATACATGATACCGAGATACGGCGTGGTTAAGAAGAAAGCCACCGCATTGTGACCATACCACCATTGCACCAATGCATCCTGCACACCTGCATACCAGCTATAACTCTTCATGAAAGAAAAAGGAATTTCGAAAGAGTTTACAATATGCAGCATCGCAACCGTAACCCATGTGGCAATAAAGAACCAGATAGCCACATACAAATGGCTTTCCCTTCTTTTTAAAATAGTACCAAACATATTGATACCGAATATTACCCATACCAGTGTAATGGCAATATCGATGGGCCATTCCAGTTCTGCATATTCTTTACCGGTGGTGTAACCTGATAACAGGGTAACCGCTGCGGCTACAATGATGAGCTGCCAGGCCCAGAAATGTATCTTACTTAATACATCGCTGAACATACGGGCTTTACACAAACGTTGCAATGAATAATAGACACCCATAAAGATGCCATTACCCACAAACGCAAATATTACCGCATTGGTATGCACCGGACGAACCCTGCCAAAAGTTGTCATTGGGTACCCAAGATTAGCGGCAGGAAGATAGATCTGTACGGCTATTAACAAGCCGGCCAACATACCTACTACGCCCCACAAAATGGTGGCATAAGCAAAAAGCTTTACGGTTTTGTTGTCGTAATAAAATTTTTCTACTTGCATTATATCAGATTGAGGTTTGGTGTTTACTATTTTGTATGTATTGAAATCCGGCGATGCTGATGAACACTATCTACAATTCGATCTTCACTTCTGCTTCTCTTTTAACAGCGGGTTTATCATCAAATAATATCCTTACTGCCGGGGCCACATCATCTTCAAATTGCCCGTTTTTAACGCTCCAGATAAAGGCCGCGAGAAAAAGAGCGGCTACCGAAACGCTGGCTATCAGTAAAAGAATTATTACGTTCATGCACGATGAATTAAGTTTTGTAAAAATAAAGGCGCACCCAAAGTGGGGTTATGACATACATCAACGGAAAACATGATATTCATCATGCTTCCCATTTTGGTTATTTCAGGTGCTCTCTGAACCCAAAATAATTGCTCATCCCAAAAGTGATGATCAGGATACTGATACTGCTGCAAGGCATAAGGATAGCCGCTATCATTGGGGATAAAACACCCTGTACCGCAAAGGAGATCCCGATAATATTATATAAAACCGATATAACAAATGCTGCCATCACTACTTTCTTATTGGCTTTGCATAATTGAATGAGATGAACCAGCTGGGGCAATTGTGCCGCAGAAAGGATGGCATCGCTGGCTGGAGTAAAATTGTTATTATTTTCTGAAACCGCAATTCCAATATCGGCCTGAAGCAGGGCACCGGCATCATTTAAACCATCGCCCACCATCATTACTTTTTTACCGGCTTTCTGTAACTGACGAATCGCTTCCAGTTTATCGGCAGGTTGTTGGTTAAACAGCAGGGTCGTTTCATAACCCAAGAGTTTACGCAGATAGGGTTGCTCCCCTGCGTTATCGCCACTCAGTACAGCCAGCCGGTATCTTTTACCCAGTTGCTGTAACATTTCCGGAACCTGCTCACGGTAATGATTATGAAATTTGAAACGACCTACAATTTTTTCTTCAATGGCCACATACACAACCGAACCATCATTACTGGCAGAAATCTGTTGGGTGATGAATGCTTCGGAACCCATACTAACGAGTTCTCCATTTACTAATCCTTCGATACCCTTTCCCGGAAACTCACGGTAATTATGTACCGGTAGATTTGTTTTTTCTCCGGCCCAAACACTGATGGCTTTACTCAACGGATGGGTAGATTGTGAAGCCAGGGCTGCTATCCGTTTTTTCTGTCCGGCAGTTAATAACGATCCTTCAAATACTATATCCTGATAAAGTCCGGTAGTAAGGGTTCCGGTTTTATCAAACACGATACAATCTGCGGCAGCGATATCTTCTATAACCTGTGCATTTCTTAAATACAGATGATTACGACCCAGGCGACGAAGAATATTTCCGTTGGTGAATGTATTGCTTAGTAAGAGTGCACATGGACAGGCAATGATCATCACAGCAGTAACTGCATTCCACATTTTAGCAACATCATGCATATACCAATATACTGCGGCAATGGTAGCGATGGTTAATAAGATCCAGGTAAAATAACGGCTGAGTAAATGCACAAAAGAACGCTCTTCATCTTTGGTGCGGTCTTCGTCTTTCCGGTTCCATAATTTGGTAAGATAACTCTGCGCCACTTCTTTGATCACCAGTATTTCTATATTGGCACCCGTTTGTTTTCCGCCAGCGTATACGATCTCTCCCATTTCTTTTTCAACCGGTAAACTTTCACCTGTAACAAAACTATAATCTATCAAAGCTTTTCCACGGGTAATAATTCCATCTGCCGGAATGAGTTCTTCATTATGGATCAGTAAGGTATCATTCAGCGCAATATCGGGCAGGGAAACGGATTGAGCACCTTCTTCACTTAGCCTGGTAACTGCCACAGGGAAGTAAGAAGTATAATCTCTTTCAAAGCTTAGCTGTCGATAGGTTTTATCCTGCAATACCCTTCCTGCCAGCATAAAGAATACGATACCACTCATCGAATCAAAATAACCACCACCCGTACCGCTGAAAACTTCGTATAAACTGCGGGCAAAAGTTACCCAAACAGCCAATACAATTGGCGCATCGATATTCAGAAATTTATGTTTCAAACTTTTCCATGCACTGATATAAAATTCTGAAGCACTGTAAAAAAATACAGGCAAACTCAATAACAGATTTCCATAGCGAAACAAGTGTAGTAAGCTTTGTTCTTTCACATCAATTCCAAAATACTCCGGAAAACTCATGAGCATGATATTGGAAAAGCAAAATCCTGCAACACCTAGTTTATAAATTTTAGAACGGTTATACCCAGGTGTTTTTTTACCCATATCATTAAAACTGATATAGGGCTCATAGCCAATAGCTGTAAGCAATTCTGCCACTTTACGCAAAGAGCAGGAGCGATGATGAAAAATAATATCCACTTCCTTTTTTTCGAAATTTACTTTGCTGCTCAGGATGTTTTCTTCCAGCTTGTGAAGGTTTTCCAGTAACCACAAGCAGCTGCTGCAATGTATTTGCGGAAGGTAGAAAGTAACATGTGTTTGTGTTTCGTCTGTAAACTGAACCAGAGAACGACTGATTTTTTCATCATCTAAAAATGAAAATTTATCCTCTCTCACTTTTACTTTTTGACTGGTGCCCGGGTTATTACTGATGCTGTAATAATCGCACATTCCATTTTGATTCAGGATCTCGTACACCATTTTGCATCCGTTACAACAAAAATCTTTTTCGTGTACATGGATACTATCCGTCAGGCAATCCTCGCCGCAATGATAACATTTGGGTGTAATGGTAGTTACAATACTCATGGGCTATTGAACCATGTCGTTTTTAGGGGTGATGGTAGGATATAACATACTTTGTTCAATATATATCCATTGATGAATTTTGCTTTCGAGTACAAAAAGTTCGTTTACACACGATTTCCATTCTTTACTCCAATTGGGTTGGATAACATAATTATTGGTGATCTGACGCAATTTTTGCAAAAGATTGATGATCACTTTTTGTGTGGTTTGTATGCTGTCCGGAATTTTCTGTTCAATTGGCGATCCTGAAGATGCTTTTTTGATAGCAGGAAAGATCAAACCGGATTCCTTACGAAAAAGGTGTTGAACCTCATCATCCAGTTTGGCATATAATAATTGGGCAAGTTCAAAAACGGGCTCAGGAATTTCTTTATTGTTTTCTACAGAAAAGTAGCCGGTAATTTTTTCGAATGAGGCATTGATATCCGGTTGGCACTCTGTTTCAATAAAGTTACAGAGACCTGCAGGGCCAAGTACCTCCTGTAAATTTGAGTCCCATTTTTTCATCATCATACCCTGCGGTTTCAATGCAAGTTAAACCCGGATGCCCTTAGTTCATATGATGATACTCAATACAGAATATGATTTTTATCATGTAAAAATATTTCTCAAATACCCCCTCTGCCTGCAGCATCTCCCCCTGGGAGGGGGAGAAAATTATAAATTATAAAAATATACTCCTCCCCCTCACAGGGGGAGGCCGGGTGGGGGTTAAAATGGGGTGTAAAAAATTTGTTGTATATCTTCCTAATCCTGCAAATTCGCCGTCTTCACCAATTCTTTCTGGCTAAGGATCTTGATTTTTTTTCCATCCAGTTCCACCATACCATCTTTCTTAAATTCTGATAACAGGCGGATAGCAGATTCTGTAGCAGTTCCTACCAGATTGGCAATTTCTTCGCGTGAGAGGCGAACATTTAGCGTTATGCCATCTGCTTCATAGCCATATGTTTCCTTAATAAATAACAGGGTTTCCGCCAGTCTTTCACGAATGGGTTTTTGTGCAAGATGCGTAAGTTTGATTTCTGTTTTATGCAACTCATCACTCAGCATTTTCATCATTTCAAATGCCAGGGCCGGATCTACTTTTAAAATAGAAGTAAAGAGTTCTTTGGGAATAAAACAGATTTGTGTGTCTTCTAGAGCAACCGCACTTGCGCTATATCTTTCACCACTTAATAAAGCCCTGTAACCCAATATATCACCGGCTTTCAGCAAGCGGATGATCTGTTCTTTCCCATCATCACCGGAATGTGAAAGTTTGATCTTGCCATCATTGATGCAAAAAACACCAAAAGGATATGCCCCTTCGTTAAAAAGAATCTGTCCTTTTTTGTAAACATTACAGATCTTTTGTTCGTTGATCATGTTCACATATTCTTCTTTCGCTTTACAAAACACCGAGTTAAAGCGCTGTGAGCAGGATTGACAGGTTAAATGATCATGCATTAAAGACATTTTACAGGAATTAGCACAAAATTAGTGCTTAAAAAATACAATCTACTTTGAAGAAACATGATAGTCGTCATGCCAGAATTGAATTTGTATGATATTGGTTTTGAATAATTGTTCTCAATATTTTTCTTTTTCGAAAACAATAAATCCCGTTCAGGATGAATGTTCCTCGTTATTTTTACACTCTATGACCTACTTTAACCTGACAGATTCGATCAATCTTCTTACTAAACTTACCCTACGCAGGTTTTGGAATGGTGTTAAAGTGTATACCAGTTATCAGTTAACCAAAATAAGCGGTAAACCAGTTCAATGGGGGTATCCCATTTCCATTTCATTCGAACCTACTACTTCCTGCAACCTTCGTTGCCCCGAATGTCCCAGCGGTTTAAGGGCTTTTACCAGGCCAACGGGTATGCTGGAAAATAGTTTTTTTAAACAAACCATTGATGATGTTTATAAAGAACTGTTATATCTCATCTTTTATTTTCAGGGCGAACCTTATCTGAATCCTGATTTTTTGAATATGGTAAAATATGCGCATGATAAAGGCATTTATACAGCCACATCAACCAATGCACACTATCTGACCGATGAAAAAGCAAAGCAGACCATTGAGAGCGGATTAGACAGGTTGATTATTTCCATTGATGGCACTACGCAGGATGTATATGAACAATACCGTGTTGGCGGTAAACTGGAAAAAGTAATTGATGGTGCCAGAAATATTGTGAAATGGAAAAAAGAACTGAACAGTAAAACACCTTTTGTCTTTTTTCAATTCCTCGTTGTAAAACCCAATGAGCACCAGATAGAAGACATTAAAAAACTTGGGAAAGAAGTGGGTGTAGACCAGGTTCGTTTTAAAACGGCACAGGTATATGATTATGAGAATGATCCACATCAACTCATCCCGGAAAATAATAAATACAGTCGCTATAAAAAAGATGCATCCGGAAAAATGAAAGTGAAAAGCGGCCTCAGTAACCATTGCTGGAAACTTTGGCATGCCAATGTAATTACCTGGGATGGGTTAGTAGTACCTTGTTGTTTTGATAAAGATGCTTCTCATCAATTGGGAAACCTGAAAACACAAAGTTTTAAGGAAACCTGGAACAATGATAATTACAAACAGTTTCGATTTAATTTATCAACGAGTCGAAAAAATATCGACATTTGCGCAAATTGTAGTGAGGGATTGAGTGTTTGGGAAGATTAAAAATTCAGCATTGATCATTAATCAACTTACACATTACCCACACTACGTTTATCTAAACACTCTTACCAAATACCATATATGCCAGGCAATGGTTTTTACCAATTGACCAATTAATATTAATACAGACTATATGGGAATCGAAAAGGACATTAATCAGCAACAGGCATTCAGAAACGAGCATCACAAAGCAACGGTAAACATTATTTTTTCGGCCAGCTGGCTTACAGAAAAGATCAAACATTTTTTGGATGCAGATGAGATCACTCCTCAGCAATATAATATACTCCGTATACTGAGAGGAAGTAAACAACCTATAAGCACCTTACAGATCCGTGAACGTATGCTCGATAAAATGAGTGATACCAGCCGTATCGTAGAAAGGCTTATGAAAAAAGAACTGGTAGAAAAAAAGGTGAGCGAAAAAGACAAACGTCTGGTAGATGTGGTTATATCAAGTACTGGTTTAGAGCTTCTGGAAAAACTGGATAGGAAAAATGAGCAGTTAGACAGTTTTCTACACACCCTAACTCCCGAAGAAGCTGCCACATTGAATGTTATACTTGATAAGATGCGCGACTAAGTTTGTGGATTGTATTCGCAAAAAGGGGAAATCATCCACAATGATTAAATCCCTGCCTGCATAGGTTTATCTTTGCAGCATGAAAAAGTTATTCTCTTTAGGCATGGTTCTGTGTATAACGGCTGTTTTTCAACAGACCTTGGCACAACAGGGCACACCCAATTATGAGTTCCGCGGAGTATGGATAGCCACCGTTGCCAATATAGATTGGCCCAGTAAAAAAACATTATCTGTAACAGAACAAAAAGCAGAATTCATACGCATACTTGAGATGCACCAGCGTAATGGCATGAATGCAATGGTTGTTCAGGTAAGACCTGCAGCAGATGCTTTATATCCATCCCAATATGAACCCTGGAGCGAATTTTTAACAGGAACACAAGGATTGCCGCCAACCCCATTTTACGATCCCCTGGAATTCATGATCAATGAAACACATAAACGTGGGATGGAATTTCATGCATGGTTAAATCCGTATCGTGCAGTTTTTAATTTAAAAACATCTTCCGTTTCTCCTTCACATATCACCAGAATACATCCCGAATGGTTTTTGGTGTATGGTGATAATAAAGAAGGTTTCAAAAAATATTTTAATCCCGGCCTGCCTGAAGTACGACAGCATTTATCAAGAGTGGTGAAAGATCTGGTTACTAGGTATGATCTGGATGGTGTTCATATGGACGACTATTTTTATCCTTACCGTATTGCAGGAAAAGAATTTCCAGATCAACAAACATTTGCGAAATATGGTAGAGGATTGGATAAGGAAGTATGGAGAAGAAGTAATTGTGATAGCGTAATTCTGCAGATCCATAACATAGTTCGCAACACTAATCCAAGAATGAGGTTTGGCATTAGTCCTTTTGGCGTTTGGCGCAATAAAACCCAGGATCCTATGGGTAGTGATACCAAGGCCGGACAAACCAATTACGACGATCTTTATGCAGATATTTTGCTTTGGTTACAAAAAGGATGGATAGATTATGTAGTACCGCAACTCTATTGGGAGCGTGGCCATAAACTTTGTGATTATGATGTATTACTTGATTGGTGGAATAATCACACTTATGGAAAACACTTATACATAGGCCATGGTATTTATCGTGCCGGATCAAATACAGCCTGGAAGAGCGCGAATGAAATTCCTAAAGAAATTCAGGCATTAAGAGCGTACCCAACTACACAGGGAAGTGTTTATTTCAGCAGTAAAACTTTTGAAAAAAATCCTTATGGATGGAATGACAGTTTGCGTAACCGATATTATCGTTACCCTGCTTTAGTACCACCTATGCCATGGATCAATAATACCATACCACAACAACCCTTAGTAGAAAAGTTAGCAAACAATACTGTGAAACTTGTTTACAAAGGAGATGAAAAAATAAAAGCCTTTGGTATTTTAACACTCACGCAAAACACTGAAGTAAAATTCATCCTTGCACAATTGGTGCAAACCATCGTTTCAGATAAAGCTGCCATTGTAGACCTTAGTAAAATACCCGATACAAAAGATAAACGCATATTTGTGGTTTCGGTTGATTTGAATAACAATGTTAGTCAGATGTTGGAGTTGAAATAATCATACCTAATTAGACTGTAAAATGGTCTTTTAAAAAACCCATTAATTGCATTTTTTTTTGAAACACATAGGAAGATAGGTGAAAGAAAAGGGCAGATAGAATTGAATACTATGTGAACTTTTGCCTAATCTATACTCCTATGTGTTTCAAAAAAACTATCAGAGAGAGTTATATTAATGCAATATTAGTTTAGTGTGAATTGAATGTCTAATTGGCATCAAATCATCATAATAAAAGAAAGTGACATTGGCCGACGGGTGAGTTAACCAAACTCAATTTCATTTTTCTGCTCCCCCTTCCATTTTCCGAATTTTATATCCACAGCCAGATACCTGAAATCAAAAATTCCTCTCAACTGATTTTTCACCATTACCACATTTGCAATATCTCCCAAAAACCACATGGGTAATTTATAATGTACAATATCTGTCATTTCCACACCGCCTTCTATCTCCTTAAAATGATGCTGGTGATGCCATAAACTGTAAGGGCCGAAACGCTGTTCGTCAATAAAATACTGTTGGTTTTTAACGTGTGTAATTTCTGTCATCCAATATAACGGTATGCCTAAAATAGGTTTTACGGTATATTCAATAATTTGCCCTTCATACATTTTCTCACCATGGTATTTGGAAATGATTTCAAAACCCAGTGAAGAAGGAGTAATATGTTTCAGGTTATCGGGTTTACTAAAAAACTCCCATGCCTGCTGTAAAGAGATCGGGATCTTTTGTATGGTTTTGATGGAATATACTCTTGACATCGTAAAACGGTTTTAATAAATAACATTTTCAATAGCATAAAGTTCACCCCGGTTTAATTTACCCCTACATCGCCCCGCCCGTCACGCCTCTCTACAAGTAGAAACAGGGTCATCGCACAAAGTGCCGGCGGGGTGAGTTGAATTTGAGATTATCTTTAACCTATGGCAAATACCCAACACCAAAAAGACCAATTTGAAAAAAAATATTCCACGCTTAACCAACAGCAGAAAATAGCTGTTGATACAATCGAGGGGCCTGTAATAGTGAATGCAGGGCCGGGTACCGGAAAAACCCAGATCCTTGCCATGCGTATTGGGCGGATATTATTGGAAACTGATACCAACCCTAATAATATTTTATGCCTCACTTATACAGATAACGGTGCCGTTGAAATGCGCAACCGTTTATTGCAGATTGTGGGTACACCTGCTTATAATATTCAAATACACACTTTTCATTCTTTTTGTAACCAGGTAATACAGGACAATCTGAGTTATTTTGGAAAACTTAGCCTGGAGTTACTTAGCGATCTGGAAGAGATCGATCTTTTCAATAAATTGATAGACTCAATAGAAAAGGATAGTCCTTTAAAACGTTTTCGTGGAGAAGTGTATTATGAAGCCCCGCGTCTTAAAAGCCTTTTCAGCCTGATGAAAAAAGAAGCATGGGGAGTACAATATATGAATGAGCGGATTGATGCCTATCTAAAAACTTTGCCAACCCGGGAAGGATTTTTCTATAAAAAGAAATACAAAGAATTTGTTGCGGGTGACCCCAATCCCAATAAAATTGGACCGGTAACAGAAAAGATGGAAGTATTGCGGGCTGCGGTAAAATTATTCCCCCGGTATAATAGCATGATGGCTGAACGAAGCCGGTATAATTTTGATGATATGATCTTATGGGTACTTGATGCATTTGAAAAAAATAAAAATATGCTGCTCGATTATCAGGAGCGATTTCTTTATTTTTTAGTAGATGAATTTCAGGATACCAGCCGCTCGCAAAACCTGCTGCTGCAACACCTGATCAATTACTGGGACATTCCGAATGTTTTTGTAGTAGGTGATGCAGATCAGAGTATCTTTTCTTTTCAGGATGCGAACGTGGAAAACATCATTGAATTTGAAAAAAAATATGAAGGAGAAATCACCAGGATCAACCTGGAAAATAATTATCGTTCCACCCAAACAATTCTGGATCTTGCTCACAAACTAATTACTAATAACAGTCTTCGTACAGTTGATATTGACAAAGACAAACCTTTACTGGCATCCAAAGAAGGAATAGCCGGCCTGTCTGTTTCTCCTCTGATCATCGAATATCCCAATACAACCCATGAAGCAATGGATATTGCTTTACAAATAGAACAATTACTAAAAGAGGGTGTTAGCGGAAAAAACATTGCTATCATTTACCGAAATCATGCCCAGGTAGAACAAATTGCAACAATTCTTGAAAGTAAAAACATCCCCGTAAACACACGCAAAAAGGTAGATGTATTGCAACTTCCTTTTATTAAAAACATATTGGATATTCTTAGCTGGATAGATAAAGAAAGTACGATTGCTTTTAGCGCCGATGATCTTTTATTTAAAATACTGCACTTTAATTTTTTTCAGGCCAAACCTGCAGACATTGCTCATATAAGCATGAGGGTTAATGCAAAAAATGTGGGACGGAAAGAAGACAGGTATTCAATACGTCGTGAATTAAATGATCTGCCACTCAATAATGGAGATCTTTTTACCCAGCCCGATAATAGCCTGAAACTGATCAGTAATATTTTAGAAGAATTACTAAAAGAACATCGAAACCTTACTATCCAGCAATTACTGGAAAAACTGATACAAAAAGCAGGTGTATTAGCTTATGTAATGCAAAGCCCGGAAAAACCATGGCTGATGCAGGTATTAAATGCTTTTTTCCAATATGTAAAAGACTGCTGCAAAAAAGATCCGGATACGGGATTGCATGAACTGTTAATGGATATCGCATTGATGAAAAAAAACAGGTTACCCATTCCGCTGTATAAAGTAATTGCTTTAGATGAAGGCATCAACCTGATCACTGCACATGGATCAAAAGGAAGTGAGTATGCACATGTTTTTGTGGTAGGTTGTACCAACGGAATTTGGGATGAAAGCAATAAAGGAAATAACAGAACCTATTCTTATCCGGATAATTTACTCAGCGATGGTAACCATGCCGGCGATCTTGAAGAAAGCCGCCGCCTTTTTTATGTGGCAGTTACACGAGCCAAATCAAACCTGCAGATTTCATATGCGTTGAAAGATAAAAATGATAAGCCACTCACCAAGTCTGCTTTCGTAACCGAGATACAGGAGGGAATGGAATGGCAACCGGTTTCCAAAAATGTAAATGATGAACAGCTGATCGATTACCTGGCCCTTCAATTTGCAGAAACAGCCAGGCCGGAAATCGAGTTGGTAGAAGCCAATTATATCGACCAGATCTTAAAAAAATATTCACTCAGCGTTACTCATCTAAATAACTACCTGAATTGTCCTTTGAAATTTTATTACCAGAACCTCATCCGTGTTCCCGCAGCTAAAAATGAGAATATGGCCTTTGGTAGTGCGGTACATTTTGCATTGCAACGCCTGTTTGAAAAAATGAAACAAAACGAAAACGAAAAATTTCCACCCAAAGAAAGTTTACTGGAAGATTTTTATTGGTTTATGGATCGAAACAGGGACTCATTTACACCAGAGGCTTTCAAGCTGAAAATGGACTATGGCGAAAAAATACTGCCTGCATATTATGAAACACATATCAACAATTGGAATAAGACAGTAAGTATAGAAAGAAATATCCGGAATGTTTATGTACAGGATGTTCCGTTAAATGGTAAACTGGATAAACTGGAATTCAATGGCAAACTTGTAAATGTGGTAGATTATAAAACGGGAAGTTATGATAACGCAAAAAAGAAACTCGTTCCTCCAATAGAAAAAGAACCCAACGGTGGCGATTATTGGCGCCAGGCCGTTTTCTATAAAATATTACTGGATAACGATAAAGCCAATGATTGGCAGGCCATCAGCACCGCATTTGAATTTATAGAGCCGGTGAATGATGAATATAGGGTTGAAAAAATAACAGTAAGCCCCGAAGACATTGCCACCGTTACACATCAGATCAAGACCGTTTGGAACCAGATACAACAGAAAGAATTCAAAACAGGATGTGGCAAAACGGGATGCGAATGGTGCGACTTTGTAAAAACTAATCAAATGGCGGTTGCATTACACGATCTTTCAGAAGAAGATGAAATGGCTGAGTAATTTTTTGCCACAGATTCACAGGTTAGCACAGATTGTACTGAGAAAATCTGTGCTAATCTATGAGTCTGTGGCTATATTATTTCTTCCCAACAAGAATCGCTCTCCAATCAAGAAATAGAATCCCTCCCACATTTTATACATCCCTTCACAATCCTTTTTTCCATTAAGCCCCCATGGGTTATATATTTGCGATTGATGAAACGTTCACTATTCCAAATTTTTACAACCCTTTGTCTCCTTTACTGGATCACAACAATGGTATCCTGTGCCAATATCATCCCGCCCGGAGGTGGCCCCAGGGATAGTTTACCACCCAGACTGGTTTTTGCAAGCCCCAAAGACTCCTCTGTAAATGTAAACACCCGAAATATCACACTTACGTTTGATGAGTATGTTACACTGCAAAGTCCGCTGGAAAACATTATCGTTTCTCCCACATTAAAAAATATTCCCGAATATGATAATAAACTCAGAAATATAACGATCAGGCTCAAAAAAGATACTTTAGAGCCCAATACCACTTATTCTTTCAATTTTGGAGAATCCATTCGTGATGTAAATGAAGGAAATATTGCACGCAATTTGAATTATGTGTTTTCAACCGGCCCAACGGTAGACTTCAATACCTATAAAGGAAAAGTGATATTGGCCGAAAGTGGAAAAACAGATAGCACACTGATAGCTGTGTTACATAAAAACCTTGCAGATACCGCTATTGTGAAAGACAGACCCAGATACATTTCACGGATCAATGGTAAAGGAGAATTCTTTTTTCGAAACCTTCCAGCCGGAGAGTTTGCCGTTTATGTTATACCCAATGATTTTACAAAAAAATACGACGACAGTACTAAAATGTTTGCTTTCAGAAGTTCAGCAATAAATATTGGTAATAATACACCTCAGTCAGACACTTTGTTTGCTTACGAAGAGGTTAAAAGAACTTCAAATTCTTCTGTGTCAACTGTTTCTTCAGGCATCAGACCTTCCGCCGGAATTAATAAGGATGATAAACGATTGAAATATACCATCGGTCTCGATAACGGACAACAGGATCTGTTGGGGAATCTTATCCTCACCTTCAATAGAAAACTCACCAATTTCGACAGTAGCAAATTTGTTTTATACGATACCAGCTATAAAAAACTAAGCGGTTATTCTGTTTCTTTGGATACCGGTAAAACAAAAGTAACCCTCACCAATAAATGGAAAGAATCGGTTGCTTTCCGGTTTCTGATTGCCAAAGATGCTATTTCAGATTCGGCAGGAACCATGTTAGCCAAGGCCGATACCATAAAATTCATCACCAAAAAAGAAGCAGATTATGGCAGCATTCGTATCCGTTTCCCCAATATCGATCTTTCGAAAAATCCTGTATTACAGATCCTTCTTAACGATAAGATCATTGAGTCTGTTGCTTTGGTAAAGAATGATTTTCAGCGTAAACTATTTCCACCCGGCGGATATGAATTAAGGGTCTTATACGATACCAATAAGAATGGAGTATGGGATTCAGGAAAATTTTTCGGAACAAAACGTCAGCCCGAAGTAGTGGTCCTCATTCCCAAACAACTTGCCATCAAAAGCAATTGGGACAATGAAGTAACCATCAATTTGTAGTTTTGCAAATGGCAAATAGATCATAGTTCATAGACAGTATTAACTTTACACTTCAAACACCAAACCACAAACTTTCCATGCATCTCCCCTCCTCACTTTTAGAAAATGCAGTGGCTCAGTTTACCAAACTACCCGGTATTGGTAAAAAAACCGCTTTGCGCCTGGTGCTGCATTTATTAAAACAGGATGTGAATGAGGTACAGCATTTTGGAGAAACGATTGCCCGCATGCGCAGGGATATTAAATTTTGTCAACGATGCCATAATATCAGCGACGGAGATATCTGTTCCATCTGCTCAAATTCCATGCGTAATCAAAGAATGATCTGTGTAGTTGAGAATATCCGCGATGTGATCGCTATTGAAAGTACCCAACAACTCAGCGGTACTTACCATGTGCTTGGTGGTATTATATCGCCATTGGATGGTGTTGGTCCGGACCAGTTAAATATCGAATCGTTGGTAACCCGAATCACCAAAGAAGAAACGGAAGAGCTGGTTTTTGCATTAAGTCCGAATATTCAGGGAGATACTACAATATATTACATCCAGAAAAAGATAGCACATCTCCCCTGCCGCATCACTACCATTGCCCGCGGAATTGCTTTTGGTGGCGAACTGGAATATGCCGATGAAATGACATTGGCCCGCAGCATCGCCAACCGCCTGCCTGTTCAGCAATATGTAAAATAATGCAGTCGCTCGGCTCCGCCGAGTGACCACTATCCCCCAGCCTCCGGCTGATATAACCCTCTCATCCCCATTCCAAATTATACGAGTTCAAGCTTGATTTTCCCACCTCAGGCAACCATTCTTTTACACACCCGTATCTTTTTATACCAACACCTGGATAGTTTGCTTCCAAACAGCAAATTATTATCAACATGAAAAATTGGAAAAAAATCATTTTTGCCCTTTTTATAACAGGCATTGTTACGGCCGGCGCAGTGGTTTTATATGTATACCTGAAACCACACAGAGATGTAACCCAGGAAAAAGGGGTTCAATTATCCGCCCAAAAATTGTTTGATGCTTTCAAGGCCAATGAGACAGAAGCCAATACCAAATACCTTGATAAAGCCATCGAATTAAACGGCGAAGTGTCAGATATTACTACCAATCAGGATGGAAAAACAGTGGTGAATTTTAAAACCAATGATCCTTTGTTTGTGATTAATTGTACGTTTAAAACCAATCCGGGCGAATTAAAACCCGGCCAAACCATCATTTTCAAAGGTATTTGTACAGGCTATATCCCTGATGCCAATGTGGTGATCAATGAAGGTGTTCTCATCAAATAAATAAACCCGTTTGTAATGAAATTATTTTTCTCTTTTGTAGTTGTACTTCTACTCTCAACTGGCATCCATGCCCAGAAAATATTTGGAACCCGAAATGGCAAAGTGAGTTTTTCTTCTCCTTCAGATGAGGATGTAAAAGCAACCAATAATGAGGTAGCCAGCCGCATAGCAGATAATGGCCAGATGACTTTCAGTTTACTCACCAAAGGTTTCAAATTTAAACTGGCAGAAATGCAGGAGCATTTTAATGACCAGTATATAGAAAGCACCAAATTTCCTCGCGCTGATTTTAAGGGAACCATTGTAAACCTGAAGGATGTGAATTTCACAAAAGACGGTTCTTATAAAGTAACCGTAACAGGCGATCTTACCCTGCATGGTATTACCAAAAACATCACGGTAAATGGAACAGTAGATATAAAGGATGGCAAACCATCAGCTATGGGCAAGTTTGATATTATAATGAAGGATTTTAATATAGATGCCGCCAAAGTAACCCAAAAAGTTTCGGCCGAAATCAACTGTCAATACCAATAATTATTCCTATATACTAAAATGTAAATCTATGTTGATCTTTTCAAAAAGATTACTGGTCATACTCTGCCTTGGCCTAATCAGTTTCCAAAGTTTTTCGCAGCAGGTAGATCTGTTTAAAATGCAGGATAGTGCCAATGCTGCAGAAAAGAAAACAGGTCCCGAACCCATAGTAAATACTTTCTATTCTACCCGTCTGGTAAATGCACACACAGTAGAAATTACCGGAAAGGGCAGTATGGACTTCAGAATTAATCACCGTTTTTCTCCTTTAAACCTCGGTATTTATGAATTATTTGGTTTAGATGGCGCTTCTATGAGAATCGGGTTTGATTTTGGATTAACCAATAACCTGATGGTAGGTATTGGCCGTACCACCTTCTTCAAAGATGTGGATGGCTTTGCCAAATACAGACTGGTTCGTCAAAAGACAAGCGGTGGTGCACCGCTTTCTGTTGCCTTATTGGCTTCCTGGTCGTACAGAACCCTCAATATGAGCCCTGCATTAAATATAACCGGGGCAGATCGTACAGTTATGACTGCACAACTGATCTTAGCCAGAAAATTCAGCGACAATTTCTCTTTCCAACTCTCTCCAACCTATACACATTATAACCGTCTGTTATTTACAGCCGGTGGTTCATTGGATATGTTGGCACTGGGCTTTATCGCTAGAGAAAAGATCAGTAAAAGGGTAAGTATCAATGCTGAATATTTTATCTCATCCGACCATTTTACCGGAATGCATGATCCATTGTCGGTTGGTGTCGATATCAATACCGGCGGACACGTTTTTCAACTTCATTTTACCAATTCGCAAGGTATGAACGAGCATTCTTTCATCCACGAAACTGCCGGAACCTGGGGC
>CANBSW010000012.1 GCA_947372235.1 Chitinophagaceae bacterium | reverse complement strand
CAGCACAGAGATTAAGGTAAGGGTGCACAAAAAATGTGCAGCAACTGACGATCAAAAAAGGTTATTCTGCAGCCTGGATATTAGCAGCCTGTTTGCCCTTTTTACCATCTGTTATATCAAATGATACTTTTTGACCTTCTTTTAAAGATTTGAATCCGCCCATGTTAATAGCAGAAAAATGAGCGAATAGATCTTCACCACCATCATCCGGTGTGATAAACCCAAAACCTTTTGCATCATTGAACCATTTTACAACTCCTGTTGCCATAATATTTAAATTTATTTCTTAAAAATAGTGTTTTCTGTCCGTTTTACCACTTTCCACCGTATCAGAACTTGTGTATTTTCTCCCTTTTATACAATTTAGAGCCATAAACAGATAAAAAGAGCTTGTTTCAGGCTTTAATTCTGCCAAAATCGGGCTTGTTGAATGTTTGTAAATAATAGTCTTTTCATTCCCGGAAAAGAAAACTGCCCCAATTTTCTGAGTTTTTCAAAAAAAGGGACAGTATTTATATCATACCGGAATTAATCCTTTCCATCACCATGTCCTTTTTTGCCATTTTCATCTTTACCGTTTCTGCCACGGTTATCATGACCATTTTCTTTCCATTGATTGTGTTGAGGATGGTTTTTATTCTCAAAATATTTTTGTTCACGGCTATCACGGATAGGTTGCTGATCGTGCCTTCCTTTAAAAGAAGCATACTTAGCCTTATAATCATTATCATGCAAATAAGGTCTTGGTTCGTTCACAACTACTTTATACCCTGTATATAAATTGTAATTTCTATAGCGTGGAGGTAATGAATAACTGGTTGTCCATCTGCCATATTGCATATACGTATATCGCTTTTGAGGAACATTGTAATAGGCTTCAATATCCGGCAGGTAATAGTTTTCTACATGATCATATCCTACAGGCCCCCAAATAGGTTGCGTTCCGATGTTAAAACTTAAACTGAATTGTGCCTTAGGCTTATCGATAGCAATTAAGCTAAGTATCAAAAAAGCCATTAAAAATTTCATTTTCATAATTTATAGATTTAAATGTGATAATCATGCATCGTTATCAAAAAGCTGCCCACTTTTATTTTGCAGGTATCCGCTGTATTGAAATCCTTCTCATGAATGAATAACAAAAGTATATGGATGATCTGCTGAAAGCATTACACAACAACAGGTATCAATTGCATAATTCACACATTAGGAAATTGCTCGCAAAGGCGCCAAGAGGCAATTGTTAGTCTTACAACTGTATGTGTTAAGTTTAATCAAGTCTGTTTTATACAGTTTAACAAAGGTTTGTTAGCAAAACACAGAATAAAGAACAACAAAACGTCTGAATGCATGTATTTAGATTAGATTTGCGCGTTTAGCCGCTTACTTTGTAAGCATCACTTTTTAAGAATAAGAATGAATTTGAATCACACACGACTGGAAGTAATGCATTTCTTGGCCCAGAAGATGGATGAAATTGTAGATACTTTTTTAAAGAAAATAGATATTAACTGGCAACCATCTGACCTATTACCCGACAGCAGCAATGAAAACTTTCTTTCCGAAGTAAAGGAATTACAGCTTCAGTGTAAGGAACTTCCGTATGATTATCTCGCCGTATTAGTTGGTGATATTATTACAGAAGAGGCATTGCCAACTTATGAAACATGGTTAATGGATATTGAAGGAATTGATGGAAAGAATAATCGTGAAGGATGGAGTAAATGGATCCGCATGTGGACTGCCGAAGAAAACCGGCATGGAGACCTGCTCAATAAATATGTATATCTCTCCGGACGGGTAAATATGCGCCAGATGGAAGTAAGCACACAATACCTGATTGCCGATGGAATGGAGATCGGTGCAGCGCGTGATCCCTATAGAAATTTCGTTTACACTTCTTTTCAGGAAATGGCAACCAATATTTCCCACAGGCGTACAGCCACTTTAGCTAAGCAATATGGTAATACGCAACTATCAAAGATATGTGGGGTAATTGCATCGGATGAAGCAAGACATGCCAAAGCCTACAAAAGTTTTATTTCCAAAATATTTGAAATAGATGCCAGTGAAATGATGTTGGCCTTTGAAGATATGATGCGCAAAAAAATTGTGATGCCCGCGCATTTTCTTCGCCAGCAGGGGGAGAAAATTGGGGCGTCTTTTACTCATTTCAGTGATGCTGCTCAACGTTTGGGTGTATACACTACGATTGATTATACAGATATATTAGACAGCCTTGTTGCTGAATGGGATATTGCCAATATCAGAGGGTTAAACGATGCCGCAGAAAAAGCCCGTGATTACCTGATGGGCTTACCGGAAAGATTTAGAAGAGTGGCAGAGCGAAGCGGTATCAAATCTCCGTTGGAGTATGAGTTTAACTGGATTACAAGATAGTTTGTGAATAGTGAATGGGCAATGGTGAATGGTCAAAAAATATTTGACCATTCACCATTGCCCATTCACAAATAAAACATCAAATACTAACTTCCTGCCATCGCACCTTTAAAGAATCCGATTGATTCTGCAATACCGGCCAAAGGATCGCCCATATCTTTTTCGAATTCGATACTGCAAACACCTTTGTAATTTGTTTTACGAAGTGATTTTATTAATGCAGGAAAATCAATCACACCTCTTCCTATTTCAATGGCTTTGCCGTCTTTTACTGCAGCGCTTACGTCTTTGATGTGAAGATCAAATAAACGGTCCTTGTATTCTTTCACTGCTTTATCTACGGCAACACCGGCGCGGGTTGCGTGGCCAATATCAATGCATAATCCCATACGGGCATCTTTGTTTTTTATCCTGTCGTAAACATCCTTCGGCCCAGGATACAATGCATCTTCAGGTCCGTGGTTATGTATGGCCAATTTCATATCGTATTCTTTTACTTTCTCTTCTGCATAATCCAGCACATCATAAGAAGGAGCACCAACGATCATAGTAACACCCACTTTTTTAGCATAAGCAAAAGCCTGATCAACCGCTTCTTTTGTTTTCATATAGATCACACCAACCGTGTACACATTGATACCCGCTTCTTTGAATTTAGCCAACGCAGCATTAATGGTTTCCTGACTGCTGTTGAGTGGTACATGAATTTCTTTCAAAGAAAGATTCAGTATACCTACTCTTTTCATCATGGCAATGGATTTGTCGAGATCAAATTTAGCAAAAGTGTAACCGGCAATACCACAAGGCAATGGAGCGGCTACAGTTAAGACACTATTATCAGTAATCGTATTACCAACACTGGTCTTACCCAGTAAAGGAATAGCAACAGAGCCGGCAAGACCCAATGCTGTTTTTTGAAGAAAATTTCTGCGGGATGACATGCGATCGATTTTAGGGTTGAAGAAATAAAACTGTTTCAGGCAATAAAACAGTACTGTGAATTTTACTTTTTTTTCAGCAGTAAGTGTTGTGTGCCGCCATCTATATTTACGAAAACGATGTAGTATATTCACAAAGGGTAGATTAAAATATGTGTCCAAATTTGAATGGTGGGAAGGAATGGATAACTTTATTAAAATCCTGAACAACAGAACACGATGGAACAAGAAAGTAACCAAGCCCCTGACACTCTTCGCTGGGGAATCATTGGATGTGGTAATGTAACTGAGAAGAAAAGCGGGCCTGCTTTTAATAAAGTACCCCATTCATCATTGGTAGCTGTGATGCGCCGTGATGGTGACAAAGCAAAAGATTATGCAGAACGCCACCAGGTTCCCAAATGGTATGATGATGCAACACAGCTGATCGATGATCCTGAGATCAATGCCATTTATGTAGCCACACCCCCGGGCTCGCATGAATCATATGCTATACAGGCCATGCAGGCAGGCAAACCTGTGTATGTTGAAAAACCAATGGCTATTGATACAGCGTCTTGTTTGCGAATGCAGGAAATTGCCAATGAAACTAACAGCAAGTTAAGTATAGCGCATTACAGAAGAGGTTTACCAATGTTCTTAGCCATCAAACAAATGATTGATAGCAATCGTATTGGTGATGTGAGAACCGTAAGACTAAGCATGTTGCAGAAAGATCAATCATCACTTATTGCCAATACCGAAAAAAACTGGCGTGTAGATCCTGCAATTGCAGGTGCAGGTTTGTTTTATGACCTTGCCCCACATCAGCTGGATATCATTTTATATTTTTTTGGAAACCCTCTTGCATATAATGGATTTAGTGCCAACCAGGCTGGCTTGTATGAAGCAGAAGATGTGGTTACTGGCATCATGCGCTTACCAAAAAACATTTTGTTTACAGGACAATGGTGTTATACAGTTGGTGATGGATTGCAGGAAGATAAAGTAGAGATCATTGGATCGAATGGCAAGATCTCTTTTCCGGTTTTTGGATTTACAGTTACGGTTCAAAATGGAGATACGGTAGAAGTATTGGAATTTGAACCACCGACACATATTCAGCAACCGATGATCACACAAGTGGTAAACTATTTTTTAGGGAAAGGAGAGAATCCATGTTCTGCGGAAGATGCGATTGCTTCGATGAGGGTGATGGAGGGGTTTGCGTATGGGAAATGAATTGGCGCACAAAGGCACGGAGGCACGGTTTGGTGGTTTTGCTTGTAACATTGATTTATTTAAAACTGATCTATGAGTAAGTTTGAGAGAAGAAAATTTTTACAGTCAGCTTTGATGGCTTTATCGGCGATGGGGTTGGGTAAATTTTCTTTGGCCGGCGATGGAGTGAAAAAGCAGATTAGCAATAGTGATCCGAATCGTTTTAAAATAAGTTTAAATGCCTATTCTTTTAATGCGCCACTTACCAAAGGCACTACTGATTTAGATGCAGTGATAGAATTTTGTGCGAGAGAAAATTTTGATGCGGTTGATCTTACAGGTTATTATTTTCCCGGTTATCCGGAAGTTCCTTCTGATGAATACATTTATCATTTGAAGAAAAAAACACACCAGCTGGGTTTGGCAATTAGTGGCACCGGTATTCGTAATGAATTTGGAGACCCTGATAAAACAAAACGCGTGGCTGAAATTGCTTTTGTAAAAAAATGGATAGAAGTAGCAGCAAAACTTGGCGCTCCTGTAATTAGGATATTTACAGGCAAGGTAATTCCTGCAGGGTATACATGGGAGCAAACGGAAGCATGGATTGTTGAAGATATTAAAACCTGTGTTGCCTATGGAAAACAACTGGGTGTAATCGTTGCAGTTCAGAACCATAATGATTTTATTAAGACAGCTGATCAGATGACAGATGTAATTAAGAAAGTAAACAACGACTGGTTTGGATTAATATTAGATACAGGAAGTTTTGTAACCAATGAACCTTACAGTGAGATTAAAAAAATGGCCAACTATGCGGTTAACTGGCAGGTGAAAGAAAAACTGAATTACAATGGAAAGACGGAAAATATGGATCTGGAAAAATTATTCCGTATTGTAAAAGATTCTACTTATTGTGGTTATTTGCCAATAGAAACCTTATCACCCGGAGATCCATTTCAGATTGTTCCCCCATTTTTGAAATTGGTGAGGACTGCTTTGGAGAAAGTTATGACTAGTTAAAGGGTATATTAATAAATACTAAACTCCTTTTAAAACACATTGTTACATAGGTTTAAACAGAGTGCGTATAGGACTACTACTATGTGACCTTTTTCTTAACCTATGTAACTATTTGTTTCAAAAAAAACTATTTGGAAGTAAATACCTTAACCCAATCAACATACATCGTTCCGGTTTGAATAAGCGTTTTATCAAGTCCCGGAAAAAAACCGCCACCAATAGCGAGGTTGAAAACTACACGTTCTGTTTTACCAAAGAGATCTGGAATATGAGTGCCCAATTTTTTTGTCTCCACCAATTTCCCATCCAGATAAGAGGTAAGTGCAGTTTGCGACCATTCAATTTCATATACATGATAGCAAGCAGTAAGATCCTCCGTTGAAGTAATGATTGCGGATGCATCTTCATTAAAAATAGTTCCCACATTTACACCGTAATAATAATTGGTAGAATATTTATAAGGTTCATTCCCTCTCGCTTCCATATAATCGATCTCACCCTGTGTTGGCCATGGATCACCATAACTCCAAAAAGCCGGCCACATACCATAGCCCGTTGGCAGTTTAATTCTTGCAACAATTCTTACTTTGGGTGTAGTTGCATTTGCAGAAATATTAGTCTTGCACTCCATTCTTCCGGAGGTATAAGCAAAACTGCTTAATGCCGGATTTGTTGGCAGTGTAGCACCAACAACTGTTTCTTTTTTTGCAACGATCTGTAATACTCCATTTACCAATTGCAAATTAGCTGCCTGATAAAATTGTAATTCATTGTTATAAGCCCCACCCGTCCAGATATTCCATTTGGAGAGATCGTTGTCAAAATTATCTTCAAAAGCTTTGGTCCAGCCGTTGGTGGTTAACAAGGTTTCATCATATACAAAATCACATCCTGTAACTGGTGTAACAGGAGTTGTTACTGCTGAATTTGATTTTTTACATCCCCCCATCAGCAACATTGTAATAATTATGAAAGCTATTTTTTTCAATACTCTTTTTTATAAAGAAAATATAAAAGTAAGCAGATCAACACTTATCTTATCATGAAATAACGAACATTTATTTTGCAGCCAATGTGACGGTCAGTTCTAGCATCTTATTACTGATCATCTGTTTTGCAGCATCTATTTTCTTAGTGATCTTATCAGTTGTTCCGGCAGTATTAATATCTATCATTCTTGCCAAAGCACCCTGGTACCAATTATTCCATACTTCCAAAATATGTTTCTCTTTTTCAGGTGCCGCTCCTTTTTGAATGGCTTCATTACTTAATGTAAATTCAACCTGCAAGCGGTCTATAGCGTTTTTAGTAACTTCATCTATCAATGCCAGACTGGTATTTTCATTAGCTGCACAAAGTGTGTACGCTGCAGCCAATGCACTTACACCTACGTTTTTCATTTCTTTGGCTGATACCATGTTGAGCCTGTCGGCATCGGTGTGATAAAATACATCGGTAAAATGCCACATCAATAAACCGGGAATTTTTGCCTGTAAAAAAGGAGTATGATCACTGCCACCTTCAAATGGATTTGCATTTACCACCCAATCATTATCCTTTGCCTGTTGGCGGCAACGGTTCAATAAAAAATCATTAAAATAATGTGGAAACATGTCTGATTCTTTTAAAACATCTCCACCCCATTCTGTATGTTTATCATTGCCCCTTGTCCAGATGGCAGATGGATCGGGCATTTTTTCGATCAGAAAACTTCCACCGGTTTTCGTTATATCTTCTCCCACCATATCTAAACTCAGTCCCCACTTAATTCCTTTTGCGCGAACCGAATCGTCTCTGATATAACGTCCGGTTGATATGATCTCATCGCCCCATAAAAAAGTAATGGTGCGTTGTGGCGAATATTTTTTTTCTTTAATTAACCCTGCAGTAACTCTCGCCATTTCGGCAAGTGTACCCACTCCGGTTGCATTGTCATTGGCGCCGGGTTCCTGAATATGGGCGCTGAAAACAAAACGTTCATCCGGTTTCATGGTGCCGCGTGCATTGGCTATAATCGTTAATTCATCAGAAGTAAAAATTTTAGATTCCACTTTTACAGTTACCCGCACCATTCCTTTTGCAAGTGCAGCTTTCAGTTTTTCTTTTGCATCATACGAAAGAACGATCCCCCATTTTTGTTTTACAGAATCCTGGTATGAAATATTCTGGAACTGTATGGAATGGCTATTTTTTTCAGGCTGCGTATATTTAGGCATAGAATAACCCAACACCCCCAAAGCGCCTTTGCGAATGGCATTGTTAAACAAAGTGCCTACAGATGTTTCTCCAAAAACAATTTTCCCTTTCAGGTCTTTTCCTTCCAGTTCAGCTCTTGATCCTTTACCAACATATACTATCTCTGCGGTTTCTCCTTCTGCCGGTGTGCTGGCAGAGTTAATAGCAATCATGTTTCTATTGGAAGATGATTGCAAGATGGGTTCTTTTTCTCCCACAATCGTTAATGACGATGAAACCGGCTCCCATGTTGGTCTGCGCATTTTTCTGGTTTCGATACGATAAGTAAGAGGGCCATCCGTTTCTCCTTTCACTTCTTTTACATAGCCGGCCTGTTTTAATATATTTTCGATATGATAAATGGTTTCATTAAACCCCGTATTACCTGCAATACGCCAGTATTTTTCTACAAACCCTACTGTATTATAGGCATTGTTTTCATTAAAAGATTTTCTCAGAATTGTGTAATAGTTGTCGATAATTGGTGCTGCTGTTTTTTGTGCATCACTATATAAAAAACACAGAAGTAATAAATTGATAAATACACATTTTTTCATATCACTGTTTTTTAGCTGGTATTATTGCAAATTTTGAGATTTTTAGTCGCAGTTTCTCAGATTGTTTTGTTCTAATCTGCCAATCTGTGGCAAATTTATTTCGTATTTAATTCTAAACCATTGAAATAGTCAGTCTCATTCGTCAATCTACTTTGATTTACCGAAAATCTTACCCGAAATTCAAACAAAATATTTATATTTATCCATATCGATTGCATTGCCGAAAATTATTAAACATCTTTTATGGCTATACGCGTTGCAATCAAGCACAAAACAACCTACCATTACGATCGGCCGGTTTCCTTATCACCGCATATATTTCGTTTACGTCCTGCGGTTCATTCGCGCACACCTATTGAAGCCTATTCATTCAAGATCACCCCAAAAGATCATTTTATCAACTGGCAACAGGATCCTTTCGGGAACTTTCAGGCAAGGGTGGTATTTAATGAAAAGACAACCTTGCTGGATATTGATGTAGAAGTGATCGCCAGATTAGAAACCATTAATCCTTTTGATTTTTTTGTAGAAGAATATGCTGAAAATTTTCCTTTCAAATACAGTGAGCAGTTACAGAAAGAATTGCTTCCCTATTTAGAAACAGAAACCCCCGGCCCTTTATTGAGCGAGTGGTTAAAAGGTGTTGACAGATCTGAAAAAAGAATTGTTGATTTTCTTGTTTACATCAACCAAAAATTACAACAGGATATTGCGTACACAGTGCGTATGGAAGTGGGTGTGCAAACACCGGAAGAAACTTTAAAAAGATTATTGGGTTCATGCAGAGATTCATCGTGGTTATTGGTACAAATACTAAGACATCTTGGATTGGCAGCACGTTTTGTTTCAGGCTATTTAGTTCAGCTAACGGCAGATATAAAATCATTGGACGGCCCGTCCGGACCGGAAGCAGATTTTACTGATCTACATGCATGGACGGAGGTATATGTACCCGGTGCAGGATGGATAGGGCTTGACCCCACATCAGGTTTATTTGCCGGTGAAGGCCATATTCCATTGGCTTGCACGCCGCATTATGTAAGTGCAGCACCGGTTGTGGGTGCCAGTGATAAAGCAGAAATTGTTTTTGATTTTAAAAATTCTGTTACACGTATTCATGAAGATCCGCGTGTAACAAAACCGTTCTCTGTTGCAGAATGGGCGGCGATAGAAGCATTGGGTTATAAGATTGATAAGGACCTTGATGAAGGAGATGTTCGAATGACCATGGGTGGCGAACCTACTTTTGTTTCTATTGATGATATGGAATCTGCACAATGGAATACAGCAGCAGATGGAAAAGAAAAGAGGGTCTTATCGCATGAATTGATCTTTCGGTTACGCGAGCAGTTTGGTAAGGAAGGGATGATTCATTATGGACAGGGAAAATGGTATCCCGGCGAGCCCTTACCCAGATGGCAGTATGGCTTGTTTTGGCGAAAAGATGGTTACCCGGTTTGGCGAAACCTGGATCTGATCGCCCATGAAAAAGTAAAACATACATACACAGCAGAGGATGCAAAAGTGTTTATAACTGAGCTTGCTAAAAGTTTAGCATTAAGTACAGATAATATCAGCCCTGCGTATGAAGATGCTTTTTTCTTTTTATGGACAGAAGGAAAAACACCCGTAAATATTGATCCGCTAAAAGCTAATTTAAAAGACAGTATTGAAAGAAGAACCCTGGCGCAATTATTAGACAGTGGCTTAAATAAACCGGCAGGTTATGTATTGCCTGTTCAATGGAATTACGGGAATAACCAGTGGTTGAGTTGTAATTGGGTTTTTAAAAGAGAGCATTTGTTCTTGCTGCCGGGTAATTCACCCATTGGCCTGCGTTTGCCTTTGGAATCTTTACCAGCCATGGCTAAAGCAGCTATGCCGCAACAGGTAGAACGCAGTTTGTTTGAAGAACTGCAACCACTTGCTTTTTTTCATGAGACCATCTCTGAAAGATATGGTAAGGTATATGAACAGCCTGCACCACCAAAATTACAATCAAAAAAAGAAACTCCTGCTGAGAAAGAAACCGATCCATTAAAAAAGAAAAAAGAAGAATCTGAAAAAGAGGAACCGGCAAATATTCTATTTGATGTAAAAACAATTATCACTGCTTTATGTATAGAGCCAAGGGATGGCATTCTTTATATTTTTATTCCGCCGATGGAATATCTGGAACATTATCTGGATATAATTGCATCCATAGAAGCAACTGCATCAAAACTAAAGATCCCTGTTCGTATTGAAGGCTATGAGCCACCAAGGGATAACAGGATGGAGAGATTAGTAGTATCACCTGATCCTGGTGTGATTGAAGTAAATATTCATCCGGCAAAAAACTGGAAAGAATTAACCGGCAATACTGATACACTTTATGATCAGGCTTATCTCTCAAGGCTTGGTACGGAAAAATTCATGTTAGACGGAAGACATACGGGTACCGGCGGTGGTAACCATATTACCATTGGAGGTGCTACACCTGCGGATAGTCCGCTGTTGCGAAGACCCGATCTGTTAAGAAGTTTGATCACATTTTGGCAACACCATCCCGGATTATCGTATTTATTTTCCGGTTCATTTATTGGCCCAACCAGTCAGGCTCCGCGTTTTGATGAGGGGCGTGAAGAAAAGATCTATGAAATGGAAATTGCTTTCTCACAGGTTCCTGATCCGGGAGAAGGGTATGTTCCGTTTTGGTTAACGGATCGGATTTTTCGTCACCTGTTAACAGATATCACCGGCAATACGCACCGTTCAGAGTTTTGTATCGATAAATTATATTCTCCCGATTCATCCTCCGGAAGGCTGGGTATACTTGAGTTTCGTGCATTTGATATGCCGCCGCACAAACACATGAGTCTGTTACAGATGTTGTTATTGCGTGGCTTGATTGCAGCCTTCTGGAAAAAACCATACACACATAAATTAGTAAGATGGGGTACACAATTGCATGATAAATTTTTATTACCCCATTATGTAAACAACGATATCAAAGAAGTAGTACAATTTTTAAATGATGCAGGCTATCCATTTCAAATGAATTGGTTTGATGCCTTTTTCGAATTCCGTTTTCCGCGCTATGGCACATTGAAACTGCAGGATATGGAGATGGAAATAAGAATGGGCATCGAACCATGGCATGTATTGGGTGAAGAAATGAGCAGTACCGGCACCGCACGTTTTGTTGATTCATCATTAGAGAAAGTGCAGGTAACTTTACAAAATTTTAATGCAGAGCGATATGTGTTATTGTGTAATGGCCATCGTGTTCCCTTAAAAGAAACGGCTGTAAAAGGAGAATATGTTTGTGGGATCAGATATCGTGCATGGCAACCGCCATCTGCATTGCATCCTACCATAGGTGTTGATACGCCATTGGTTTTTGATATTGCGGATAGCTGGAACAGCCGCAGTATTGGCGGATGCACTTACCATGTGGCACACCCAGGTGGCAGAAGTTATGATACATTCCCTATCAATAGTTATGAGGCCGAAAGCCGCCGTATCAGCCGATTCTGGGATCATGGGCATACGCAGGAAGTTTGGCAACCCCGTCCATGGCTTTCTTTTCTGGAGCATTATATTACAGAAGACAGGTTACCTTATTTAATTGATGCACCGGCACCGGAAGTTAATCCTGATTATCCTTGTACGATGGATTTGCGGCAGTATTGGAGAAAGAAGTAGGGAACAGATGAACATCGAACAAGGAACAGATGAATGATGAAGTGCGTCATTGCTGAGGAACGAAGCAATCTGTGTCGCGCATTGCAGCCATTAAAAAAGAACAGATGTATAATGAAGTAAGTAAAATGCTCGACTAATCCCCCTACTCACTCGTGAGGCCGGGCGGAGTTTTTGATATTTCTTTTTTAACTGCAGAGATTACCCCAATCTCCTCACATCCACAGAAACCTGCAATGCATGTTTACCACTGGCAAGGATCACACCTTTCAATGGGGTAACATCTGCATAATCTCTTCCCCAGCCGATCGTGATATGTTGTGCGCCGGGAATAATATTATTAGTGGGATCAAAATCTATCCATCCGGTATTGGGTATGTAAACAGAGAACCATGCATGCGATGCATCAACACCAAATAATTTCTCCTGCCCTTTTGGTGGAATGGTTTCTATATAACCACTTACATACCTTGCCGGTAATCCCATTGATCTGATACAGGCTATTGCCAAATGTGCAAAATCCTGACAAACACCTTTCCTTGTTTTCATCACCTCTGTTAATGGTGTTGAAACAGTAGTAAAGCCTTGTGTAAAATCAAAATCATAAAAGATCCGCTGCATCAGGTCTTTGGTGGCATCATACATAGAACGGCCTGCTGTAAAGGATTGCAGGGCATACCTATGTATCTCTTCATCAGGCCTTGTAAAATCCGTATGATGGATATATTGTCTTGCTTCTAAATGAGCTGCACCCTTTTCGTGTAGTTGTAAACGAACATCAGTCCATGGAATATCTGTATAAAGATTTAATGGAATGCCGGATATAGGTTTTTTCTCTACGATCGACTGCACAGTTACTTTCAAATTTTTATGCTCACGTTGAATAGCAAAATAGATCACTTTGTTTCCAAAAAAATCGAGGTACTCATTGATCTGATCCGGTTGCGGAGAAACCTGCACGGTGGTTCTTTTACATTGCTGATCTGTAGTATCCCTTAATGCTAGACGTGCAGTATTATGACAAAGCCCAATGGGCTGTTCGTATTCGTATTCGGTAATATGCGTGATCTGGTATTCCACTCTCTCGTTTTATTTATCTGAACAATTGCCGCTGTGCCTGGGCATGTTTGAAATAGGTTTTGGAAACCACATCAGAAATAGAAAATAATATTTTATACATCTTACCAAGAAAAATTTCCAGCTCTTCGTATCGATTAGTAGCTGTATCTGCTTTACACAATTCATCCTTATTTGCCAATCTTAAAGTAGTCAATGCTTCCAGTGCCAGCCGTTCATGTTCTGCCAATGAATGGTCTGAATGCATTTTAGGAAGTCCGGATACATAGGCTTTTAATCTTTCCAACTGGTACATTAATGACCGTGGATTATTGGGATCGAGCAACATCAGATCCAATACCAACGATAACTGTAAATGTGCACGATATTTGAATCGATAGTTAACCAGGCTCTCATTACTTTTTAAAACTGCTTCCTGTAAAATATATTCCACCATATCTTCCTGCTTACTGATCAATGTTGTTTGTAACATTGAGATCAGTAACAGACTTTGTTCAATTTTTCGGCCGGTATCTAATAAAGTCCAACCTTGGTCACGCGAAATACTTTCCCTGTTTAAACTGATGAATGCCATCATAGATGTGATGATCGCATCCACCGCACTCAACATTTTATAATGGCCCTTATGTTTTGCAGAGGAAGCCAATTGCCAGGCATCTTCCATTTCCCTAAGTACGCGCCAGGTATCGGTTGACCAGTAATCTCTCACAGAATGAACCGATCTGATAAAACTATCCAAATTATAACCCAGGCTGCCGGTACGTGATGAATCAAACAAAATGGAACCCAGTTCTTCCCATGGTTCCTGTACTTTCTTTTCAATATCATCTGTTGTAAATCCGGGATAAGTGTGCGTATAACGGGTAAGTGATGAAAGCAGACATTGTTTCAACGCCATATCATTATCCATAAATGCACGATTGGCTTCTTCCACATATTGCATCACAGTACGCTGAAAACGGGCATTGCCCAAAACCCTTTCTGCATAGCGGCCAACCCAATATAAATTCTCTGCATTTCTGCTTGGTAAAACATTGCTTTGATAAACCGGTGATGCAACGGTAGAACCCTGTTCCTGTTCTTTTTTAATATTAACCGTATTGCTGTCCTCGCCCGAAAGAACCCAGGTGTCTTTACTAAATCCACCCAACTGATTTGAGATTACCATGTTTTCTTTGTCGAGGGTTGTGCGTGTAAGTCCACCAGCCATTACTTTATAGCCATCCTGGTTGCTTACAGCAAAACTTCTGAACAATGCATGACAGGGTTCTATCTTCCCATTTACCAATGAAGGCGTTACGGCAAAATCAACTTTCTCCTGTGCAACATATAAATGCGGTTGGGTTTTGATACGTTCTTTTAATTCGGCCAAATTTTTTGCATCCAGTAGTGTTGCATCGATCGAAGTTCTTGTGAATGATTCACGATAAATTCTTTTGATCACGAGGGTTGATAAATGATCAAGTACGTATTGCAATTCCTTTTCCTGTCCGCACCACCATGAGGCAATGGTTGGCAGTATCAATGGCTCTCCTAAAAAATATTCTGCAATGGCAGGAAGAAAAGGCAGTAAGCCGGGATTCTCAATCACACTGCTTCCCAGCGGATTGGCAATGCTTACATTACCACAACGTGCTACCTGTAACAATCCGGGAATACCGAGTTGCGAATCTTCTTTTAATTCAAGTGGATCGCAGTACACATCATCCACCCTTCTTACAATCACATCTACTTTTTCCAATCCACCCAATGTTTTCAACCAAACAAAATTATCTTTCACCATCAGATCATCACCCTGTACCAATGTGAAGCCTAGATATGATGATAAAAAGGAATGCTCAAAATAGGTTTCATTATTTGATCCCGGTGTAAGAATAACAATTCGTGGCTGTGGATTATTATGCGGTGCAATATTGATCAATGCATTGCGCATGGCATTATAATAAGGAGATAACCTTTTTACTTTTAATCCATTAAATAATTCAGGAACAATACGCGCCATTGCCATCCGATTCTCTAACGCATAACCAGAGCCGGATGGAGCCTGTGTTCTATCGTTCAATACCCAGATACTACCATCTTTACTTTTGGCCATATCTGCAGAATATATAACGAGATTATGAGTACCGGGTTGTTGTATGCCTACACACTCGCGTAAAAAACCACGGTGGCAATACACGATCTCCATAGGTAGTATCCCTTCTTTGATCAGTTTCTGCTCGCCATAAATATCTTTTAAGATCAGATCAAATAAAATGGCGCGTTGCGATAAACCGGATTCAATAATGTTCCAGTCTTTCTCATCAATTAAAAAAGGAATGATATCCAAATTCCATGTACGGTTTAATCCCGAAGGGTGCCCGTAAATATGATAGGTAACCCCGTTCTCTTTGAGAAAGCGGCTCATATCCTGGCTGCGGCTCAAAATTTCTTCCTCACCAAGTTGGGCAAAGGATTGCAAAAAGCTATCCCAATATTGCCTGAGTGCAGTATTTTCTCCAAAAATATATTCAGCTGAATATTCAGGTGTAAAATATCCTTTCAAAAAATCATATTGTGCTGCCGGGGAAATCATAAATAAAAATAACGAATATATGCTTACCAGCCTTAGATAGACGATAGATCATCGAAATCAACTATGTATATTTATTATGCTATCGCTCAGTCTGTTCATTTGTAATATCTTGCATCAGGTGCATATAACCTACAAGATTTCAATATGAGAAAAAAGAGATACCGACCTACTCTTATACCTCCTTATCTCTTGTATTTCTCGTATTGAAATTCTAATTGAAATTTAAAAAAATGTTTAGCCTTACATTTGATACATCTAACAACAAAATGATTCATATGAAACCCATCCTTATAATTTGTTTTTCGTTTTTCTATCTCTCGGCACAATCACAAATAGAAAATGGGGCTACTACAGAAATGCATTATAACCGACTGATCCACTCTGCCGGAACAGTGATCACTTATGGAGATCCGCAGTTAGAAAATCATTGTTTGGATATTATTCCCCTGGCCGGTAAAAAATTCTTAGCAGTAGAAGACAGATATGGAATTGCTGTTATAGACAAAGAAACCAATACCATTAAAGACAGATGGAGTTTTCCAACGGCAGCCACCAACAAGGATCTGATGAGTACCTATTCGGGCATTACTGCTTTTCAATTCAAAGACAAACAATACATAGCATGGGGTGCTGCAGCAAGAGGAAAATCTTTCATCATGATCGCAGAATGGGATGGCGAGAAAATTGCAAATGTGCAATCTATCAAATTAAACACAGTTGCTCCGGCTACAATGGCTTTGCCCAATCAGGTAGTGGTGCAGATGGAAAATGATATCCCTTATTTATTAGTAGTATTAAATGGTAATAATCAATTACTCAAGATCCGGTTTACTGATCAGCAAATTGTATGGTCGGCCAATACAGGTGTGGCTCCTTTTGGATTATGTGTGATCAATAAGAAAGCCTATGTAACCAACTGGGCAGGACCAACCGTAACAGATACCACCAAAGAAAATGCCGGAACGCCCTGGGGGCGCGCATATACCAACCCTGTTACGGGTGCAACGGCAGCAGGGAGTTTATCGATCATTGATCTGACAGAAGGAAAATTATTGAATGAAGTTTCGTTGGGCCTGCATCCAAATGCGATCGTTAAAAGTGGTAATAATAAGTTTATTTATATCGCCAATGGTAACAGTGATGAAGTAAGTGTGTTGGATGTGGCAACTGAAAAAATAATCAATACCATTAAAGTAGGTCTCTTCCCTGACAAGAATGGGTATATTGGAAGTAGCCCGAATGCTTTACTATTAGATGAGTCAGGTAATACACTATATGTTGCCAATGGAATAGACAATGCAATTGCGGTTGTACAATTAGGAACGAATGTTGGTGGAAATGATAAAAGCAAAACAATGGTTACCGGATATATTCCCACAGAAGCGTATCCTTCAGGTATTGCTCTGGTGAATAAATTTTTGTACGTAACCAATCTGGAAGCAAGAGGTGCATCGGTTTTATCAAATGCCCCAAATGAAAAAACGGATATTGATATTTCGAATACAAAGCCCCTTCAGGCGTTTACCATACATAAACAAATGGCTTCATTAAGTGCGATCCCTGTTCCAAATGCAGTTACCCTTCGTACTTATACGGAAGAAGTGATGAAATTGAATTTGCAGGACCGCATCACCAGTACCAATCTTCCCGCCAGAAAGGATGTCTTGCCAAAACCAATGCCAGACAGGATTGGCGAGCCTTCGGTTTTCAAACATGTGATCTATATCATCAAAGAAAACAAAACCTACGATCAGGTTTTTGGAGATGTGAAAGAAGGAATGGGCGAAGAACGTTTGTGTATCTATGGTAAAAACGTAACCCCTAATCAACATAAACTGGCTGCAGATTTTTCTTTGCTTGACAATTATTATGCGGCAGGAAAATCATCCGCAGAAGGCCACCAATGGGCAGATGCAGCTATGGCTTCTGATTATATAGAAAAAAATGTAAGGGCATGGTTTCGCTCTTACCCTCACCGTCAGGAAGATGCTTTGGTGTATAATAAAAATGGATTTATCTGGAACAATGCAATGGATCACGGAAAGAAAGTACGTGTATATGGCGAAGCCTGTTTAACTAATTACGATACCAAATTAAAATGGCTTCCCATTTTTAATAAATACCAGAATGGAGAATCCCTGGGTTTGATTAATACAACAACGATTGCAAGATTAAGGCCCATCATTTCACCCGATTACCCCGATTGTGATAATATCAATTTTACAGATCAGTTAAGGGCTGATGTATTTATTAAAGAATGGAAACAGTTTGAAGCAATGAGTGGAGATCAGTTACCGGATCTGATGGTTTTATCATTACCAGATGATCATACATCCGGCACTTCACCTAACTTTCCAACACCCAGAGCCATGGTAGCAGATAATGATCTTGCAGTTGGCAGAATCATTGAAACCATTACCCACAGCCGGTTTTGGGATTCTACGGTTGTGTTTATTACAGAAGATGATTCGCAATCCGGTTGGGATCATATCTCTTCTTACCGTACAACCGGGTTTGTGATCAGTCCGTATTCAGTAATGAATAAAACCATTCATACAAATTATAACCAAACATCTCTGGTAAGATCGATTGAACAGATTCTGGGTATTCCGCCGATGAATGTAATAGATGCCACTGCCAATCCGATGTTTGATTGTTTTACTGATAAAAGAAGTACTTACAAGTATCAAAGTTTATTAAATAATATCCCTTTAACTGAGATGAACAAATCGCTCGGCAGTTTAAAAGGTAAAGCTTTGGAATACGCCAAACTCTCTGCGAATAAAGTGTTTAAAGAAATTGATGGTGGAGATGATGATCTGATGAATAAAATTTTATGGTTTGATGCAAAGGGTAATGAAGCATATCCATTTCAAGTGAAGGAGAAATAATAAAGTTATTCTAAATTAAACTGTGCCCTTGCGCCTTTGCGAGAAATATTTGCCCGCAAAGGCAAGGGTGCAGTTTTTTAAAGCCAGATTAACGGATGCCTTACCGGTAAGTTTCTGATCACTTCTTCTGTTTTAGGATTATGATCCAGTTGTTTCCAAATAGACAACCAGTTTTGATTATTAAAAGCATTGGCGCCAAATACCAGAAAAGGTTGTGCAACAGGCCAATCATCCCAATACATCACATCTTTTGGATAAGGCCATAATTTTTTATCCGCCACAAAAGGATATAAAAACTGAATTCCTTTTTGAATCGATTTTCCATCTGCAGTTGTATAATGCCAAAGATCATTTTCAGGGGTTGATAAGATCTGACAAATGGTTGCCATTGCATCCAGGTTAAAAATAGAATAGCCAAAAGGCTTGGTGCGCTTAAGTTCAAGCGGCAAACTGCCATCTTTCTCCATTTGATTCGGCAATAAAACATTTTTAAAACGATTGCTGCAGAAAGTCATCAACTCTTTATTATCTGTAAATTTTGCAAAAGCAGCTACCTGCATTACCCAGCAGGTACCGTGGTTGTTGGCTGCATTCATTTCATCCTGTGCGTAGGGATGTGTGGTTAACCATTTCAAATACTGACTGAACCAGTTCTTTATGTCAATCAAAAGATCCGGATCTAATCCACTTACTTCCTGCATTGCCAATAATCCCTGAACCACTTCTATTAATTGTATTGTATCAATGATGCCAATCCCTCTTCCGGTAAACCTTCCTTTAATGGCTTGTGCATAAAGAAGGTTAGGATTCATCATGGTTTCGGGATCAATAAACCAGGCACGGCAATGCTGTAATGCTTTCTGAATATATCTTTTATCTCCGGTAATTTGATAAGCCGATGCCAGAGCACCAATGATCCTGCTGAAACGTATCATCGCCAAACGATGAAATGTAAAGTTTTCAGGATTGGTCATACCATCTTTCTGAATATAAGGACTATCCACACTTTTAGGATTGGGCCACCAATAATCACCTTCTGAAAAAAAATCGTGTTTACCACCTGCGCTTCTTACAGAACTTCTGGCAGTTACGGTTACCGGCTCCTGCTGTAATGCCCACTGTGCTTCGGCTAATACCTGAGTGCTGAGAAAAGAAGTAATGTCTTTTTTAACAGCAGAATTCGCACCTGTTATCTTGTGGATCATTGTGCAAGACATCAAAAAACTCATTAATAATATTACTGGTAATCGCATAGCGTAGATTTAGTTTCAATAAGCGAAGGACAAGAGAGAAAGAGGGTAACAAGAGTTAGATTGTCTCTCTTTTTCTCTTGTCTTCCTCTTATTCAAATCTTTTACTTTATTTTTTCAACAACTTAATCAATTGATCCGCAATCACTCCATATCCTTTGTCTGAAGGGTGCAATCCATCATAAGTCATATCACCAGCTTCAACAGGATAAGGATATTCATCCGTTTCCGGATTAAAGGGCACATCAATAAACTGAGGGTAAGGATAATTCTGATAAACGCCTGTTTCCGGATTTTTTAATCGTTTAAATTTAACCAGGTTTTCATGTGCCATTCCTTTCTGGTTATACAGATCTACCACCTGAATTTTTTCAAACTTACCGATCTCCTTTACCGCATTGGCAAACTGTAACAATTGCTGGCCATTTTTTTCCTTATACGATCCATAAGCATTGTTCTTTGGATTGTTGATGTATACAAAATCAACACGCTGCATGGGAGTGATCAAAATAATTTTCGCATGATCGTTCAAACTATGCAGTTTATTGATAATGGTTCGGAAAGAACCATACACAGTTTGATTACCCGTATTCTTTTCATAATCGCTAAAACTGCCAAGTGGCTTGCTTCCCCACCAATCATTGGTACCCAGAAAAACAGAATATATATCTGCTTTAGTAATACCCAGGTTTTCAATTTCGGTGGCAATGCGAATGGCTGTCCAACCATTATGCCCTTGATTGGTGTAATGAATATTGGGAAGTTTCTCTACTACTCTTGTCATATAGCCTTTCGTTATCCGGTTACCGGTTTCATTCTGGTGCTCATTCAGGTAAGTGATAGAATCACCAATGGCTACCCAGGTGAATTCTTTTTTTTGAAAGCCAAAGAATAGAAAGCTTATTATCAGTAGGAGTGAATATTTTTTCATGTTGTAAGATTATCGTACAAATTAAGCAAAACATTTTACTCGCCCCTCCCCTTCTCTGCTGCGCAACGAGGGGGAGTTTTTGGCGGGCAAAAAAAAGAGAGTAGTAAGAGCTTACCTCTTATTACCCTCATTTTCTTTTGTATTCTCTTAGTAAACCCTAAAAAACAGGTAGTCTAAGAATTAAAATCATATTTCTTTCTTCTTGGTCTTGATAACATAGCCGTTGCTTCCTTATCATTATTCTTGAAAGCTTCTTTCTCCGGATCCCAATAAATTTTTCTTTTCAGTTTCATCGCTATCTGGTGTAACAAGCAGGCGCTGCAACTTCTGTGTCCTACTTCCACAGGTGTACTTGGCTGTTGTCTTGATTTTACACTTTCCAGCCAGTTCACATGTTGCTCGCCACTCTCGAGTAAATGAATTTCATTAGGGCCGATCACTGATTGCAACAATTTCGGATTGCTGGCATCGATTGGTTTTGTACCGCTGTTATCGGCAACCGGGTCTGTATCAGTAACGCGGTAATTACCTCTCGTTACCCAGATCCATCCTTCTGATCCGATGAATTTTACACCATTGGGTAATTCGTTTGAAACAATCATGTGTACACCATTCGCATACATGGCTTCTGTTCGGAAGATGCCATGCACATCCCATAATCCTTTGTAATTGGGATCATCTCCGGGAAAACCTGCTTTACCCCATACTTCTATTGGCCCACTATATTCCATTCCCATACCCCAATGGGCAATATCTATATGGTGTGCACCCCATCCTGTGATCATACCTGCACCAAACTGCTCACAACGCAACCATCCCGGCCGGCTGGAAATACCCCTGGGCGATGCATCTTGCGAATGCACCCTTTCTTCTGTATAATATTGTTCGGGGGTGGCACCTAACCAGGCATCATAATTTAGATTAGAAGGAACCGGCATTTCAATTCTGCTTCCGCCACCTGGGTCGCCCGGTAATCCTACTTCAATCGTATGTAATTTTCCAATTCGTCCATTGCGTACCAGTTCACATCCTTTTTTAAATTGTGGCCATGGATCATTACCCCGCTGCTGGCTTCCCATTTGAAAAATTCTTCCGGTTCTTTTTACCGCATTACTTAAAATCCTTCCTTCTTCAATGGTTAAGGATGCAGGCTTTTGCAGATACACATCCTTACCTGCATTCACTGCATGTACACTTACAATAGCATGCTGATGATCTGGTAAGCTTACATGTACTGCATCAATATCTTTATTCTGCAACAACTCTTTATAATCGTAATACACTTTAATATCCCAATCGCCTTTCAGCCCGCCGTTATAAGCAGCACCACGGATATAGTTTTGTTTAACTGCTGCAGGACCTGCATTAGCTCTGTTTCTGTCAAGATCACATACTGCCATGATACGTGCACCTGCATAGCGGGCAACACCTGTCATATCATGACTTGTTGAGATCCTCCCACAACCAATGGATGCTACATTGATCAGGTTACTGGGTGCGCTCTTACCAAACACACTGGCAGGAACGATCGTAGGAAAACCACTCAGGATCAATGATCCCGTTGCAAGCTTGGCAGACGAGTTTAAGAAATCTCTTCTGCTAACCGTTTTCTTTTCTTTTTTCATCACTATTTTATTTTATGATATGGAATATTAATACCGGTATTTATTTTTTATGGCATCATCCTTGTTCTTGTCTCGCCTTAGGCGGATCACAATCACTTCATCGTTCGGTTCATTATTCGGTTTTATTTTTTTGTATTTGTACCTGCGGAGGCGCTGCATAATACTGCCATGCTGTTTCAGCCTTTGCTGCATCAAATTTTCCGTTGAATACAACCATTCTGTATTTTAATACATAGGTCTTTCCGGGTTCCAATAACCAGTTCCTGTCTTTGGTTGGCGCAAAACTGAAAAACATATCACCCCTCCCATTTGTGTTCAATGTCCAGATCCGCATTGGCTCTGGAAAATTATAATTCGTGGGATAAGAAAGAAAAGCAACTCCACCCTCATCATTTCCTGGCAAAGCTCCCTGAACGATACACCATTTGGCACGCGAACCATCCGTATCTTTTCTGGTTTTGCCTTCAGAAGTTAACACTTCGCAATTATTATTATCCCAATAACCGGTAGTTCTCCATCCCATTCCTGCATAACGGTATTCTAAAATAAGGAACGGACTCTCAGTTGCACAACTCATTGCAGAAGTTATATCAACAATATAATAATCACTATTTTTTTCAGGTTCATAAACCCTTACGGTTTGTAATTCATTCATGGCTACTTTTTCCGTGCCATCTTTTTTAAATACCACATGTTCATGTAAAACTTCAAATTCAGAGAATACATCTCCGTTGGTTTTTGAGATCAGTTTTGCAAAGCGAACCGTTCCTTTGTGGTCTTTTAAATTCCAGAAATCAACGGTGTCTTTTTCAAATAATACATGTGTCCATGGATTCCAGATACCGTAATGATGGTAATGATCCGGTGCCTGAATACGGGTAAGTTCCTGTCCATGTGGCGTCCATAAAGGATGGATAAATCCGCTTCTTTTAAAATTGGTATCAATTCCTTTTGGCGGATACACGGTTTGGTAATAATAACGAAGCAGGTTTCTATTGCCCGATCGAAAGGTTAATGAACTATCATTTTTAGCAGCTTCTATTTTTGAGAATACATGGGGAGCGGTATTGACCAATTGATAGTTGATCTCTTTTTTATCCGCAGGTTGTACAGACCAATACATGGTTCTATGCCCTTCCTGTTTGATCTGGTAAGCCACTTCAATTCTCTTATTTCCATTCACTTCAAAAAGTGACAGTGAAGAATCAGCCAAAAATGTGAGTGCATCCAGATTTACACTCGCAGGAATAGCAATTCCGTTTGTAGCTTTTGGTAAAGTAATTTTAAATCCGGCAATGGTTTGTGCAGATAAAACAAAAACGATCAAAGGCAATAAGGCCAATATCAGTAATCGTTTTTGCATTATTCAGAGGAGTTATTGTTTGTTGATCAAAATGTCCTGGTTAGGAATACCTCCGACTACAAACAAAGTTAGCTTTACCTGCAATCGATTGCATGAATTTCGCCATTTTAAACTTAAACTACAATAATTTATTCCCCTTTTCATAGCCAAACAGCTAAATGAATTTACGAAAACGTTGGCGTGCTTTGCAACGCGAACATTCGGCTATGAGGGATATGGATTGTTCAGGGAAACTTAAAAACTAATATGCTGTATTATGAAATTAGTTACCATTCAGTGTGTTTACTATCAAAAAGTTTTATCAATGTTATTATTCTTATATCAAAAAAAAGAAACACACAGATACATAGCTTAGAAAAAAGTTCAAATAGTAGTAATCCTATAAGCCCTCTGTTTTAACCTATGTTCTATGTGTTTCAGAAAAAATCACACAAAGATTATTTTACAAAAAAATGCGCCATTAAAATCACAGTGTAGCCAAATCAATCACAAACCGATATTTAACATCCGATTTGATCATCCTTTCATACGCATCGTTTATATATTGAACAGGAATCACTTCCACATCAGATACAATATTTTTCTCGGCACAATAGTCCAGCATCTCCTGTGTTTCTTTCATTCCACCAATCATAGAACCAATAATGCTTCTGCGTTTGGTGATCAGTGAAAATACGGAGAGGCTTGGCTCTTCAGAAGGAAGACCCACGATCAATAATTTTCCTTCCAGATCCAACAGATTCAAAAACTCTGTATAATCGTGATTTGCAGAAACCGTATCCAGGATCACATCAAAATGACCGGCATGTTTTTTCATGGCATCCTTATCGGTTGACAATAAAAAATGATGTGCCCCTAACCTTTTAGCGTCTTCTTCTTTTTTAGGAGAGGTACTGATCACCGTTACTTCTGCGCCAAATGATGATGCAAATTTTACACCCATATGGCCCAGTCCACCTAAACCAACAACCGCTACTTTCTGACCCGCTTTTACACCGGCAAAACGTAAGGGAGAATACGTAGTGATACCCGCACAAAGCAACGGTGCTGTAGCAGCGAGATCGAGTTTATTAGAGATAGACAATACAAATCTTTCTTTCACTATTATCTGAGAAGAGTAACCACCCTGTGCAATGGTTTTGCCATCTCTTTCCATTGCATTGTAGGTCCCTGTCATACCTTCTTCACAATATTGTTCCTGATCGTTATTACAGTTTTTGCAGGAGCAGCAGGAATCTACCATTACTCCTATTCCTACCAGATCACCTACTTTGAATTTGGTAACACCGCTTCCGGTGCTTACTACTTCCCCAACAATTTCGTGGCCAGGAACCATGGGGTACATGGAACCACCCCACTCATCCCTTGCCTGATGAATATCGCTGTGGCAAACACCACAAAAATGGATTTTTACCTGAACATCATCCGAACGAAGGTCTCTTCTATCAAATGAAAAAGGTTGCAAAGGTGTTTTAGGATCAAGTGCTGCGTAGGCTTTTGCGGGAATCATTGTTGTATTTTTAAATTTTAAGTTTACTAAATTTTAAAAGGTAAGAAGTATAAAGATATCGGCTTTTAGTTTGTTGTGATGTGGTTGTTTAACCATTTGGATACCCTTTCAAGAATCTATTAAATATAAATAGCCCCAAAAGGGGCTATTTCAAAATTTGTAATGATATGATTAATGCTCAACCCGAACATTTACTGCATTAAGACCTTTTTTCCCTCTTTCTACTTCAAAATTAACTTTATCATTTTCCTTTATTTGATCTATCAGCCCGGTTGAATGAACAAAAAGTTCTTCGCTCCCGTCTTCTGGTTTAATAAACCCAAAACCTTTTGTTTGATTAAAAAATTTAACTGTACCTCTTTGCATAAATTGTATTTTAGAATTAAATATACTAATTATTCAGATTGAAATAGTTTATACATTTTACTACTCACCAGTATTTAACTGAATATCATTTGGAGTGGGCCAGTAATACATTGGCAGATTTGTAAAACAATGATTTTTTTGTAGATGAACAGCCTTTCAATAGATAAGTAACCCGTTACCTAAAAAACATTCTTTATTATAGTTTTAATTTTTCACGCAACAACGTAAAATCCACTGGCTTGGTTAAAAAATCATCAGCCCCCAATTTCATTGCCTGGTTATAATTTTCCTGATCACCATAGGCAGTGATCATCATTACGGTTGGAGCAGGTGCATTGTATTTTTGTTTGATCTTACCCAATAATTCAAGACCACTCATACCGGGCATATTGATATCAGATAGAATCAATACTGCTTCATGTTTTGTTTGGTCATTTTCATGCAGGTATTCAAGTGCCATTTCGCCTGAAGTGGCAAAGGCAAAATCTACCTGACCTTCTTTGATCTCTTTTCTGAAACGCTGTCGGAAAAGCGTTTGTACATCCAGTTCATCATCAACCACTAAAAATTTCATAACAAATAATTTTAATTTTAAAACATCACTTTTTATACAGGTAATACCAGACAAAATTCTGCAAACTCACCTTCTTTGGTAGTTGCTGTTAATGATCCGCCATGGCCTTTTGTTACTATATCATAACTCATAGATAGCCCTAAACCGGTTCCCTCGCCAGTAGGCTTGGTAGTAAAGAATGGCTGGAAAATTTTATCAAGGGCTTTTTGTGGTATGCCGTTTCCGTTATCACGAACCCGGATCTCTATTTTATTTCCGATTTTTTTGGTACTCACAGAAATGGCAGGCTCATAATCAGTAGTCATTTTCTTTTTCTTCTCCCCAACCGCATAAAATGCATTAGTGATCAGGTTTAACAATACACGGGCTATATCCTGCGGAATCACTTTGATCAGACCAATGGATGCATCATAATCAGTATGCATAGCTGTATTGAAAGAATTGTCCTTGGCACGTAACCCATGAAATCCTAACCGAAGGTATTCATCAGCCAATGCATTGATATCTGTGGGCTCCTTGATCCCATCTCCGGTTCTGCTATGCTGCAACATGCCTTTTACGATAGAATCTGCGCGTTTTCCATGGTGATTGATCTTTGTTTCATTTTCCATCACATCATCAGCAATCGCTTTTGCATCTTCCAGGTTTCCTTTTTCAATTTCTTCTTTCATTTCTGCCAGTAATTCCCTGTTAACCTCAGAAAAATTATTTACAAAATTCAAAGGGTTCTGAATTTCATGTGCAATACCGGCGGTTAATTCGCCAAGAGAGGCCATTTTTTCAGAATGGATCAATTGCGATTGTGTTGATTTCAGATCAGACAATGTTTGCTCCAACTCTTTATTTGCTTTTTGTTTTTGCTGGTTATTTCTAAAAATCACAAATGCCAATAACAGTATTAAACCAAAGCCAATAGCAAATACATTCTTAGTATTTTTTTGTTTTTGCAGATCGAGTTCTTTTACTGCTATTTCCGACTCTTTTTTAGCAATATCAAAATCGAATTGCAGGCCGGAAAGTTTTTTATCGGTTGCCGTATTATAAATTGTGTCTTTTACATTCAATAATAAACTTTGATAATAATAGGCTTTGGGGAAATCGTTCAGTTTCTCAAAGGTTTTGGATAACCCCGCATAAGTATCTTTTAAATTATCAATTGCATCTGCATCTTTTAAATAGTTCTCAGCTTCTTTATAGGCATTTAAAGAAGCAGCGATTTCTCCTTTTGCAAAATAGGTATCGCCAAGGCCCAAAAGAGATTTTCCTATATCAGTTCCTGCTTTTAGTTTTTTAGCAAGTGCTACCGATCTTTTTTGATAATCAATGGCCAGATCATAATTTCCTTTTTTGGAATAACATTTTCCGATATCATTTAAAATATAGATGGTGGTTACTTCTTCGGAGTTATGGCTTGCTTCAAGCCCTTTTTTATCATAGAATAACGCCGAGTCTACCTTATCCATTTTATAATAAGCTTCCCCAAGATTTGAATGAAGTGTTACAAAAAGGTCCTGGTCTTTCAACTCTTCACTGAGCGGAAGTGCCCTGAAAAAAAAATGAAGGGCTTTTGGTAAGGTTGCTTTTTTGCGCAAATAAGTATTACCAATATTTTGTAAAGCGGTGGCAGTCCGGAATTTATCACCCAATTCTTCCGACAGTTTTAGTGATTGCAGATAATACTCCAGGGCTTTTGCATCATCCGCCTGTTTATCATACAATGCACCAATGTTATTCAATATATTGGAAACACCCAGCTTATCATTGATCGATTTAAAAAGCTCTAAAGAGGCAAGCCAGTTATTGAGGGTTTCTACATTCTTATTACCATTATAATAATAGATCCCTATATATTTTAAGGCTTGTGCTTCTCCCTTTACAAATTTCACATTATTGGCAAGTTCTCTTGCCTTAGTGGCATAACCCAGCGCTTCCTCGGGCGACGAGTTTACCAATGCTTTACTGATAGCGATCAGGGTAAGTACTTTATTTGTATCCTCTTGCGACTTTGCTAAAACATTTTTCAGGCTGTCTATTTTTTTTCCCTGAGCGAAAGTATTAGTGTTGATGCAAATGGCAAATACTAAAGTAAGTATCCTGATCTTTGACATAAGCCAGATTTTTTTGGTTCCGACAAGTTAACAATTCCTATCTATTTTGTTTAATTAATTTAATTACTACTCTTTCCTTACCCTGCAATACTTCTGCAAAATAAATACCGCTTATTAATTTATTACCCATGGTAAATGCAGAACCTACCGGTGCATTATCACGGCCTTCCACAGCTCTTCCATATTCATCCATTATACGAACATGAACAGGCAATTTCTTTTCAGTATTGATCATAAATGTAAACACTGCATTAGAAGGATTTGGCGATACACGCACTGTAAGTGATCCGGCTACAACAGGGGCTTCTTTTAATGGACTCACAATACTAACTCCAACCGGATTGGCAAGGATAACAGCTGCTGGTGCAACAGCCGGAGTGCAACGCATCATTCCACATGTTCCAAGGGAATCCTGAGGATTTTGAGTCAGTTGGTTGGCCACCGCATTTACGTCAAGGGTAAGTGACTGTTTCGCCCCGGTTGTTAAATTTGTATGGCAAACATATACCTTACTGTTAGCAGCTGTTGATACGCGAATATCCATTACACAAACCGAAACACTTGAACTGGTGGTACATCCATATTTATTAGTCGCTGTAACATTAAATATATTAGACCCAGACGCTGTTGCAGTAAATACAGGGGTCTTACAATTGGTGCAACTTAATCCGGCACCGGTCCATGAATAGGTAATTGGTGTAACTCCTGTAACTGTATCAATTAATGTTACACTTTGTGGTCCATAACCCAGATAAATATCTGTTGGAACACCACCTGTATAAACTGAATTTGCCGGTGTTACCTGAATAATAGAAGTAGGAACCTGCCCTACAATGGTTACAATGGCTGTACCACTGGAAGCATTTCCATGCGTATCAGTAACAGTTAAAGTAACCAAATTGGTGCCAATATCTGCGCAGGTGAAATTGGTTTTAGAAGCTGCTAAAGTAACGCCACCACAATTATCAAAACTTCCATTATTAATATCCGAAGCTAGAATACTTGCAGCACCATTAACTAATGTAACCGTGATCGGTTTGGTAATTACTCTTGGCGCTTCATTATCTGTTATTGTAATGGTGAAGCTCGCGGTACTGGTATTATTATTTCTATCTGCTGCAGTAAAGGTTACGGTAGTTACTCCCAGCGGGAAGGTTTCTCCGGATTGATGATTGGATGTGAATGATACAATTCCACAGTTATCAGTTGCCTTCACAAGATCCCAGGTAACAACCGCACCGCAGGTTCCTGCAATATTGGTTTGTACTACAGAAACGGGCACATTGATAATGGTAGGTGCTTCATTATCTGTAATGGTGATGGCTTGTGTAGCTGTGGTTTTGTTTCCACTTCCATCGGTTACAGTCCATATAAGCACAGTAGTACCAACCGGATATCTGCCACTTGCTCCAGGACCTCCATTGAAACTGTTTACAACAGATTGAATGCTACAGTTATCATTGGTAACCGGAACAGGAACTTTTACATATGCTCCACAAATACCAGGATCTGATGACTGATTAATATTTCCGGATACGATAATGGTTGGATTAGTTACATCCAGTACGGTCACATTAAATTTAGCGGCTTCTGAAACATTTCCAGCTGCATCCCTAACCGTTACCAGTACTGTATTAACACCCAGAGGGAAGCTTCTTGCACCCAGTACATAATTACCCAGACCTACTGTTGACTGTGCAGAATAGAAACGATTACCCCGCTGATCAAAATATTGTTCGGTAAGCTGAAGTGAAGATGGACAATTATCGCTGATCGCAATTGTTGAAGCACTGCCTGTCCATGTACCACTCGCATCCGCATTATGTGAAGTTGATGTGTAATTTGCTATAACAGGTTTTTCTGCATCATTAATGGTTACTGTAAAGCTGGATACAGCAATATTGCCAGATAGATCTATCGCCTGGAATTTATTAACTGTATTTCCAATCGGGAATACAGATCCGCTTGGTAATCCGCTTAACTGAACCACATTGATACTGTTCAGGTTAACATTCATTTCATAAAAATGGAAGGCTGCTAAAACAGGTTGGCTTGCAATGAATCTTATTTTGCTTACCTGCGTTATAGCCGTAAAGTTCACTGAGCTGCCACCAAAATGATAATCACCGCTTCCTGTTTGAATACTTTGAACACGAACCCATGTGCCGGTTGATGGGTTAAATAGTTCTACATATACAGAAATATTTGTACCATGTCCATGAACAATATCTTTATAATCTCCCGAAGTAATAAAGTCCAGACTGCTTACATTATTGGTAAGTGGTGTATTGAATTCTATCGTTCCATCACCACCACCTTCTGTAATGGATATTTTTGTAGAAGAAGCATTGTCATTTGCAAGCGGCATTTGGTATACTACCATTGCACCACAAACACCCGGATCATTGTTTTTAATGATCGAACTCATACTTCTGAAAGCTGGTGGTGTATTATCAGCTGCAGCATTTATAGTAACGGATTGAGTTTGTAAATATGAATTACCGTTGTTATCTGCATAGGTCCAATGAATGGTATAAGTGCCCGGTGACAGATTTGTTACCTGATCTGAAGTAGAAGCATTGATCAATCCTGCAGTACAATTATCAGTAGCCGTTGGTACCGGAATTGGATCTGTTGATGCCAATGATAATGCCGCCAAAGGAGACACTGATGGTACCGGAGGAATGATATCTGAAGCTGTAACAGAAACAGAAGCAGAAGTAGCTGAGCAGCCATTTACATCCGTTACTTTCACACTATAATTGCCGCTTTGTACTGCTGTAAATGATGCAGTAGTGGCACCTCCCGGACTCCAGGTATTACCCGTGGAAGAACTGGAAGTTAATATCACCAAACCTCCCGGACAGAATGTAGTAGGTCCTCCAATACTGATTGTAACAACCGGTAACGGATTCACAGTAACATTTGTATTGGCAGAGCTAACAGAACAACCATTCGCATTAGTTACAGCTACACTGTAATTACCTGTTTGAGTAACAATTATTGACTGAGTGGTTTCACCAGAACTCCATACATTACCGGTAGCTGAACTGGAAGTTAATGTTACAGAACCACCTGTACAGAAAGTAGTTGGTCCACCGGCACTGATCGTAACAACCGGTAATGTATTTACGGTAACATTTGTATTGGCAGAACTGGCAGTACAACCATTCGCATTCGTAACAGTTACACTATAATTTCCTGTTTGTGTAACAATGATCGATTTAGTTGTTTCACTGGTGTTCCAAACATTACCTGCAGCAACACTGGAAGTTAATGTTACAGAACCACCTGTACAGAAAGTAGTTGGTCCACCGGCACTGATCGTAATAACCGGTAATAGATTTACGGTAACAATTGTATTGGAAGAATTGGAAGTACAACCAGATGCATTGGTTATAGATACATTGTAACTGCCTGATTGTGTAACAACGATCGACTGCGTTGTTTCACCAGTGCTCCACACATTACCTGTAGGAGAACTGGAAGTTAAAGTTACTGAGCCGCCGGCACAGAAAGTGGTTGGTCCACTTGCAGTTATCGTAACAACAGGCAATGCATTTACGGTAACAGTTGTATTGGCAGGGCTGGAAATGCAACCATTAGCATCAACAATATTAATTCCATAAAGTCCACTTTGGGATACCTGAATCGAAAGCCCTGTAGCAGTAAAAGTTGGATCATATACGTTATCAGGATCAAATCTATACCAGATGCGGCTTACATCCGGGACGGGTTCATTTAAAGTTAAAGTAACAGAAGTGCCATTACAAATTAATGTTGGGCCCGAAGCTGTAATACTGGATACAAAAGTCGGCGCATTCGTTACAACCGTTGCTGCAGAGGTTGCAGAACATTGTCCATTATTAACAGTTACAGTATAAGAACCGGCAGAAGCTTGTGTAACAATAATAGATTGCGTGGTTTCACCATTGCTCCAGGTATTGCCTGTAACAGCACTGGATGTTAAAGTCACTGAACTAGAAGAACATATTACTAATGATCCGGGAGCAGAAATGGTAGGTGTAGCCGGTGTTGGATTTACTGTGACAGTAGTTGAAGAAGAAGTAGCAGAACAGGCACCATTCGACACCGTTACATCAAAAATTCCGGAGGTAGAAACGGTTATTGACTGAGTTGTTTCTCCTGTATTCCATAAATATGAAGTTCCCGGGTTTGCTGTTAAAGTTACTGAACCGCCTGAACAGAATGTAATTGGTCCATTCGCTGTAATTGTTGCAGTTGATAATGGATCTACAGTTACAGTAGGAGTTACTTCCATCTGTAAACTACAGCTGGCAGATCCACAAGTGATGGCCGGATTAGGAGTTGACCATGCAGTAGCTGGATCAAAATTGTTCAATACACCATTAGAAACGCCCATGGCATCTGCTGTAATCGTACCTGTTCCATCATTGAATTTGAATAAAGAAACCAGACCATTTTCAGTTCCACTTAAACAAGCGTTTTTATTAGCATCAATCTCTGCCTGTGTTCTTACCGTATTCCAGATACGGATCTCATCAATTTTACCATCAAAGTTGTTACAAAGACATTCTCCTTGGGTACCAAAATAAAGTGCACCGTTATTATTATTAATGATGGCTTCATTGGCAACTGCATTCAACACACCATTCACATAGAATTTAGTTTGGCCACCGCCTACTGTTACAGCAATATGTGTCCATTGACCAATCGGAACTGCTCCTGCTGTTGAATTAGGTCCGGCAGTTTGACTAAACTGATTCCACCACTCAATGGCACCATCACCCCTGATCTCTATACCCCATCCATAGTAACCTTTCATTATTACATTTCCGATATTAGGAGAACCGTTGAATAACACCATGGCTTCAAGCGTAATGGCGTTCATATTATATGCATTGTTATCCGGTACTGATACATAACTAGTATTACCATCAAATTTCAATGAGCCTTGTCCTGAAGGTTTTTCTGCCAGCACATTATAGGTGGTGGTAGCTGAAATAGTTCCTGTATTGAAATTGATCGCTGAACCTGTTCCCGCAATCGGTCCTGCTACAATTGAATTATCTGCGTTGTTACGCAATATATAATTAATACCCAATTGAGATGCACCTACAGTTACCGTTGAAGATCCATTTCCACAAATAGTTGCAGGAGCCGCAGTAACCAATTGATCATCGATATTGGTTACAGTTACAGTAATGCTGTTCGATACCGCACATCCATTCACATCAATTGCATTAATTGTGTAAGCAGTAGTTGTAGTAGGATTTACAGTAAGTGATGGACCGGCAATACTGCTGGATGGTGCGTAAATACTATAGTAAGAAGCAGCGCCGTTTTCAACCAGTTGCCTGTCGTCTGTACTGAGTACGCTACTAAAAATATATACTTCTGAAAAGTCTCCATCTGAAGATTCGCCATAAATACCTGAGCGGTTCAAACTGATGCCACTAGGTCCTGAAAAACCTGAGGCAGTACTTGCCAGCAAAGTTCCGTTTTGATAAATGAATGAACTATTGCTTCCGTCAGAAGAACCGGTATACACATATGGATTGGAATCACCATTACTTGAAACATTACCATTAGTTAGTGTGAGCCATCCCTCATAATAAGCAATTCCTTTTAAAGTGCCCCACCAGCCCAATAACCAGTTATTTGAAACACTGGATAGCATCCTACTTCTGCTAGGCCCCGTTTGTCTGGCTGCATAGACTACAGTGAAAGGTGAAGGATAATTTACAGTATTGTTCATGAACTGCGAACTACTCATATACAGGCTAGGCTTACCATTCAAGCCATTGGAAACAAATGTTGGTTGATTAGAAGCGTTGGTTTGAGTGACATCACCTCCATTGCCTGACTGATCATATAAGGTGGTTGCAAATCCTGTAGAACCACCCAGGAATGTGTTGATGGCTGTAAGATCCAATTCATTTCCACTAAATCCAAAATCTGATTCTGCATCGTCAGATGATCTTCTTAAACGAATAGCCGGACCATTATAGGTACTAACCAGTTTACGCAAACCAACTACCAGCTTCGCAGAAGTTTGTCCATCCGCTGAAAGTGAACTAACAATTGGAGTTGCAACCGGGCCACCTACACCATTTGTTATCACACTGTTTAATGTAAGTGATGACCCACTACAAATTACCGGATTTGCCGGTGTAATGGTTAATGTAGATATTGGATTTACAGTAACAACTGTTGGTGCGGAATTAGAGGGACAATTTAATGAATTGGATACCGCAACTGTATATGAACCCGATGTAGATACATTTATGGATTGTGTGGTTTCACCTGTACTCCATAAATAACTGCTTCCTGCAGAAGCCGATAAGGTTACTGATCCTCCTGAACAGAAAGTGGTTGGTCCACTTGCAGTGACTGTAGCCGGAGATCCACCACCATTCACCATTACGTTAGCTGTTGCAGAAGCTGAATTACCATGAATATCTGTAACAGTTAAGGTAACGGTATTTGTTCCAACATTGCTGCAATTAAAGCTGGTCTTATCCAAACTATAACTGGCAATGCCACAATTATCGGTTGATCCATTATCTATATCTGCCGCAGTGATCGCGGCGGATCCATTGGTTAACTGAACAATAATATCTTTTGTAATAACAACCGGTGGCTGATTATCAACCACTGTAATTGCCTGAGTGATGGTATTCGTATTTCCATGAATGTCTGTTGCTGTCCAGGTAACATTTGTAGTACCAACCGGGAATGTTGCCGGAGCATCATTGGTTACACTGGCTACACCACAATTATCCGAAGTTGGAGGAGCAGAAAGAACTACAGTTGCCCCACATGTACCGGCATCATTATTTATTGTTTTCGGCCCAAACGCACTTGAATAATGAATGGTCATGGTACCACCTAAGATGAAGCCCTGCCATCCCGGATAACAAGTGAACACAAATCCGAAAACATTAGTACCGCCATAAACATAACCCGGTATTGCGCCAGTAAAAGTGGTATTAAATGTTTGTGTTGCATGTGTATAGACACTTGAAGCAATATGTGTACCATCAAGATAGAGATCATCCGGACCATCCGTAAAACCATAACCTTGATCATGCGCTGAATAGGTAAGGTCAACTCCGGTAACTATAGCACCTGCTGGTAAAGGGTCGGAAAAGTTAAAAGGAATCATTTGACAAGAACTCACAAAAGTTTGCATAGCAGGTATGGTAACAGTTGCTGTTCCAGGAGAATTGATCACAAAAACCGGTTTCTCATTATCTGTAACTGTTACATTGAAAGTTTTGGTTGATACCCCAACTGAATTTGTAGCAGTGGCTGTAACTGCCGTAATTCCAACAGGAAAAATACTGCCGGGTGCTTGTGAATAGGATATCACAGATGCCGGATTACCCGTTGTTTCTGTAGCGGAAAAGTTTACAAGGGCACCACATACACCCTGATCATTGTTTACTGAAATATCTGCTGGTACAATAATCACTGGTGCTGCATCAGCTGCACTAACTGTAGTTGGACTAGATGTGGCTGAACAACCACCATTTGTTACGGTAACTGTATAGGTTCCAACCTGAGCGTTGCTAACTATAATAGATTGAGTAATGGCTCCATTATTCCATAAATAGGATGCTCCTGCACTTGCAGAAAGGGTAACACTTTGACCTGAAGATAAAGTTAATGACCCAGATGCAGAGATAGTTGCTGTTACTGCCGGCAAACTATTTAAGGCAAAATTTCCGCTAACCTGAACACTATTTGCATCTGTTACTGTAAATACGTGACTGCCAGCCGCGAGATTATTGAATGTGGCATTGTTTGCAGAAGTAATTATAGTAGAAGCACTGTTGTTATCAAGTGTAACCGTAAAAGGTGCTACTCCTCCACTAAAATTAATAGTTGCCGATCCATTATTCAAACCTGCACAGGGATCCGTTAAATTGGGGGTGCCTAAGGTTAATAGAGTTGTAAATGTGGAAGCAGCCGAATTATAACATACGGATTGCTGGTTAACTGAACCACCGGTGCCGGCAGTGAAACCAAAATAAACCATATTCTGGCTTGAAAAAACAGAAGCTGCTATATCTATTACATACGAATATCTTTGTACGCCATCCGTATAGACAGTGATGGTTTTGGTGCCTGCATTCCAGGTTACTCTACATGTGTGTTCCAGTCCATCATTCACAAAACCCATGGAAACCTGGTTTACAGGGGTATTTGCCGGAACAGTGCGTCTGAAATCCCCATTCAATAATAAGGATACAAGGCCATTGGTTCCACCCACATCATCATAGGTATCATATTCAACAACCACAGAAGGTGAAATACCAGGTACCGTAATATTCCCTTGTGCATCATAAGTGTTTCCATATCCTTTCCCACTTCCTGAAATACCAATTTGTGTTAAACCAGCAGGCTGTAAAACAAAAGCCATCCCATCACCGCCCGACCAACTGGATCTGTTTCCAAAATTCAATGTGTAGGAGATATCAAAATTATTATTCAGGTCAATTTTATTGTTATACCAAATGGCTCCTCTTTTAGACACTTCCGCTGTGGTAAGCCTGTAACAATTACCTCCTGTATTTACTGCATCAGCAACAGTTGAAAATAATGTCTGTGCATTTGTGCTAACCGTAATGGTTAACAGCAATGCAAAAAGCAAGCTGCTCTTTTTAAAAAGATCTATGAATGGTAGCCTGATTCGCTTCATAATATTTTTTTTATGTAAAGCAGTTTCTTTTTTTTACTGATACAGTTACTGCTTTTCTACAATGCTTTCTTATAAAATTATAATCAACTTTACTTGTTGTTTATGCTTCTTTTATTTTACATACAAAATTCCATACTCATATTTCTTCAGATAATTCGAACCCACAGTTGTGCTGCTGATACTTGGTCTGATCACATACAATCCTTTGGAAAGTACCGGCCCTGTTACTATATTGTTCTGTGCATCCGTAATCGTATAGTTTATTACCGGTGATAACAGGGTTGCATCTGAAGGGGTTTTTAATCCTGTAAATGAAGATGTGAAAGTTGGTAATGGAGCACCTTCTGTTATGGTAACATCATTTGCTCTAATCGTTAATGCATCTCCAATTACCGTTAACATGCCTGGAAGATAATTGGCAGTATAGTTAGATGGTGCTACCAATGGTGAAGCACTTGGCATAACCTGATAAGTTCCCGGTTTTAATGCACCAGGTAATACCGGATTGTTTTGTGCATCCAACACTGTATAGGTTGGTGGACCTGATACGATATCCTGTACTTTATCATTGTATGCAATACCGGTTAGTGTACTGTAAAATGCTGGAAGAGAACCACCATAGTTCATGGTTGTATCTTTTGTTTGTATGTTCAACGTACCCGGATTTACCGTAAGGTTTCCAACACCATAAGTGATCTCAAAATTGAATGAGTTGTATGCTGCAGGAACGATATAATGTGATCCCACACTTAGTCCGGTAATCAGATTAATTGATTTGGCAACTTTCTCCAACGTAACAGGATCCGTTGAATGTCCATCTGTCTGATTTAAAATAATCACCTGATTTTTATTATTACCCGGATCAATATCGGCAGAGTTAACAAGTGCATAGCCATTTACCAATGCATACCCGTTCACAAGCGCATAACCATTTACCAATGCATAGCCATTTACTAAGGCATACCCATTCACTAAGGCATAGCCGTTTACCAACGCATAACCATTTACCAATGCGTAACCATTCACCAGGGCATAACCATTTACTAATGCGTATCCGTTAACAAGCGCATATCCATTTACTAATGCGTATCCGTTAACGAGTGCATAGCCATTCACTAATGCATATCCATTGGTGAGTGTAGTTGAATTTGGATTGGCTTTGTATTCTAATATAGAGGCAGCAGGCACATCAATTACATAATTATTTACCAGTGCATAACCGTTTACCAATGCATAACCATTCACAAGCGCATAGCCGTTCACTAATGCATAACCGTTTACCAATGCGTATCCGTTTACCAAAGCATATCCGTTTACGAGTGCATAGCCGTTTACCAATGCATAGCCACTTGCCATAAATCCAAGATTGGTAAGGTCTGCAGCGGTTAATGTTTTACCGCCTACTACGGCCTTATCGTTGGTTAATCCAATTACAGAATCTACAATACCGGCTTTATGGGATCGTTGAATAAAATCAAGAAGATCTGCTCTTTCTCCTGCAGGGATGTTGGTATTATCATAACCGTATGTATAATCAATACCGGCTATTTTATCCCCATATTTAATGGTCATATCTTTTGGTGTGATCACCAATGGCATTCGTTTGATTGCAAGTGTACCCTCAGTAAACTGGAAATTGTAACGTGAGTTGGCTCCTCTTACGGCACTATCCACACTGTTTAAAGGAATGATATAAGGAGTAACCGTATAGTTTCCAATATTGCTTTTACTGGTGGCCGCAGTTTTAAATCCAATCGATCCAATATTCAGGTTTTGAAGTGTTAAACCTGTTGCCGTTAATGGCAAATTATCTACCAACATTGTATAACCAAAGTTGGGGATCTGTTCGCCATATTTTTTGGTATCGCTTTGTACGGTAATCGTTACTTTTCTTCTGGCCTGTAATAATACAGGAAGGGAATCTGAATACCCACCATCATTACCGTTTGGCGCAATTGCGTTGGTAAATATCTGAACAAAAGGATTGCCCGTAAATGAAGGTATTTTAGCAGTTATTTCCTGATTACTCACCCAGGTAGAAGTAAGTGTGATACCATTCATAGTAACGACAGATGTTTCACTGATAAAATCGCCCTGTAACCGCATTACCACTTCCTGTAAACCGGGAGTTGCCGTTGCATCGGCCAATACCAGTTTTTTTAATTGTGGTTTTGGTTTTGCAAAAGATTTCATAGCAGCATCGCCCTGTGCGAAACCGGCACCTCTTCTAAAATCAAAGTTTCTGCTGGCAGATAGTGTTAATCCATTTCTGTAGGCAGTTGATTGTAATAATGATTTAACATCTGCCGGAGACATTGTTTGACTTGCATATTTTTTCTTACCCTCTATTAATAATGCAATGGTACCTGCCAAATGCGGAGCAGCGCAGGATGTACCATAAAAAAGCGGATAAGGACCAGTTTGGGTTCCACCAAGGTTAACAGTAGTAGCTACACCATCAGGTGCCAGAAAATCAGGTTTGTTTCTTACAATTCCATTGATAAAAGTTCCACCCATGGATGAAAAATCTTCAGGGGTGATTACACCACCATAAGCAGGTGTGTTTGAAAAAGCGGTGGCACCCACAGTAATGGCACCCTGAGAATTTGCCTGGCCTATTATAGAAGAGGCCCCTGCATAACCGCTCGCAAATTCTATTTTTCCACGGAATACAACATATTTAAAATTCACATTCGAACTACCCGATGCGCGGGTTATCATAATGTTTGCCTGTGTGGTTGCGGTAACTTCAAAAGGAAGTATTTCAATAGGGTCTCCGCCGGAGTTATCACGGTTATATCCAAAAATGGTATTGCCGAAATTATCTGTTATATATATATCAAGGTCATTGTTACTGCCTGTTTGAGTCTGTCCATTTGAATAGATAAAATCCTGCCACTGTAAAACAATGGTATAAGTGCCCGGATTCAAAGTAACTTTCTGGAAGACATTTCCTCCACCAAAATCATGAGCCGTTCCTGCAAAACCAGCTGGTGCCGGAACAGGGGTATACATACTTTCATAAGATTTATTGCCAAAATTTCCTGCAGAGGAAACATAGGTCACACCCTGACTTGTTACCTGATCTACCGCCTTACTTACCACTCCATCCTGGAAAAAAGGTTCTGTGATAAAAGTTACATCATCCACAATTACATTACAACTATCCTGTTGCAGTTCAATAATACCCTGAGCAAAATCACCAGGACTTATAAAACCCGTTCTGAAAGAAAGTTTTGCTTTAGGTGCTATATCATGTAAGATCTGTAACATGGCACGGCCTTCATCCCTGGAGGTTCCAAAAGGATAATCGAGCAATACATGAACAGGGGTTGGATTAATGGTATCATTTGCTCCACCGGGAAGATCACCGTTATCCCTGTCTGTTTTTGCAGGGTCACCTGGTAATGTATTGTAGCTATCAGACAATACTCCAATTCTTACACCCGAACCCTGTACATCGTATCCGTTTTTAACATTATCAGTTCCCATTGCTTTATCACCTTGCGTAGTAACAACTCCGCCATTACTGATTGGAAGAAATACAGGTCTGCAATAATTAATAAGCAATGGAAGACTATCCAGTTTTTTTACATTGCGGATTGGCATTTTACCTGTAATAAATAATGTGGTTGGCCCATTATTGATCAGGTTTGTCATACCATAGGGAGCAGTTTGTAATAATGCTTTTAAAGTTGTGTATTGACCTGTTCTTGCGATTACTTCAACCATTACACTGTCATTCCCAACACGGAAGATCGTTTTTACAGAATCAGGTATAGGGCCGGTACTTTTTGCCAATTGGGTTAATTCTGCTCCTATTAAATTTTTCACTTTTCCACTGTCTGGAGGCGCGTAATAAGGAACGATACATGGTGTATACGTTACCACAACGGTATCATTGGCGGTACAGCCACCATTTGGATCGGTTACTGTTAAAATATAGATGCCTTTTGCATTAACAGTAGGCGTGGCAGTATTTGATCCTGATACAAATCTTCCGTTGGCAGTGGTCCAGTTAAACTGTGCATTAGAAGTGGTTGATACTCCATTCAACACAACAGAGCCTATGGAGCAATTGAGATTTTTATCCGATCCTGCATTTACATTAGGAGGATTACAAAGTATAAACGGAGAATAGTTGATGGTAACATTGGTACCAATATTAATTTGTGTACCGCTCCAAAAAGCTCCGGTAATAGATGATTCATCAGATCCTGAACCAATATTAATTCCTGCATAGGGAGCCCATACAGTGCCGGTCCATTTTACATTCCGGTTATTATCATCCTTATCATCTTTATCACCGTCAGAATCGTCATCTGCATCATCCGACGAAGAACGATTGCCGCTGGTAAAAGCAAAAGTTCCATTTGGGGATGTTGCACCTGTGCCATGTGTTTCTAAAAAAATTCTGTTGGCGGCGCCGCCATTTTGAATTTTTACTGTGTGAATATTCACATCCACATCGCTATACACATAAATGTAAATAGCGCCTTTCGCGCTATTTTTAAAATCATATATGAATGAATTCTTATTGCCGGTGTTCTTTATCTGCTTAAATACATATACGCCCGGACCTGAAAAAGTTATTTTCTGCTTACCGGTTAAGGTCAGATTACCATATGAACCCGGTGCAATGGTTTTTGTAGAAGTGATATTCACAGTTCCTGCCGCCGGAAAATTAGTAATGGATGGCATGGAAGGCATAACCGGCAATACAGGTGTTGCTACTATATTACCGCCTGTTGGAGCTGGTCCATTGTATATGGTACCTGTAGGATGAGTAACCCTGCCTTTTACCGTTCCACCACCTATCAGAATATTGCCTGCAGCATCTATATTTCCTGATATGCTGGTTTTATTGCCGATATCAATCACATTTCCTGCAAACTTTGTTGAGTTGGCTGCGGTTATTTTACCTGTGATGGTAGTATTATTTCCCAACTGAACTGTTCCGCCACTAAAAATATTTCCACCTACATTAATATTGGTACCGGTTTTAATAAGTCGGTAACTACCTATAGCACCGGATTTGATATCTGCAGATGGACCAATAAACACGGAACAACCTGGGAAAAGCGGTGCTTTCTGGCCTTGTCCGGTGGGGCAATTTCCATTACCTCCAAACAATACGAAGTCAGTTATTTTTAATTGCTGTGCCTGGATGATCACAGGCAAAAATCCCAGTAATGTTAACGCAATAATTTTTTTATGCAGGTGCATAGCAGAACATTTAAAATATAATTTCATTCAGGCATCTTTCACATTTAACATGAATCAACGGTCAAATGATCAATAAGCCAATAAAGTACAGGTATTCAATCAGGTCTCCGGGCAATTCGGAGTTACTGATCCATTCTAATTTTTAAATTTTGTTGGGGATTATCATCGGAAAAAAACAGTGATCACATAATATTCTTGTAAGCATGCATTTGCACAATGATCGGAATTGGATTTACAATGAAACCTAAGGAAAGATTAACGATCGTCTTAATAAAGCCTCTCACTTCGGTTATTGCATAGGGGGAGTATACAATTTGCTTCTTAAGATATAAAATGAATTATTTATACACGCTACGATACAGCAAACCCATTTTATAAATCATCAGTTGCTAAACCTACGTTAATTACTTCGGAAATCATATATTTTAATGTTTTTTTAATCCCGCTTTTATCACCCAAAATCCGTGTCAGTAAAGGATATTAGTCTATCAAACCCATCGACATTTTACATTGGATAATTTATTCCAACAATCTATTTCCAGACTAATGAAAAAAGATTTTTCGCAAGCGGGATTCTGCAAGAATTGATAGTGTTGATCGTATTATTCTGAAAATGAAAATAATACAACTCAAATTAGTTTTCGGAGAAGAAATGATGCGAAATTGCATAGTCTGTAATAGCTGACTCAGAATAAATGGACAGTTTATGCAATATTTTGGTTCGGCAGGCTTTTAAAGTGGGAACTGACATATTAAAATAGCCGGATAATTCTTCAACGGATTTACCAAATGCAATAGCAATAAAAATCTCCAATTCCTTATTTGACAATAGTTGAAGGGGATCATTCTCGTTGCTCATTCCATCCACTAATTTTTGAAAGACCTCTTCATGGATATGTTTTTTACCATACAGACATTTTTGAATTGCAATCAGCAATTCTTCTGCCGAAGTACTTTTATTTAAATAAGCTGTTACCCCTTCCTTTAAAATCCGGGTGGCATATAAATGAGGATTATAGGAACTAAGGACCAGAACGGGGACCTGTGGCTTGAGGCATTTGATCTTCTTTAGAAAATAGGTAAACTGATACAAGGGTAATTCAAGATCAGCAATAATGAGATCCCAGTCCTGTGTCTGCACTTCTAAGGTTAAAGAGTTCATAGCATCCACAGCAAATACCTGAGCATTTGGATATTGGATCTCTACTATTTCTTTTATGCCTACACGGATCAGACAATTCTTGTCTTCAATAATGATCTTTTCCATAATAGAGCACAAAGAACCCTATAAAAGCTGGTATACAAAATAGAACTATCCACAGATTATTTGTAGTAGAATGGGGAAGTCTCCATTCAGAATAAAATATTAATTCACCAGATTTAATGGTAAGCCTTTTGTAAAGGATGTAATGTTTGAGACAGTGATCGCGATTATCCTTTTCCTTGCTTCGATACTGATCCATGCATTATGTGGAGTGATGATACAGTTCTTTGCGCTTAATAAAGGATTTGACTGATCCGGTGGTTCTTTGGAAAGAACATCCAATAATGCACCTGCAATCACGTTTTGATCAAGTGCTTCTGCAAGGTCTTTTTCATTAATCAGTTGTCCACGTGCCGTATTAATTAAAACTGCATTGGGTTTCATAGTTTGTAATACATTTTTATTTACAAACCCTGTATTTGATAAAGTGAGCGGGCAATGAAGGGAGATAAAATCGCTGTTACAAAAAACTTTTTCCAGGGATACCTGTTCACCAATTTCGGAAGGTTTCACAGAAGTATTATAATAAATAATTTTCATTCCAAATGCTTTTGCGATGGAAGCGGTATTTTGTCCGATGTTTCCAAAACCAATCACACCAAAAATTTTATCTTGTAGTTCTGTAAGTGTTGATATGGTAAAACAAAAATCTTTTGAGCGCTGCCATTCTCCTTCTGCTACCAGTTTTGCCGTTTTACCAACATGATTGGTGAATTCCAGTAATAAAGCAAATACATGCTGGGCCACAGAAGCCGTTCCATAACCGGGCACATTACTCACCAATACCCTTTGTTCTTTGGCAGCTTTGGTATCTACTATATTAAAACCGGTTGCCAATACACTGATGAATTTCAATTTGGGAAGTTCTGCCAGTGTTTCTTTACTAAAAGGAACTTTATTGGTTAATACAATATCCGCATCTGCACATCTTTCAACTATTTTATCAACCGGGGTTCTGTCATACACAACTAATTCACCCAAAGCTTTTATCTCCTCCCAATTAAGATCACCGGGGTTTAAAGTGTAACCATCTACAACTACTATTTTCATTGAATTGAATTTATAAGAATGCCACTTTCTATAATTTGACAGCTGTCAATATTAGGAATTTGTAACCGCAAAGAAACGAGGGCGCAAGGGTTCGCTAAGTAATTGTTCAACCCCTTGCGTTCCTTTGTGACATTGCGTCTTAGTGGTTAATCTACTCGCACTTATTCCAGATAATACAATTGAAATTCCCGGATCTCAACACCACCGGGTTTTGCCTGTAAAATATTTAATCTGAACTCCTGTGCTTTTACAGGTGCAAATTGTTTAAAGCTGTTGCCCAATCCTTTTCCTTCCAGTATGGGTTTCCAGCTATTGCCATCTTTATACTCGAGAATGTATTTTTGTATTCTTCCGCCGGCTTCACTAAACCCTGCAGCACCAATACTTACAGGTTCGCCAAGGTTAACAGAGATCCATCCCGTAGTATCTGTTTTCAAACCTTTCCATGCTGTTTTACTATCGTTATCAAAAGCATTTCTTCCATTCCATTTATCATTGGCGTCCGGTTCTGTTGAAGAAACTGTTGCGGCTTTGCCAATGGTTGGGATTGAATTTTTAATGGAAGAGCCCACATCTCCTTTAATATCCAGTACAATCACAGATGCAATTTTATCCGGTGCAGATGAGGGTAGATCGAGATAGGTATAATTACCTTCTTTATGTGTTTTGATTTTCGTTTTTTTATCACTCAATAAATAAGCTTTTATAACTTCATTAGACAACGGTAGTTTTAATTTACCATCTGCAGGCCAGTTAAATACATGGAGGTATAATTTGTTTTGTTTTTGAGTACAACGGCCCCATGGCAGGTATGCAAAAGGACTAGCAGATGAACCATACACAGATTCCCCATTTATTTTTAACCATACCCCCATTTCTTTTAATCTTTCAACTGATGGCATTGGTATCAAACCTTCTGAGGTTGGACCAACATTCAATAAATAGTTACCTCCTTTAGAAGCGATATCAACCAGATTGCGAATCAATACTTCCGGGGTTTTCCAGTTTTCATCGTAGCTTTTAAATCCCCAGGTATCATTCATGGTCATGCAGCTCTCCCAGTTTTTTCCGGGAATGCCTGTTGCGGGAATGTATTGTTCCGGGGTTTCCAGATCACCATCATAACCACCTCCAAGTCGATTGTTAATGATGAGGTTGGGATATGGTTTTAATTCATCGGCAATCAATGTTGCGCGTTCTTTGGTCATATCGGTTGGTGTATCAAACCAAATGATGGCAGGATTGTAGGCGGTTAGAATTTCTTTCACTTGCGGCACTGCAATTTCTTTGATGTATTTGTCCATACTGCCTTTCTGTGCAGAGTCCCAACGGCCGCCGTTTGCAGCACCACCGGGATGATTCCAGTCTTGTGCCTGTGAATAATACAAACCAAATTTGATATTATATTTTTTGCAGGCTGTTGCCAGTTCCTGAATGATATCCCTTTTAAAAGGAGTGGCGTCTACTATATTAAATGCATCTGCTTTTGATTTAAACATGGCAAAACCATCATGGTGTTTCGATGTGATAACGATGTATTTCATACCGGCATCTTTGGCCATCTTAACCCATTCTTCTGCATTAAATTTTACGGGGTTGAATTGTGCGGCAAACTTCTGGTAATCAGCCATAGGAATTTTCCCCTTGTTCATGATCCACTCGCCAATACCAGCAATTTGTTTCCCATTCCAGGTTCCTGCAGGAACAGAATAAATACCCCAGTGAATAAAAAGTCCGAAACGGGCTTCTTTCCACCACTGCATTTTGGCATCATTGGGTTGGGCTTGTAAGATCTGTAACTGAGCAAAAAAACTCACCAGTAAAATGGCGATGAGTAAAAACTTCTTTTTCATGATATGGCGGTTTATACCTCTTAAAAATAGGCAGAAACTTTTTAAAAGCCATGATCATTATTCGAAACCGATTTCGAATAAAACAGTTTTGGAATTGATTGTTTAATCAGGGAGCTATATAATAGTCAAGCAGCCTGCGAACAAACCATCCATTTGAAAATACACCGTAATGATTCGAAGTCCCGCTTCCTACCTGCCAATAGGCAAATCCAATATTGTTGATCCGTACACTTTTAGAATTGGCACTACTTGAAAAAGCACCACCAAATTGACTAAAGTTTTCCCAGGCATAGGTAGTGTTAGGATATGTTTTATTTAAAATAGTGATTGTAGTATCTTTTTTTATTACAACTGTATCATATAAACAACTGCAATAGCCATAATCAGTATTATTGGTAATACTATATTTCCCTTCTAACAAAGGAAGCCGGAAACGTAATTCATTTCCGAGAAGAAATTTATTTTCTGCGTATAATGATATATTCTGTGGAAAGTTCGTAGCAACTATCAAGTTAGTACGGTAGTAATACAGATAATTGGTATCTTTTTTATTCTTTGAAAGATTTCTTACTTCCATCATGACGCCCTGAACACTGTCTGTGATTTTTATTTTTCCAATTAGTGTTATGATCTCAGTACTGGTATCAGTTTTGGGAGCAGTTGGGCCAAGAACGGATCCTGAAATTATAGTATCTGTTCTTTGGTATTTCCACCAGGTTCCCATAGTTAAAGGAAAGGGTAAGCTGTCTATTTTAACAGTAGTGTTAAGCGGTGTCACGGGCACTGTAATAGAATCAGTTCGGGAAGAAGAATTGTTTAATGTCCCATTTTTGGAACAGGCAATGCAAAAGCACATGATTATTCCCCAAGAAAAAAGAAAACATGTTTTCATTTTCCGGCATTTTTAATAATGGGGGGAGTAATAGTTTACATGAATTTAAAAGTTAATAATCACAATCCATAGTAAAATCGGCAAGTATACAGAAAATCATATTAAATCATTGTTTTTCAAAGA